>CAZPUR010000006.1:0-7116 GCA_964589815.1 uncultured Pseudomonadales bacterium
TTTTTGCTGGGCTAAAACTACTTTTTGCGACTCTAATTGCTTTTTCAACTCCTCTTCTTCTGCTTGCTTTTCTTCTTTAAGTTTTTTCTGAGCATCATAATTTAACTTGCTTTCCTGCATTTGAAAAAGAAGCTCTTGGTCATGGCGCTGGGCAATCCGTAAATACTGGATACGGGAGAGAAATTCAGTTAATCCATGAGAAGAAAATAAAAAATAAAGCGGGTTTGTCAGGTTACGTTTGTAAATCTCTTTAACTCGGTTGCTAAAAATATTAGAAACATCAACCAAGGACTTGTCTAAAACATCAATTTTAACTAAGAGTTTGGCAATTTCTTCAATTAAAATTTTCAGCTGCTGCTCGGTCTTGGCAATCTGCGTGGTGGTTAAACTAACTTTACTGTCTAAATAATTAATGGTTGAGGAAAGGGTCTGCTGTTCACCTTGAAGTTCATCAATCTTGCGCTGATATTCTTCAATTTTTTCTTGAAGTTCTTTTAATTGCTTTTCCTCCTCGGTTTCGGCTAAACCAATAGAATTAAAAGAAAAAAAGAGCAAGATTGATAAAAAAAAGGCAAATATGATTTTGCTTACTTTCATTTTAAGCCACTTTACGGAGAAAACGACGCACGGCGACTAAACTGCCTAAAAAACCGATGAGTAAACCGGTTAACAGTTCGCCCCCTAAAAGCAGAAGCATTAAAGTTAAAGAGGTCGGGAGCAAGGAAACATCGCCAAACCACTCGGCTAAAGTCGGAGTCAGGTATAATAAACAGATATAAGTAACTCCCCAGGCCGAAAAAGCCGCCGTTAAACCATAAAAAATTCCTTCGTAAATAAAAGGGGCCCGGACAAAAGCATTGGAAGCGCCAATTAGTTTCATAATTTCAATTTCTTCTTTCCTGCCTAAAATTTTCATCCCAATAATGGTGATAACCACCAAAAATGACTGTAATAACAAATAACTGATTAAAATCAACCCAAAAAGGCGGATATTTTTGATCCAAGAGGATAAAGAAGAAACTATGTCTTCATAAAAAGCAATATCCTCTACTCCTTCCTGTTTAGCCAAAATTTCTTTTAAATCAACCAAAGAATCAATATTGGTGGCAGAAATCTCGATGGAAGGAGGTAGAATTTTATAATCTACTAACTCCAGCAAAAGCGGGTCGTCCTTGTTTTTTTCTTTATAAATTGCCTCGGCTTCATAAACAGAAACATATCTAAAACTGGCCAGTTTGCCGGTTCGTTCCAATTCTAGTTTGATTTTACTAATCTTTTCTTCAGGAACATCCTTGCCTTTTTCAAAAAAAGCAATTACTTGAGGAGCAGATTGAAGGTGGGCTAAAAGCTTAATTGAACCCAAAGTAATCAGGGTAAAAATAGATAAAGCAAAAAAGGTGAGAAACATCACCATTAAAGCGGCCAAAGCCTGATAAGGCGTTCTTCTGATTTGTTTCCAACTATTCTTTAACATCTTTCTCCTTGTTCTTAGGTCCGCCAACTGGCGGATTCTTTTTTACCTTAATTTTATCTTTCTCCTCATGTTTTTCTTTTTCGTGTTTTACGCTCTCTTTATACTTGCCTTCTTTTTTATCTTCTTTGATTCTGCCTTTTTCCAAACGGATAACTCTTTGAGAAAGATTATCAACAATGCTGGCATTATGGGTGGCCACGATGACTGTCGTTCCTTTCTGATTAATCGTTTTTAAAAGATCAATAATCTGCCAAGCAGTATCCGGGTCTAAATTACCGGTCGGCTCATCGGCAAACAGAACTTTGGGATCATGAACTAAAGCTCTGGCAATGACCACTCTTTGCAGTTCTCCACCGGAAAGCTCAGCCGGAAAATAATCGCCCTTGTTTACCAATCCTACTAAAGATAAAAGTTTCTCTACCTTTTCTTGAACCTCTTTTTCTTTTTTATTGGTAATTTCTAAAGCTAAAGCAATATTTTCTCTGACCGTACGGTCGGGCAGGATTTTAAAATCCTGAAAAGCGGTGCCAATCTTTCGGCGCAGTAAAGGAATATGTTTTTTCTTAACTTGGGTAATGTCTTCGTGGTCAATAAAAATTTTGCCTCGGCTGGGCAAAACCTCTCTGATTAAAAGTCTAGAAATGGTGGTTTTGCCCGCGCCGCAAGGACCAATCATAAAAACAAATTCGCCTTTATCCACCGAAAAAGAAATATCATCTAAAACGACGCTGCCATCCTTAAATTTTTTACTGACTTTATTAAAAATAATCATCCCTGTGATTACTCCATCACTTGTAATTTACCCACGTCCATTAACCAGCCGGCTTGCTGGGCGGCAAAAGTTTCTCCCCAGACTTTAACTTTACGGTCGACAAACTTGTCTAAATCCACAATTGAAGAAGTTAAGTAAACATTCTGGGTTTCTCCGCCGGGCCTTTCTAAATAATGTGAGCCTTCTCCATCTAAACCACCGGCGATTAATTTGCCTTCGGCTGAATCTTTAAAGGTTTTTTCGTCAGCGATGCCAACGGTTGTGCCCGCTTTTATCTCTTCCTCAGCTATATCTCTGGCTACGGGAGTCGGACCGCCTCCCTGCCGAGAAAGAAGATAACCTGTCCCCACTCCCAATCCCACTACCACAAGACTAAAGATAATCAGTTTTAGCCTTTTCTTAGGATCCTTTTTCACCTGGTCTAATCCAGAAGAAAAGTCCTTAACCAATTCACTTTTCTCAATTTTTTCAATTTTATCTTCAACTTTTTTTATTACTTCAGACATATTGTTGCCTCCTTTATTAAATAATCATACCAGTAAATGAACTTTTTAATCAAGCAGCTTTAATTCTGCCTCTATGAAACCGTCCAAATGGCCGTCTAAAACCGCCTCCGGGTTTGATTCTTCATATTTGGTTCTTAAGTCTTTAACCATTTTGTAGGGGTGTAAAACATAAGAACGGATCTGATTACCCCAGGAAGCAGCCTTATGCTCCCCTTTTAATTCTTTAAGTTTCTTTTCTTTGGCCTCTTGTTGAATCTGCCAAAGTTTGGCCGTTAAAATCTGCAGGGCAATTTTCCGGTTTTGCTCTTGGTAACGTTGGGATTGCGATTCTACCACCAGACCGGTGGGTTTATGTTTTAAACGAACGGCGGTACTGACCTTGTTGACATTCTGGCCGCCATGACCTGAAGCTCTGAAAGTTTCAAATTCAATCTCGTCATCTTTAATCTCTACTTCTTTAGTGTCCTCAATCACCGGTAAAACTTCAACTGAAGCAAAAGAAGTTTGACGTAACTTATCCGCATTAAAAGGAGATTGGCGCACCAAACGATGGGTCCCTTTTTCTCTTTTCAACAAACCATAAGCGCTATTACCCTTAATTTTTAGAACAATCTTTTTTATTCCCGCTTCCTCACCCCTTCTTTCATCTAAAATCTCTACCGGCCAGCCTTTGTTTTGGCCGTATTTAAAATACATTCTAAAAAGCATTTCTGCCCAATCACAGGCTTCGGTGCCACCCTGGCCGGCTCTGATAGCTAAAAGCGCCTCATTTTGATCATAAGGACCGCTTAATAAAGTCTGTTTTTCCAGCTTAATGATGGCTTGACTCACTTTTTTTAATTCGGCTGGGTTTAAATCCCGAGTTAAACTTGAAGAAAGTTCCTCAAATAAGTTAACTGTCTCCTGTAAATCGGCCAGCTGCTGCATGGTTTTACCGGCCCGCTGATGGTCCTGCCAGAACTGGGGATTTTGGCCCTCAGCCTCTAGTTCCTTAATTTTGGCTTTTTTCTCAACCAAATTAAGCTTTTTTTCCAAAGCCTCTAGTTTTTTCTTTAAATCCTCTGTATTTAAATCTCTACTAGTATCCATAATTTTTTATGCACGCTGTGGATATAATTTTTATGAGTGTTAATTTTGTTTGAGCTAGCTGTTTGCGTCCTAAATTGACAGAGTAAATACTATAACTAAGTTAGCTTGCAAATGCAATTCGCAAACAGCGTTAAAGCGAGTTAATTAACCGAATAAAAATTCATATCCACAAAAGTGCTACTCTTTCCCCAACCACTGCTCACAAATTTCCTGATAGATTTGCTTTCTCACTTCCTCCTTAGCTTTTTCCTTGAGTTTTTCCGGCAGGTCTTTGTTTTCTTCGATTTTATCACCAATGATTTGGTTAACCTTATCTGTGGTTTCTTTCACTAACTCCTCAGACATAATGCGACTGGATAATCCTTGAAGCAAATTTATCTGGCCAATCTCTTGCTCACCCAGCACCACTTCTTGACTCCCACCCAAACCAGTTTTTAATAAAACCCAATCTTCGATGAGTTTAAATTTCTCCGGATAAAGCAAATATGAAACCAAGGCTAAACCAAAAATAAAAATAATTAAACTCAAAAGCTTTTGTTGTTTTTTCATCACCTTAATATTTTAGCAGTTTAAAATTGACATGAAAAGCAAAAAAGGTTTTAATTTTATTAATGAATAAAAAAGTCCTGATTATTTTACTTCTGGCTTTACTAATCTTTCTTCTGGGTTTCATGATCAGCCTTTTAACTCAAAAGAGAATTTCCCTCCCTGAGCCTGAGTCTGAGGTGGTTCAGATTCCTTTACCTCAAAATCCGGAGATCGGTCAATACCTCCAAACCAAAATCGAGAATATTGACCAAGATGAAAAAAAAGAACTAATTGCTATTTATCACGACCAAGGCAGTGAACATAAGCTTTTTAGGGTTTATTTGGCCATTTTTAAACAAAAAGATAATCAGTGGGAAGAGGTTCTAAATCATCCTTTAGAAGGTTTTACTTTATATGAAGAAGTCGAGTCTTCTCTGAGTTTTGGCCGAAGTTTGAATCAATTTTTAGTCGCTGATTTAACTGGAGATGGTATTGGTGATGTTTTGGTTAAAACCAGAAGCACCGGTAGCGGCATGTGGTTTGGCATCCATATTTTTGGTCTGAATCAAGCCAAAGAATTGGTCAAACTGGCCAGTCTTGGGCCTGCTCCTCATGGAGAAGGCGGCATCACTCAAGACAAAGTTTGGCTTTTAATCCCGGAATACCAACCGGAAGACCCTAATTGCTGTCCTTCTTTATGGTCTAAAGTTTGGTTAAAATGGAATGGTACAGATTTTGCAGAAATAAAAAGAATTCAAGACCCTGAGGTGGAAAATTTAAAGAAAACCGGTTTTAATGACTAAAAAAAACAAAACTTACTCCATTGATTTAGACCTGGTGATTAAAATTCTGTTAATTCTGGTTTTAGTCCTGGGTCTCATTACTATTATTTTATTTTTAATCAAAAAGGTTTTACCTGCGGAAAAACCAGCGCTGATTTTACCTAGCCAACCACTTAGTCCGCTTAAGCCTAGTCCCAGTCAAACCCCTAAGAAAACTCAAACTAAACCCAGTCCTCAACCGAGCTACCAACCAAAAACCACCTCGGAGAAAGAAGAAATTCTGGATGCTGCTTATCGCTATGTCCAATCTCATTCTGCTCCAGACCAAAAATTTTCCCTCACCCTGAGTAGTCAGGTTAAAAAAAACAGAGACGAATATGCTTTAGTCCAGGTTGACCCTATTCCGGCTGGTTCGGCTGAAGGAGCAGGCGTGGTTTTACAAAAAATTGGCGGCCTCTGGATTGTCATGGATATGGGAACCTTGCTGATGGATTGGCACGAACAAGTGCCCGAACTTTTCAACTTCTAAATCAGCTCTTCTTAAGCTATAATAAGCTTTAAAATGGACACTAAAAGATTTACCCAAAAAGCTAAATATTTAATGCTGGCCTTGGACCAGAGAACTAGTTTTAAAAAACTGATTAATCCTCAGACTCCTGAGCAAGTCAATTCTCAGTTAATCATTAATCTTAAGGCTAAAATTATGGCTAATTTAGCCAATCAATTCAGTGGTTTTTTAATCGACCCTGATTACGGTCTTTCCAGCTATCACCAAGCCTTAAGAGAAAATAAAAGTTTAAATCAAAAACCATTCTTATTATGTCTGGAAGAAACCGGCTATCAGGAAAAAAACCAGGAAAGAATCACCCGAGTCAAATACTCTGTCTCTCAATTGAAAAAATGGGGGGCTCAGGGGGTTAAATTACTGCTTTATTTTAATCCTCGAGTTAAAACCGCTCCTGCCCAAATGGAGATCGCCAAAAAAGCCCTATTTGATTGTAGGAAAAACGGGCTGCCATTTTTTTTGGAAATCGTCACTTATAATTTAGAAAATAAGCCAATAGCCAAGTCAGATTTAGTCCTTAAATCGCTGGAAATGTTTTTAAAAGAAAAAATAGTCGCCGACGTTTTTAAATTAGAATACCCGGAAAAAATAGAAGCTTGTCAAAAAATAACCAAGATGCTTAAAAGAATCCCTTGGATTTTACTTTCTGCCGGAGTTGATTTTGACCTTTTCATCAAAAGACTTAAAATAGTAATGGAAGGTGGGGCTTCTGGTTTTTTGGTCGGCCGGGCTCTTTGGCAGGAGGGTTTAAGTTTACCAGAAGAGGAACAAAAAGAATTTTTTAAGCATCTTTTACCTGAACGATTTGAAAAATTAGCTCAAATTTGTTTAATCAAATGAATACCTATCAACCTAAAAAACAATTGTCCAAATTTATTTTTGAAACCAAAATCAAAGGTCTTTATTACTTGGCTCCCAATAAATTTGAGGACGAACGCGGCTTTTTTGCTGAAATAGTTCATTTGCCGGAATTAAACCAACTTTTGGGTTTTAATTTTGAAATTAAACAGATTAATCATGCTTATTCTGTTAGTTATGTAACCCGAGGTTTTCATGCCGAGGCCTGGAATAAGTTAATCAAAGTCAGTCGCGGTTTGGCTTTTTGTGCCTTAGTTGATATCCGACCTGAATCAGCCACTTTCAAACAAAAAGAATATTTTTTGCTGGGCAATGATGAAAAAGCTTTACCCGGGTCAATTTTTGTTTCGCAGGGCATTGCCAATGCTTATTGCGTTTTAAAAGGCCCGGTTGACTATCTTTATCTGGTGGATAAACTTTATCAGGAAAGAAAGCCTGAGGATGATCGGGCTATTTCTCTTTTTGATCCGGATTTGGCCATTGACTGGCCAATTAGCCAAGAAAAAATGCTTTTGTCTCCCAGAGACAAAAATTCAATTACT
>CAZPUR010000006.1:7216-13328 GCA_964589815.1 uncultured Pseudomonadales bacterium
GGGCTTGACAAACTCCCCTCTCCCCTTTATAATGGGTATATATTCATAATTAAAGAGTGAGTATATCTGAAGGGAGGTGAAAGATATGCCAGGATTTGATGGAAGCGGTCCCATGGGCATGGGTCCGCAAACCGGTAGAGGTTTTGGACCTTGCGGTCTAGGTTTAGGTTGGAGACGAAGATTCGGTATGGGTCGAGGCTTAGGCCGTTATTTTGGCTGGAGTTGGCCTCAAACCAAAATGGATCAGAAAAAAGCTCTTGTCGACTACAAAAAGGCTCTGGAAGAAGAGTTGGAAGATGTTAAAAAAGAAGCGGAAGAGTTAAAATAGACTAACATGGTTAGACCCAGAATACCTAGACGAGTCAGCTTTAAACCAGGGGTAACTTATTTTAAGCCGCGCGGTGTTCCCCTGCGTTTTTTGGAAGAAATCAATCTAGAACCTGATGAGTTGGAAGCCGTCAGGTTGGCTGATTTTACTGGTTTGGAACAAATTGAAGCCGCTAAAAAAATGAAAATTTCCCAAAGCACTTTTCAAAGAATTCTTACTACAGCTAGGAAAAAAATCGGTCAGGCTTTAATTGAAGGAAAAGCAATTAGAATAGAAGAAAAAACTTCTCAGGTTTAAAAAGAAGCCGGAGAATTCCGAGCCTGGCTCGGAATTCTCAAGACGAACCTGGATTTTTCTTCAAAAATTTATTCAAAAACAAGGTGTTTTATAGTTCTTAACTCTCTCTGGTAATCTTTTTGATTTAGAACAAATTTTTCATATTGTTTAGGAGTTTGAAAGTCTACTAAGGCATCAGAAGCATCAACAAAATCAGAAGTTTCTTTATTAAGATAAATTTTATAAGAAGAGTAGCTATACTTTGCGGGGTCTTCAACTGAATAACTAGTAACTGGATTTAAATGGATATAACGACTTAAGTGTATTAATTGCTCTTCGCTTTTCACTCTAACTGCTTTGAATTTACTTTCAAAAACCGATCCTTTTTGTTCATATTTTATGTTAAAGTAGTGAGAATAACTTGTAGCTAATCGATGAATAAATTTTTTAATTCCCTGTTCTTCAAGTTGGGTGAGTATAAAATGATAATGATCAGACATTAAACAATAAGCAATAATTTTAACTAATTTCTTGCTAAGATCAATTTTGTACTTGCTTGGTTGCTGACGGTAAAGCGAAAACTTAACAGGAGGATTAGGTTGTAAATAATATCTTGTCGCCATTAGAAATAAAGCGAATTCTCTTTTATTGGTAAATATAGGTATTTGTCGAAGACTGCGATTAAAAATATGATAGGTCTCGCCAGTGGCTAAAATTACTTTTCTTGGTGGCATTAATGAAATTAAACTCTAAAATACTACTTTCGTCAAGAGTAAACCGAGCCAGGCTCGGAAAAAGGAAGACAGCTGAAACAAATGCTATTATTTTATTTTTGCAAATTAATACTCCACCCTAGGTCTGCTTCTGGCTGAATATTAAAACCATAAATAAATCCAAAAACAGGAGTTAGAAAAAGAAAAATTAACATAGAAAAAAGGTAATAAAACGAAAAAGGATAATTCCATAAACTTAAGTTATACTTTTTAACAATGCTTAAGACTCTTAAAGCTAAATAAAAAACCAAGGGAAATAAAACAATATATTGGCTACCGCCCTCAAAACCACCAATCACCATAATTACTCCATTAAATAAACTAAGAACTGTAAGAATAGTTTTTTCAAACTTTTTTAAGATACTTTTCTTTCTGTTAAGTTCAAGTAAGCTTAGAAAAAACATAAGTATAAAAAGAGGCATACTTACTAAATAATGACCCGGATATTCATCTAGGAAAAAAGCTATTTTATAAATAAGGCCTTGCCTCGTTTTCCCTAAAGAATCTTCTAGCATCTGAGCTACAGTATGAATTCCTGAACCAACACCTAAAATAATTAATAAAATAAAAGACGGTATTAATAATCTTTTTTCATTAAAAAATTTATTTGCCTTTTTTAAAGAAAATATTGTTTTAAAAAGATAAAGATGGGAAATAAGCATAGTAAAAAAGTAAAAAACAGGTTCAAAAAGTTCTTGATAATTAATAAAACTTCCTTTAAAAACTAAACCCTGCCAAAAAACACCAAAAGCATAGAAGAAAAATAGAAAATAGAATAAATTCAAAATCAATACTGCTTTAACTGTTTCATTCATAAAGATGAGCTTTTTAAAACCAAATCAATTTTAACACAAACATAAAGCCGGCTTTGCCGACTCCTAGAATAGAAGAAAACTAACCAAACATTAACCATTCAGGCTTAAAGAGAAGTAAAATCCCTATTGCTATCATAATTATTCCTCCAAATAGACGGGAAAAACGAGCATATTTACTTTCAATCCCCACTGCTTTTAAAGTAATCATGGCCGTAAAAAAAACAAATAAGTCATCGAGCATAAAGAAAAAGATGTAGACTAAAAGGTAGAAATAGTATTGCCAAGGAGTCAAAGAACTCATACTCAAAACCTGGGTGTAAATCGCTGGTAAACCGGCTGAACAAACTAGCTCCACTAAATTAACCGCCAAAGCCAAAAGAATAATCCCTCCTAAAGCTAAGAGAAAGTCTTTTTTTTGAGTGATATTTCTGATTTTTTCAAAAACCTGCTTTCTTTTCTCGTCTTTAACTACTTCGCAACCGCCGCTTTTATTTTTCCAGCAATCACGCAAACTATAACCACCAGCCCCTAAGGCAACTAAAGCAATAATAATTCTCACCCAAAAAATAAAACCAATCAGTAAAAAGAAATTCAGCCAAGCGGCCATAAAAAGAAAATAGACTAAACCAGAAGTAATGATAAAAGCGATACCTAAAATCCACATCCTTTTTCTGTCCTTCATGCCCAAAAGCAAGCTAATAAGGAATAAAAGCGTCCACATGGCACAAGGATTAAAACCATCCAATAATCCCATCACTAGGGTTAAGGCCGGCAAGGAAACATTTCTGGTTTTGATTTCTCCTAAAAGAGGTAATTTAATTGTTTCAGTAATATTTTTTGATTGAGGCTGACAAGCTTCTGAATCGACCTGTTCTTGTAAAATATCCGGACAACCATCCTGTAAAGCATGTTCGATAATCGTCTCTATCTGTTTACCCGTCGTTTCATCATTAAGATAACCAACCAGATAGTGTTCACCAATAACCGTAAAGGGAGTAGGCCCAATCTCGGTGTTAAGTTTTTCCCCTGCTTTTTGCCAGAGCGTAATATTTCCAGAAGTTGAGATTTCTAAGCTTTTCAATTCAACTTGAGGATATTTTTTGACTACTTTTTCTAAAAAAACTTTTTCCCGGGCACAATGAGGACAGCTTTTGCTCCAGAAAAAGTAAATATTAACTTTTCCTTGCGCCCTAACTGGATTAACCAAAACAAAAAACAACAATGAAACAATGAAACAATGAAACAATAATTTAATGAGTTTCTTCATTTCTCTTTATTTTGATTAACAATTTCTATTAATTTATCCTTAGAATATTCGCCTGAAAGACGCAGAAATTCTTTTCCTTTTTTATCGAAAAAGATGAAGACCGGTAAACGATCGCTTTTGACTTTTAATCGTTTTACTTTTTCTTCATCTTGATCATAATCCAAATACTCGGTTTTCAACCACGGATTTTCTTTTTCAATCTCCTGCCAACGAGGCCGCATTACCAGACAGCCGGAACACCAAACCGCACCAATTTTTATTATCTTCATAAGAATTTAAAACGCAAGCAAAGCGTTTTTTCCCCTATTATGATATCATATGAGAATAAAAATGAAAATTATTAATCTTAAAAAAACAACGCCAGCCAAAGTAATAAAAGAAGCGGTTAAAGTTTTGAAAAGCGGTGGTTTGATTATCTATCCCACCGAAACTTGTTATGGTGTTGCTGTGGATGCTACTAATTCTTACGCAGTACAAAAATTGCTTGATTATAAAGGAAAAAGAGAAAATAAAGCTATTTCCGTGGCAGTCAGTGATAAAAAAATGGCCGAAAAATATGTGGAAATCAATCAAACCGCCAATAATCTTTATCAAAACTTTTTACCTGGACCTTTAACTGTTGTTTCCAAGGGTAAAGCTAAAGTAATCCCTGAATTAGAAAGTGAAACAAAAACTTTAGGCATTAGAATTCCTGATTATCCTCTCATACTTCAATTAATTAAATTATTGAATAAGCCTATCACCGCTACTTCTGCCAATACTTCTTACAAACCTTCACCCTATTCAATAGAAAGTCTATTAAAATATACCAGTACAAAAGCTCAAAAATTAATCGATTTAATTTTAGATGCTGGGAAACTACCCTATCGTCCAGTTTCCAGTATCGTGGATACTACTTTAAATGAATTAACCCTCTTGAGAAAAGGAGAAATCACTATTCCTCAAATTAAAGGCCAATATTTTATTTCTCATTCAGAAGGAGAAACTAAAAAAATCGCTCAAAATATCTTTAATAAATTTAAAAACCAATTGAGAAATAAAGCTCTGATTTTTGCTCTCCAAGGCGAATTAGGAACCGGTAAAACTCAGTTTATCAAGGGTTTGGCTCAAGGATTGGGAATAAAAACTAATGTTCCCTCGCCTACTTATATTTTAATGCGAGAATATCTCTGGTCAGAAGGTATACTATATCATATTGACACCTGGAGAATGGAAAAAGGAAAAGAACTTTTAGATTTGGGGCTAAATAAAATGTTAAAACCAGGCAATGTCATTGCCATTGAATGGTTAGAAAAAGTGAGGCCTATTTTGGAGAAAATAGAGAGGAAGAATAGGGGGATGAAAATAGTATGGATAACTATTGATTATCTCAATGAAAATAAAAGAAAAATCAAGTATAAATAAGAAGTTAACCTAATTGTTCTAATTATTCTAATTGACCTAAACAAATCACAAGTATCAAGTACCAAATAACAAACAATATCTAAATACAAATGGTCGAAATTCAAAACTGTTTAGAATTTAGAATTTTGATATTAGAATTTATTTGGAATTTGAGATTTGTAATTTGGGATTTATGAAAAATAACTACGTTATTTTGAGTATTGATACTTCTTGTGATGAAACTTCAGCGGCGGTAACTGCAGATGACCAGGTTTTGGCCAATGTTATTTCTTCCCAAGTAGAAATCCATAAAAAATGGGGCGGGGTCGTACCTCACTTGGCGAAAAGAGAACATAAACGGATGGTTGCACCAGTTATTAATGAAGCTTTAAAAAAATCTCATCTCCATCCTCAATTCTTATCCACACCTCCTCAAATAGATGCTTTAGCTGTCACTATTGGTCCAGGTCTAGCCCCAGCATTGGAGGTCGGCATTGCTAAAGTTAAAGAATTAGCTAAAAAGTGGCAAAAACCGATCATCGGGATTAACCACATGGAAGGACATTTACTTTCAAGTTTAGCTAAGAATTCTACGGGAAATAATAATTTTACCAAGGCTAATACTGAACCACAGTTCCCTATTTTAGGTCTTTTAGTTTCCGGCGGCCACACCCAACTGGTTTTAATGGAAAAAATTGGGGAATATAAGCTAATAGGAGAGACTTTGGATGATGCGGCTGGTGAAGCTTTTGATAAAGTGGCCAAAATGCTTGACCTTGGTTATCCGGGTGGACCAATTGTTTCTCAACTGGCCATTAAAGGCAAGCCAATTTATGATTTACCCGTGCCGATGAAAAATTCTCCCGGATTAAATTTCAGTTTTTCCGGCTTGAAAACAGCAGCTTTGTATAAAATACAAAACTTAAAGCCAAAAGCCAAAAGCTTAAAGTATTTTACTGCTGATTTTTGTGCTTCGTTTGAAAAGGCGGTGATTGAGGCTCTAATTATAAAATTAAAACGGGCGATTAAAAAAGTAAAACCAAAGCAAATTGTTTTAGGGGGAGGAGTCATTTCTAATTTAAAAATTAGAAAAGCAGTCAGAAAAACAGGTAAAGAATTTAATTTGCCAGTTTTTATTCCCTACTCAAGAAAATTATTCACTGATAATGCGGCTATGATTGGCGTCTGTGCCTATTTTCAAGCCAAAAGAGGAGATTTTGTAAAAAATATAAAAAAATTAGACAGGATGCCTAATTTGAATTTTTAGCCA
>CAZPUR010000006.1:13428-61901 GCA_964589815.1 uncultured Pseudomonadales bacterium
CTTTCTTCACTCAAATTTCTAAACATTGTTTCTGCTGTTTTATCCGAGTATCCATAAGTTTTCCAACGATGATAATGTTTCCAGTTAAACTTAAAATTCTTAAAAACGCCTAAATCAAGAATTAAAGAAAACAAAACCATCCCCAATATTTTCTTAAAATAACTTCTTTTCATACAAAGGGCTATCGAGCTTCCCGTAGAAATCCCTAATAGAAAAACGGGGACAGGTCTGCTGATTCTAGGAACGTAATCAATGGTTTTTTCCATGGTCTTTATGCTTTTTTTTATGGAAAATTTCTCGTTTTTTCTTGGACCATGACCAGGAAAATATGTCCCTAAAGTAGCAATTTTGTTCTTATGAAAGATTTTTTTGGCAAACGAAAACCTTTGACTTTCTTCTACACCAGAAAGTAATCCGTGAGCAAAAATAACTAAAGCAAAATATTTATTTGGAGCTTCGAAACTGCCAAAAAGCAGATCCTTTTTGTAAAGAATGTTTATTTTTTTCACAGAGTTTAAGTTAATAAAGTAAATGTTTAATCGTTTGGTATTTTACTCTCACCATACTTTTGGCTTCAGGCATAAGTTTTTGCCAACTGCGTTCCAGTTTGGCCAAAACCCACTTTTTACCTTTTTTTAAGTCCATTCTTTTTCTCTGATAAACTAAGTAGAAAAGGCCAGCCAAGTGGCTAAAGTGAGCCATGGCATCGGCGCTGGCAACAATCTTGGCTTCTAAAGTTCTTCTGGGAATTTTCTTACTAGCGCGGTGAGCATAGATGCAGTGCTTAACTTGTTCAATTTTCTTATTTGGATAGCCAAATTTCTTTAATAATGCCTCTGCCAATTTAGTCCCATAAATATGATGGTCAAGTCTCCATTTGCGATTGCTAATAGCCGCATAATCATGCAGCCAAGAGGCAATTTCTACAATTTCTTCGTCAGCATCTAATTTCTTGGCCAACATTTTGCCATTCTTAACTACTAATTCCATATGCTCCCAAATATTAGGACCATAATAATTAGTCTTTCTCTGGCAGGCTTGATAAACCAGCTCTTTAATTTTCTTAATCATCTGCCGTGACATTTTTTGAATTTTTTTCCACTCCCGCCCTACAAAATTTCTTGACTCGCTCATTCTGCTATTTAGCCGTGTTCGCTGTCAGAAATTAGCAGGGCTTCTCTTAGTCAAATGACTTTATACTCATCGACCATGACAATGTTTGTATTTTATGGGTGAACCATCCGCCTTCTTCGCTCCGCACCAGCAGGGGTCATTGCGGCCGATTTTTTTACCGGTTTGAGGATTGCGGTTTTTAACCGCCGGTTTATCCGCCGGCTGGCGGATTGAAGTTATTGTTTGGGAAGTTTGTTCTGCCTGTTTTTGAAAAGCATTTTTTACTTGTAAACCCATGCCATCTTGCTCATCAATATTGGTCTGGGCCATTTCTGGAACAATAGTCGGCATCGGCTGATTAGCAGGTTGAATCCGGAAAATCCGATGATTAACTTCGTAATCAATATTGCCTATCAGTCTTTCAAACATATCAAAAGCTTCTTTTTTATATTCCACCAAAGGGTCACGCTGGGCATAACCCCGCAAACCAATTCCCTCTCTTAAATCATCATTAGCATCCAAGTGATCCATCCAAAGCTTATCAATGGTGGCTAAACTAACTAAACGTTCAATCCGGCGCACAGTTTCACTACTCAGTTGTTTTTCTCTTGAGGAATAAGTTTTTTCCACCACCCCTTTTAAAAATTCTTCTATCTTGCCCTTGGTTTTTAATTTTTCAAGCTGAGTCTTGATTCTTTTTTGCGAGTTAGGATCAAAAGGGATTAAGTTAATAAACTCCGTCACTAACTTTTGATTATCAATCTCTCCTTTTTCATCCAGATTGGCGCTAACTATTGTTTCTACCTCTCGCTGAAGATTGGTTAAGATTTTTTCTTTAAGGTTTAAAGAGTCTGCTTTCATTTCTAAAATTTTCCTTCTTCTGCCGTAAATAATTTCCCTTTGTTTATTCATCACGTCATCATATTCGACCACATGTTTGCGCATATCAAAATTAAAGCCTTCGACTTTGACTTGAGCCTGTTTAATCGCCCGGCTAACCATCATATGCTCTAAAGGAATATTTTCCGGCATTTTAAAGATAGTCATTAGTTTGGCCACCTGGTCGCCGCCAAAAAGACGCATAATATCATCATCTAAGGCCACAAAAAATCGGGAAGAACCAGGATCACCCTGCCGGCCGGCCCGACCTCGAAGTTGATTATCAATGCGTCGCGATTCATGACGTTCGGTGCCAATCACATGCAAACCACCTAATTTAACTACTTGGTCATGTTCTTTTTGCCAGTCAGCCATGGCTTTTTTGTTCTGCCGATCTTCAGGAAAAGCGCCGCCTAAAACAATATCTACTCCTCGTCCAGCCATATTAGTGGCCACGGTGACGCTACCTAATTTGCCTGCTTCGGCAATAATCATGGCTTCTTTTTCATGTTGTTTGGCATTTAAAACCTGATGAGGAATTTTTCTTCTTTGTAGAAGACCATGAATCATTTCATTTTTCTCGATGGAGGTGGTGCCCAATAAAACAGGCTGGCCTTTTTTATATTTTTTCTCAATTTCGTCAACCACAGCCGTATATTTGGCTCTGGTGGTTTTGTAAACCACATCAGCATTGTCTTGACGAATCACTGGTTCGTTAGTGGGAATAACCAAAGTTTCCAAATTATAGATCTTTTTAAATTCTTCGGCCTCGGTGGCGGCGGTGCCGGTCATACCGGCCAATTTTTGATACATCCTAAAATAATTTTGGAAAGAAATGGTCGCTAAAGTTCGGGATTCTTGCTGAATTTTGACATTCTCTTTAGCTTCCACCGCCTGGTGTAGACCTTCTGACCAGCGGCGGCCGTGCATTAAACGGCCGGTAAATTCATCCACAATAATCACTTGGTCTTCCTTAACTACATAGTCCCGATCGCGTAAATAGAGAGTTTTAGCTTTCAGGCCATTTTCGATATGTTTAATGGTATCAAAGTCTTTTTCATATAAATTTTTAACTCCCAGTTTTTTCTCCACCTTGGTGATACCGTGCTCAGTTAAATTAGCGGTTTTTAATTTTTCATCAATGACATAGTCTGTGTCCGGGCTTAATTCTTTGACTAAACGAGCAAAATCATAATATTTTTGAGTCGGTTCCATATCCGGCATAGAAATAATTAGGGGGGTTCTGGCTTCATCAATTAAAATCGAGTCCACCTCGTCAACAATGGCAAATTGATGACCACGTTGAGCACAGTCTTTTAAATCCTGAACCATATTGTCTCTTAAATAATCAAAACCAAACTCATTATTGGTCCCATAAGTAATGTCAGCTTTATAGGCTTCTTGATGATCTACTGGTCTTAAATGCGCCAGTCTTTCATCTTGAGCCTCTTTATCCTCATAGTCTAAATCAAGTAAAAAACCTTTTTCATGAATAATACAGCCTACCGAAAGACCTAAAAGATTTAAAGCCACGCCATACCAACCAGTGTCCCGGCGGGCCAAATAATCATTGACCGTAACAATATGAACATTTTTTCCTTCAAGGGCATTAAGATAGGCGGCAATTACGGCTGATAAAGTTTTACCTTCACCAGTTTTTTGCTCGGCCACTTTGCCCTGGTGAAGGGCAATGGCCGCTATCAATTGGACATCAAAGGCCCGTTCGCCCACGGTTCTTTTAATCGCCTCCCGAGCTAAAGCAAAGGCCTGAGGAAGAATATCATCTAAAGACTTGCCTGATTTTAACCCTCTTCGACGCGAGGCGAGCCTATCTTTAAGTTCTTGGGTTTTTTTAGGAAAGTCTTTATCTTTAAGTTTTTGCATTTCCGGTTCAAGATTATTAATATCCTGTACCACAAACTCAAGTTTTTTGAGTTCCCGGGCATTGCTATCTAAAAGCTTGGATAAAAATTTGAACATAAATCTATTATATTATATCAGTCTATTAAGAAAGAAGGGGAAAGAAATGGTGGACTTCAACCTCTCTTATGCTTATAAATCACCAAAAAAATCTAGAAGCTCCTCTGATGTCTTAAGACATAAATCTTTATGAATTTCTAGCCTTCTCAGAACAATTGGAAGGCTTGCTGAAGGATTACTGAAGGCTATCTCTTTTAAAAATGAAGTATCGTCTTCTTCGCCTGAGTAAAGTGCTAATAAAGCCTGACATACTGGATCAGTCCGGTCGATAAGATTCCTTTGACCATCTGTTAATTTAAGGCCCATCTCTTCTGTCTGTCTTAAAAACTCAGTCGTATCAACTGCCTTTTCTTTTAATCTCACACTTAGGATACTCGCCTTACCAAAATCGCCTAAAGTAGTTAGTGTCTCCTTTAATCCCATAATATTAAATTATACCAAATTATGGTTTTTTTGGAAGTTAAAATAAAAATTGATAATTTTCTCTTAAAAGAAGGCTTACAATGATTCCAGCCACTTCTCCGTTACACCCCATAAACGTCCTGTTGTCCCTTGCAAATTTTCTTTTTGTGCTTCCATTTCTTCTAGCACCCCTTCTGAATCCGACAAAAGAAGCTCACATCTCCGAAGTATAACAGGTACACTTTGGGTGTCTATTGTTCCAGCTTCCCTTAAAGCTTTAACAGAAGCTCTCTCTTCATCAACTAAAGCGCGAGAAAGTGGGTCAGTAGTATCTATAAATCCTCTTTGTCCACCTGTTAACCCAATGCCTTTTGCCTCCATTGATCGCATGGCACCTACAGTTTCTCTCTCCATCCACTCCACTCTTTTTCTTGAGTCAACTAAAGCAATCTCTGTCTGCATTAAGGAAAAACCTACTTTTCCCCAAACTCCTAATAACTTTAAACCTGTACTTATTTCTTCCTTCATACTGGCGGAGTATACTACGTTTTATCTAAAATTCAAACTATAGGATATAAAATTATTAAACAAAACAAATAATCAGAAGGTTTGACCAGGCTCTGATTAATTCTATCTTCGAAAAATATTGATCCAGTTTTTTAATAAATTCCTCTGTTAATTGCCTATGTTCTTTATAAAATAAACGATTAAAAATCACCAATCCCCTCTGAGATAAAATTTTCTTAAGATTTTTAAAAAATTCTTTAGAACTCGCTTTTTTAGGAAAAGAGCCCCCTAAATATAAATCAACCAGAATCAAATCAAATTGATTACTCTCTGAAGAATGATGACTAATAAATTTAATCCCATCTTGATTAATAATCTTTAAGTTCTTTATTTTATCCAAACCAAAATATTTTTTTCCTAATTTAACCACCACCGGATCAATTTCAATTCCTATAATTTTAGCTTTGGGGAAATATTGATTGACTAATTGAGCGGCCGAGCCTCCTCCTAAACCAAGAATTAAAACATTGGAAATTGGTCCGCCAGCTGGCGGATGGAAATTGGAAATTTTCTTTATTGCTTTTTTCCAAATCAATTCCATCATCCCGCCTGATTGGAGTAGATTATCAACAATAATCCTCGGTTTGCCTAAAACCTCAACTACTTCAATTTTCCCGTTATAGTTAGATTTAACTTCTTCTAGTTTCTGAGGAATTAAAAAGCTTAAGGCTTTCATTGGGGTCTAACGATTTCTTTACCCACGTATTTTTGGAGCACCTGAGGAATTTTAACTGAGCCGTCTTTTTGCTGGTAATTTTCCAAAAGAGCCAAAATTGTCCTGCCAATAGCAATTGCTGTTCCATTTAAAACATGAACAAAATCTGTCTTGCCATCTTTTTTCCTATATTTAATATCTAAAGCCCGACTCTGATAATCAGTACAAGTACTACAAGAGTGAGTTTCGCGATAACGTTTTTCTGAAGGAAACCAACATTCAATATCATATTTTCTGGCGGCCGGATGACCTAAATCTCCAGAACACATTTTCACTACTTGGTAAGGCAAACCCAATCCTTGAACGATTTTTTCTTCTAGAGAAAGCAAATATTCATGTTCTTTTTTGTCCGAATCAGGTTGAGGTTCAATAAAAGAAACCATTTCTAACTTATCGAACTGATGAACTCTAAAAATACCCCTAGTATCTTTGCCATAGCTGCCAGCTTCGCGGCGAAAAGCAGAAGAAAAACCAACATAACGACGAGGCAAGTCTTTTAGATTAAAAAGTTCATCTTTGTGCATCGGTACTAAAGCATGTTCGGCTGTACCAATGAGATAAAAGTTTGATTCTTCAGAAGGTTTTTCTTTTTTCGGATCATAAACCAAGTAATAATCTTCATTGCCACCGTGCTGAGAATAACCGAGTTTATGAAAAACAGAGACTTGAGTTAAAACAGGAGGAATAACTGGAATAAATCCTTCTTTAATTAAAATCTCCAAGCCATGCTGAATTAAAGCGAACTCTAATAAAACCGCTTCATTAGTTAAATAACCAAATCTGGTTCCGGAAACTTTGGCGGCCCGTTTAACATCAATTAGGCCTAATTTTTCTCCTAAACTCAGGTGGTCTTGGGGTTTGAAATCAAATTTAGGTTTTTTACCAACTGTTTTTATTACTTCATTTTCACTTTCATCTTTACCAAATTTAACATCATCTGCAGGAAGATTGGGGATTTGAAGAAGAAGTTTTTCTTTCTTCTCTTTATCCTTGCTAACTTGAGGTTCTAATTTATTAATATTTGGTTTAATTACTTTCTGAACATAAGCACGAAGTTTTAACCTTTTCTTATCATTTTTTTCTTTTTCAAATTTTTCTGTAATTTCATTAAGATCATGTCTATCTTTTTCTAGTATCCCGCTATTTTCTCTATGTCTTTTATCTATAGATAATAATTCATTAACAATTTTAGGCCTTATCCCTTTACCCTTACAAGCCTTTTTAACTTTTTCTGGATTTTCGCGAATAAAATTAAGGTCTAACATAATAGAATTACTATTAACTAATGACTTAATGAACTTATTTCTTATTTCTGTTTTTTATTTTACCAAACTTACAATCCTAACTCATCACTAATTCCTTGCATGGCTTTCAGTCCTATTTCTAAAAACTCATCAAAAGGGATCCCTAACTTTTCTTCACAAAGTTGAATATCTTCTCTCCTTGTTCCCCTAGCAAAAGATTTTTCTTTAAATTTCTTTTTTAAAGATTTAAGCTTTACGTCAGCTATTTTTTTTGAAGGTCTAACTAGGGCCGTAGCCACAATTAAACCAGTTAAAGAATCGGCGATAAAAAGCGACCAATCTCTTTTATTTTTAGGCGTATATTTTTCACCTAAACGGTCATAATTGTGAGCTAAAATTGTTTGGTAAACTGAATCTGGTAAATCAACTCCTTCTCCCTTTAAAATTTCTACCCCTTTTAAAGCGTGACCTTTATAGGTTTCTTGATTGATGCTTTCATAATCTAAATCATGGAGTAAGCCGGCCAAACCCCATACTTCAACAAGCTCAGCACGAGATTCTTCTTTGCTAGATTTAATTTCACCTTTGTCAAGAAAGTAATCAGCTAAAGCCCGCATAATCGCCTCAGTCGCCACCATATGTTTGATGGTATTTTGGGTTTTAATGTATTTTTTAAGTAATTCTAGGGCTTTTTTTCTCGAAATCATAATATTTAGGATAACAGGATAATAAGATAATAGTGAATAGTCTGATTGTTCCTTGTTGTCCTATCATCTTGTTATCTTGTTTATAAAGGGTTGGGAATGTCGAAAAATTTAATTTGTGAATCAGGGAATTTCTTTTTTAAAACTTTTCCTAGGGCTTGGATGCCAAATTTCTCTGAGTTGTAATGACCGAGATAAATAAAATGAATCCCGGCCTCTTTAGCCCAAGCCTCGGTGGACTCTCGCGGTTCACCGGTAATATAGACATCCAAATTTTTATCTACTGCCTCATTTAAAAGATAAGGGCCGCCGCCGGAAACAACGCTGAATTTTTTAATTGTCTGAGGACCATATTTAAAGATTTTTATTCCTGAACCAAAAAGTTTTTTACATCTTTTAATAAAATCTTCAACACTGACCGGTTTAGAAAAAATAGCTTCCCATCCCCAGTCAATTTTATCTAAATAACCAAACTTTTCCCCTCTCTTCGCCCCTAAAAGCTTGATTATTTGAGCATTGTTGCCCAAGGTTTCATGTTTATCTAAAAAAAGATGGTAAGTTAAAAGGGTGATATTATAATCAAACAAAAGCTTTAATCGATTTTTTAAGACTTTGGTGATCGGGGCTGAACTTTTTGGTCCCAAAAGGCCATGATGTAAAATAATCATATCCGCACCCCACGAAGCGGCTTTTTTAAATAACTCAAGATTAGGTGAAACTCCTAAAGCAATTTTTTTAACTGAATCTTTGCCAATAACTTGAACGCCATTAAATAAATATGGGTCTTTATCTTTTTCCACCTTAAGAGTTTTATTAATAAAAGCGATTAATTTATCTCTATCCATCATATCTCCTCTGTATTAGTGTAGTAATACAAAATAATTTACTTACTAACCTCTTTAAATCTTTTAATAATTAAATCTTTATCCTGATCTAATAAAAACCAAGCGGCCTTGGGGCCATAACTCTTACCGGTTAAAACGAGGTAAATCGCCTGAAAGGCTTTTTTAGGATTAAGGCCGTTCTTTTTGGCCGTCTCATAAAGTGCCTGTTGTAAATCATCGGGCTGCCATTTTTTTTGGCTAATTAGGCTAATTAGGCTAATGAGGTATTTTTTTTGGTCGTTGGAAAGGCTTTTGACCTGCTCAGGTATTTTATCAGCCACGTGATAAACTGATTCTTTTGGGGCATATTTTTCCAGCCAGATACGGGCATATTTTATCCGTTCTTGCAAAACCTCTTTTTCAACTTCGCTTAATTGACTCTCTTTTATTTCGGCAAATTTTTTATTAATGTCTATAGAAGGTAATTGGATAAAGTTAACTATATCCCGAAAACGAGGCAAAAAAATCGGTTTTTTCGGGATGGGAGCAACTTGGGACAATGCCCAAATCCGAGCATAATCATCTTTTATGCCTTTTTGATAATAGATTTGGCTAAATTTATCATATTCATCAAATAAATCCAAAACCGTCTCATTATCAAAAGGGTGAAAAATAATCGCTTTTTTATGATGAGGTCGAACTAATAAAAAACGCAGGATTTCTGGAGGTAAGGTCTGACTGACCTCTTTGGCAGAAATGCCTACTCCTTTGGAAGAAGACATTTTCGCTCCCCCTCGAGCTAAAAACCATTCATAAAGTTTAGCATGAGGTTTGGGATAATGGAAAACTTTTTCGCAAATACTCGAAGACAAATCATAAGAACCGCCTTCGCTCATATGGTCTTTGCCCGCCCATTCAATAGTTACTCCCATTGCTTTCCAATGAGCCGGCCAGTCTACTTTCCACATCAATTTGCCCTGACCGTCAAAAGGAGAAATTTCTCCTTTAAAATCACAGCCTTTGGCCCAATCAACTAAATCAGGCTTGCAATGGAATTTTACTTTCTGGCCGTCCCAGTCATAAACAATAGTGGTCCCCACTTTACCGCATTTGGGGCAAATAACCTGAAAAGGATGCCAATTTTTAGATTTGTTATAACCAGAGACCTGTTTATACAATTTTCTAATCTCATCTTTTTTATCCAAGGCTTCCTTAATCATTGGGTTGAACCTGCCTTTTTTATATTCTTCAGAAGACCAAATAATTTTAGGTTTAGCGCCTAGTTGATTAAATACCTCCATAAATTCCTGGGCATAACAGTCTGCCATAGATTTGAAGCCTTTTTCAGGAGAAGGAATTTTAAAAAGAGGCCAACCCATATATTGCCTGAATTTTTCCGGTAAATAATGAGGAAAGCCGTCCATCGGGTCCATATCGTTGAAAAAATAAGTATACGCTACTTCCTCTCCCTTTTCTTTCAGGGCTTTAAAAATCAAATCATGAACAATTACCCCCCTTAAAGCACCGATATGAATCCGACCCGAAGGCGTTTTCATGTCATCCACGTGGTAGGGAGTATATTTTTTGGATTTGATGATTTCGTCGGCAATTTTATCTACCCAGAACATAGAACTCCTTTTCTTCTATTGTAGCAAAATAAAAGAGTTTTAAAAAACATTCAACTTAAAAAACCCTTTTTATATAAAAGCTCGGCGGTCAAAACCGCACCGCCAGCTGCGCCTCTTAAAGTATTGTGAGATAAACAAACAAATTTCCAGTCAAAAATTTCTCCTTTTCTTAATCGACCTAAACTAATGGTCATGCCCTTGCCTAAATCTCGATCTAATCTGGTCTGAGGCCGATTGTCCTCTTCAAAATATTTTAAAAAATATTTAGGCGATAAAGGCAAATTTAATTTTTGCAGAGGATTAAAATTTTGCCAAGCTTTTATTATCTGGTTCCTAGTTGGTTTTTGCTTAAACTTAACTTCAACTGCCGCTAGATGTCCATCAGTGGCGGCTACTCTGACGCAAGTAGAAGAAATTTTGGGTTTTTTGGCAATAATGAGCTGATTGTTTTTAATTTGCCCCCAAATTTTCAAAGGCTCTTTTTCAGTCTTTTCTTCTTCTCCTCCAATATAAGGAATAACATTGTCAACCATTTCCGGCCACAGGCTGAAAGTTTTGCCGGCGCCGGAAATCGCCTGATAAGTGGAAACAATAATTTTCCCCGGACCGAATTTTCTCAAAGCCTCGATGGGCGGCACGAAAGTTTGCAAAGAACAGTTGGGTTTAACTACGATAAAACCCCTAAACCATCGTCTGTTTTTTTGCTGAATTCTAATCAAATCCAAATGTTGATAATTGATCTCCGGCATAACCATGGGTACGTCTTTGGTCCAGCGATGAGCGGAATTATTGGAAACTACCGGAATGCCAGCTCGAGCATATTTTTCTTCAATTTTTTTAATCTCCTTTTTATCCATATTTAAGGCGCAAAAAACAAAATCAACTTTGCTGACTATTTTTTCTAAATCTTCTTTGACACGAAAAAGGCGCAAATTTTTAACTTTTTCAGGAATGGAGTTTTTGAGGAACCACCTACCTTTAACTGCCTGATGATAAGTTTGGCCGGCAGAACGAGGAGAAGCGGCTACTAAAACCAACTCAAACCAGGGATGGTTATCCAGTAAAGTAATAAATCTCTGGCCTACCATGCCCGTCGCACCAAGAAGGCCAACTTTTAGTTTGGTCATACTATTTCCTAAGATTCTTTAAATTTTTCTCAACAAATATTGATGTAAACTTTTTACTCCCTTAGTCAAATCTTTTTCGTCAATAATAAACATTAAGTTGATTTCGGTATTGCCATAACTAATGGCTTCAATATCAATCTGCTGCTGAGTCAATCTATTAATTGCTTTGGCAATGAGCCCTTGATGGCTTTTTAAATAATTGGAAATAATACTGACAATGGCTTTGTGACTCTTAATCTCCACTTTTCCTAACTGAGATACTTTTTCTTTTAAAAGTGAAATATTTTTACTGGGTAATTGATGAAAACTGAGAGAGACACTGGCCTCAGAAACAGCAATAACATCAACGCTGATTTGTAAATCTTTGAAGATTTTAAATAACCGAGCTAAATAACCAACCACTCCGATCATTTCTGGGCTAAAAACAGTTAAAAGTGAAATGTCTTTTTTGCCGGTCACAGAAAAAATTCTATTATTATTGCTTCCGGAAATTAAGGTCCCCTGACAAGAAGGATTAAAAGTGTTTAAGACTTTGACCGGAGTTTGAGAAAAATAAACCGGTTCCAACGCCCGATGATAAACTACTTTGGCGCCAAAGTTGGAAAGCTCCATTACCTCCTCGAAACTAATTTTGTCAATTATTTGAGCTTGACTGACTATTCTTGGATCAGCCGTCATAATCCCGTCGCTGTCTGTCCATAATTCCACTAAATTTGCTTTTAGACACCGGCCTAATAAAGTAGCGGTTAAATCTGAGCCCCCTCGACCTAAGGTGGTTGTTTTTCCTTTTGAGTTCTTAGCAATAAAGCCAGTCACCACCGGAATTTTAGCTGATTTTAGAATAGGTCGAAGGTATTTTCTAGCTCGAGGGCAGGTTTTTTTATAATCAACGCAGGCATTGGTAAAATCACTATCAGTGAGCACAAATTCTCGAGCATCAACCGGTAAAGAATCTAAGCCTTTATCATTAAAAAACTCAGAAACAAGATAAATAGAAAATCTTTCTCCAAAACTAGCGATTAAATCTTTTTTTTCTTTTTCCGGAAGTCTTTTTTTAAGACTAGCTCGAAGTTTAAGTAATAAGTTGTTAATTTCTTTTGATTTAATCTTTAAAATTTTCATTAAGCTGATGATTCTTTTTTCTACTTGATAATATAAATGGGGCTGATTAAGACTTTGTAATAACAAATCTGTTATCCCATTGGGGGCAGAAACCACCACCACTTTATTTTGGTTTTGGTCGTTTTTGATGATTTTTAATATCTGTTGGATGCTTTGCTTGTTACCGACAGAGGTACCGCCGAATTTCAGAATTTTTAAGTTTTTCATTTTAGCCATTTATCTGCCTGCTCCCGCCCGTTCGGCGGGCAGGCATAAAAAATCCCCGCTAAGCGGGGGGTTAAATTGTAAAGATATGCCCTTTCAGGAAATAACCTCTCCCGCCTTTTTAAAAGCGCTTGCTCTTCTTTTCAAAAGATAGAGAGGTTATTTTAAACATGCAAATATTTTAGTATAGGTCGTTATATCTGTCAATAATTAGTCAATACTTATTATTTCGTAAATAATCTTGCCTGCGGGAGCTTTAATCGCTGTCTTTTCACCTTTTCTCTTACCCAATAAAGCTCTGCCTAAAGGTGAATTATGGGAGATTTTTTTCTTTAAGGGGTCTGCCTCCCATTCTCCCACTATGCTATAAACATGGCTTTTGCCATTAGCTTTAACCGTGACTTTGCAGCCTAAAGCCACCGCTTTATTATTGCCTTTTTTCTTTTTTCCCCGAATAAGCTTTGCTTGGGAAATAATTTTCTCTAATTCTTCGATCCGGCCATCAGTTAAAGCCAGCTCTTCCCGAGCATTACTATATTCAGCGTTTTCAGAAAGGTCTCCCATAGCCCGAGCCTCAGCTACTCTTTTAACTATTTGAGGCCTTTTTTGGTTGTGAAGGCCGTGAATTTCTTTTTTCAATTCTTCAAGGCCTTCTTTAGTAAGGTAAACGCCATTTGTATCTGTCATATTTAAAAAAAAGACCGCTCCTTGCGGTAAAGATAGAGTTTATTTTAAAACAAGCTCACGGACTTGTCAAGATATATTTTTTATGTAGAAAATTGGCCAAAATCTGGGGAAAAAGGTATAATATTGTTGATGCTTGCCCTGAGGAGTAAAGTGACGGAAGGGCCCCATCGTCTAATGGTTAGGACGTCAGGTTCTCAACCTGATAACCGGAGTTCGACTCTCCGTGGGGTCACTAAGTGTTCTTTTAAAAACTTCTCTACCCCTTGAACAACTTCGTTTTTAAGTTTGGCTGGACTCTGAGCCACCCAAACAGCAAAGTTATATAATTCTTGATTATCAACTTTAATCCACTTTTGATTTTTATGAAAAAACGTGAATAAAGTAGTCATAGCAATTCTTTTGTTGCCATTTTGAAAGGGATGATTTTTAATCATCAAGTAAAATAGAATCGAGGCTTTGGCAACTAATCCTCTATAGGCATCTTTTTTATGAAATGTCTGAAAAGGCACAACCAAACAGCTTTCCAAAATATTGGGAAAGCGAGAAGAAAAATCAGGAATTGGCTCCTTAAAAGATAAAAGCTCTTTGGCTAAACGAAAAGCAATATATTCGACCTCTTTTATGGAAAGTTTTTTCATTTATTCCCTTCCTAAAAGTCTTAAAGCCTCTCCATACTCTTTAACAGTTTTTCTTACTCCTTGGTCAAGAATGTGTTTTTGTTCTTCAGAAAGGCTCCTTCCTAAAAGCACATCAATCTTATCTGAAGAAATAGCATAATTACGGCCGATTTTCTCCGCCTTAATTTCACCAGACTTAATCTTTTTAAAAACAGCCACTCTGCTAATACCCAAGATTTTAGCCAGCTGACTAGTAGTAAAATATTTGCTTTGTTTTTTATCTTTGTTAACCATAATATCTTAAGTTAACATATGTTAACTTAAATGTCAAGAATTAATAAATTATAAGCCATATAGGTTAATATAGCATCATAAAGCCAGCTTCGCTGGCTAAAATATAAAAAATCGCGCATGGCACGCAGTGCCATCCCGAACGAAGTGAGGAAAAGAAAATAAAAATAGGGCGAAGGGTGAAGACCAAAGGTCTAAGCCCTAAGCACCATTGCGGCTACTGCTCTTTAAAAAAGGTGCTAACTTTATTAAAATAAATCACTAACTTCTTTAAATATAATCATTTAAATAATAATATTATCTAAATAAACGCCGATCCTGCTTTTTCAAATTCCGGAATAGCTGTTTTTCTGTCATAAGTCAAGCAGGTCTCATCTCCAAAAACAACACAAATAAAACCACCGCCTCTTGGCGTCTCAATATTTTGAGGGACTCCTAAGACTTCTGATGCTCTGACTACCTTTTCAGCAATCTCGGGAGATAAAACAATGGCTTCAGTAAACATATTTTTAATTATTTTAACCAAAAATAGTACATATTAACTTAAATGTCAAGGGTTAACATAATTTTATTATCTTGTTCTTGAAAATATGTTCTAATTTTTTGATAATAACTCTTAGGAGATTTGTATAAAATGGAAAGAGAAATAGAATTGAAGTTTGACCCTCAAAATCCTAGTGCAGGAGTAGACTTACTGGTAAGACTTGAACAATTTTTGGCTGATTTTGAGGCTGGATATATAGAAATAAATTCGCCTTTGCGCGTGCGAGACCCAAACGGAAACGTTTGGGTTCTTGAAACTTCAGGCAGATTAGTATTAGACATTAACCCCCAATCAATTCGTCAACTTCCAACCACGACTTAAAATATGATAGGATTGCAAAAAGATTCTGATGTTTTTTATATAAAGAGAGGTTATAATTAAAATATGGCTAAAAAGAAAAAAGTGGAAATAAAAAGCTATCTGCTTTTAATACTGCTGCTAATAATTTTTGTCTTGTCTGGATTAATAGTTGTTATTTTCAATATTAATCCGATTAAAAAAGACAAATTAAAAACCACTTCCCAACCGATTCAATTAAACCAAGAGCAAGAAACAGGTGTAGATTTAGGTATAGACAAAGAGAGATTTTGCGAAAAAGAAGGTCCGGAAATGCTGGCGTTTATTGAACAACTAGGGGCAAGTATGGATAAGGCTGCCAAAGCCATGGCTCAGCGAGGAGAAATTGTCAAAAACTGGCCTGATTGGAACCAAAGTGAAATTAATAAATTTGTGGCTCAAGGAGATTTAATTGCAGAAGCCTATCAAGAAGTGCAGCAGGTTTATCCTCCGGAAAAATTTGCTTCATTGCATCATAAAATGTCAGAGGCTTTAAGGCTTTGGTCTGAAGGAACCAGGATTGGCGACCAAGGATTTATTGACCAAAATAATGATTTAATCCAGCAATGCCTTCAGTTAACAGCCGAAGGCAATAGTTGGATCAATAAATTTAAAGAAGAATTAAAAGAAATAAATAGTCCCTAAGTAAGAATTTCCCTCACCCTCTCTACCTCTGCATCACTTAATTGACCAGCATCTTTTTTTGCTTCCAAACTACGAATAATTATATCTGCTGGTACTTTTCCAAAAGGATCACCAGTAAAGTCATTAGGAAAAAGCTCTCTTTGATCTCCTCCAGCAAAAGGCCATAATTGTTGTTGAGCCATACGCCCGACAGTAGTAATGACGTTTAAAATTCCTTCTCTATTCATAAACTATTTCTAAAAACCCATAATTTGACTAAATTGAACAAGTGGCTTTCTTGTTTAATGGGTTTTAAATAATACCTCTGGGCGAAATCTTTAAAAGAAGTCCTGAGAATAATTTTTAAAGTCTCTAAGGGTTCATGGGAATGAACTTTTTGCATCAGCCAATAAACTAAATTAAACTTTTTGGGTCGATGATAATCAACCATTATAAATTTTCCCTTAGGTTTTAAAACCTTTTTAATTTCCTTAATAACATTATCTAAAGTTTTTGCTCTGCCTAATTCATGAAGACCAAAGGAGCAAAGAACCAAGTCAAAACTATCAGCTTTAAATTTTAAATGCTCGGCATCCATTACTTTAAAATTCAGCTTCAGGTGGGGATTTTTTTGTTTTCTTTTTAAAGCAAAAGAGATTTGGTCTTCAGATAAATCAACGCCCAAAACATCTGCGCCTAGTTGGGCTAAGATAAGACTATTAACACCAGTGCCGCTACAAATCTCTAATACTTTTTTTCCTTTTAAGTTCTCATCAAGAATCATCCTTTTTCTTAAAGGATAAGTTAAACTTTCAAAAAAAGAGTAAGATTTAGCAAAATCTTGGTTAAATTTTTCTTTAATTGATTTTTTGGTTCTTATCACCTTAGGGATCTTTAAGTTTTTCTAACATTTCTTGATATCTTTCATAGGCTGCTTCACTATGGGGAGAAGGATGAGGTTGATATCCTAAGCCAAAAACTGCTTCATAATAACCACAACTAGCTGGTGGCGCCATTGGTCCTTCTAAGGCTCCACTTGCTTTAGAAACGATAAAGGTGTGCTCCTCAGACTCCACGAGTTTAAAAAAACCTTAACACAAAATCATAAAGCTTGCAAATCAAACCCTGATGATCTTTATCTCTAAACTATCACCTGTAAGGGTAAACTTAAATTCAACAGGGAAATTTAAACTATTTTTAATATAAAGATTTTGATTTTGGGAATTGTGGCCCTGCTGACTGTATCTAATAGAAGTCCAATATTCTCTAGGTATTCCGGGAATGGGGCGAAAGTCATGGTTAACCCTAGCTTCTGTTTCTAGATTTGCCTCTGAAGACACCCAATTTAAAAAAGAAGCTAGATGGCAGACGCCATCGCCAATAATGCCGCCGGCTGACTGATAACCTTCCTTAGCATTAAATTCGCTGGCTATCGTTTGTACTACTTTATCCTGATATTCCGGCAAAATGTTATTATGAAAGGCAAACGCTTCTCCGGGGTTTAAAACAAAATTACCCAAATTGTGTACTGCCAGTAAAATATTATATTTAAAAACCTGATTAATGAATGGATTTTTATCTCTATTGCTTAAATCCAAGGTTTGGCTGGCTAGTATCTCTACTGTTTTTTCTGCCACTATGGGTTGATTTTTAACTAACTGGTTTTGAGGAATGGGTGCAATTAAGTCTTTTGGCTGGACAAAACCAAGATGAAAAAATCCTAGAAGAGTAAAAAAGGACAAAAACATATCAGAAAGGCAGAATAAGGCAGGAAAATAATGAAAACTCTGCGGATTAAAAATCCGCAGTTTCTAAAAAGTAATAGTTTTTATCCCGTACCGTCCCGACGTTACGTCGGGGCTGGTGCGGGATAAAAGACTTGCTTATTGTAGCATAAAGTTGTTATACTTTATACATGGCTTTTGATGAATTAGTTGTTTCTTTTTTGGTTGATGAAGTAGTAGGCGGCTTTTTCATTAACGTCCCTCCGGGACACGTAGCCTGTATTTATGACCGCGGCCGAGGAGTCTTAAACCGAGTTTGGGGTCCTGGTCTTCATTTAAAAATCCCCTTTTGGCAGATTGCCAAGCTTTTTAATGCCCAAATTGTGGAATATACTATTACTGAAGGTTTTGACCTTAGCCAAAAAGAGTCTTTGGGAGACAAACCAATTAACACCAGCACTAAAGACGGTAAACTAGTCCAAGCCGAAGGCTCAATCTTATTTAAAATCAATAAAACCAAAGCACCTCTGATTTGGGAAAATATTGGCGAAAATTTCATTTCTAAAGTGATTAGGCCTGTTTCCCGAAGTCGGATTCGCTCGGTTATCTCTGAGGTAACTCTTTCTCAATTAACCGCTTATCAAACAGAAGTAGAAAAAAAGGTTAAAGAAGAACTAGACAATATTTTCAATGACAAAGGTCTGGTTTGTGAAGGCTTTCTTCTTTCTGAAGTTAAATCTTTAGGCGACCCTTCAACCCCTAGAGACGACCAAGTGGTTTTAAAGAAATAACTTAAAAACAACTAAGAAACTCCTGAAATTGCTTCCAGGAGTTCTCAGTTTTTTATGTAAATAATCTCTTACCTAATCCTTACCTAGTAACGCTAATATTACTTCTTGTTTCTACGCGAGGGGCGGAAACAGTAATCCTGCCAGCTCCAGTAATACAAACATCATAACAAGTATCAGCCGCATTACAATCCGTGTGGGGATCAATAGGCACCTCAGCAATATAAGAAGCAACTAAGTCGCCGCTGAGATCAAGACCAGCAGTATCAGTACCAATATTACTAGTAGCAGGACAGGTAGCAAAAGTGCCAATATCAGAAACAGTCCCATTGTGATCAACTTGGAATTGGTTTAAGGCATTAAGAATCGCATTAACATCAGATTGACGTTTGGCATCTCTTGCTTGTTGGTATTGTCTTCCCGGGTTAACCGCCACCAAGACAATTCCCATCAAAATAACCATAATGGCGATAACCACTAAAAGTTCAATTAAGGTAAAACCTTTTTGGGCAGCTCTCAAATCTCCTCACCCCCTCTCAAACGCGAAATACGCAAAATTTTAGACGTAAAATAAACGAAACTGTATATATTAAGCATAAACGGGCTAAACCAGCCTTGTCAAGGGTTAGAATATTTTTTTAATTGTTTTACCAGTTTATCAAACTGGTCAACATTGATTTTAATCTCATACTGAGCCATAATTTCCGGAGCGACTGCCTGGCTTTTTTCTATCTCTTGGGTTAAAAAACGAAGGCTGACTAATCCTAATAAAATCAGGAGAAAAAAATTAATAACCAGAATAAATAAAATAGTTTTTTTTAGATCCATTTAAAAATCAGGGTCGAGAAAACATTTTAAATTTAAATTAACATTGCTCTCCCCTTCTAACCCATTAGGACTTTGAATAGTAATAATTTCCACCACTACTACTTGAGGCATTTTCTCAATTTTTTTAATCAATTCCACCATTTTATGATAGCTACTTTTAAAATTTAGATTAAAATTAACGCTTTTCACTCCTGATTCGACTTTAACTGATTGGGGACTAAAAGAAAGCTTGGCCAAAATTCCAGCACTACTGGCTTCTTTATCCAGCTCATCTAGAAAATCGATAATGCCTTCTTTATCAGGTAAAACTTCCTCCAAAAATCCGAGGTCATTGGTGAGATACTCATAATCCTGGCTTAATTGAACTAAATTCTGATTCTTTTGTTCATAGGCAGTCAGCTTATTCTTCTCTTCGACCACCTCAACCGTCTCCGCTTTAATCAAATGACTGAGGATTAAAAGCACAATCAGTTGAACAAAAATTAGACTTAAAAAAATCAACCAATCGTTTTTGTTTTTCATTTTAACTTAAGAGTGGCCTTGAATGGTGATTCAGCCAATTGCTCGAAGCTGGATAAAGGAATATCAACGCTACCCAGCTTATTTAAAGATTTTTCTAGACTTAAAATATTTTCTCTTGAACTAGCTGTTCCTCTCAGAGTAATCGTCTTGGTTTGGGTCTCAAGACTGAAATCGCTAATTTTAATCCCAGCCGGAATTTTCCCTATAAAATCAAGCAAATCATCAGATACTAGTACCTTATTTTCTAAAGCTTGGTTCAAAAAAACTATTTCTTGATTTAAATTGGCCGCCTCTTTCTCTAAACGAATCTGGTGGGGGGTATAAATAACCTTTTCCCAACCAGATAAAGCCGCTTGGCTTTTTTCCAACTGAAAGAATAAAGAAAGAAAAATAAATAGATACATACTGACAAAACCCCAAAGAATGACGCTGGTTAGTTTTAAGATATTTTTTAAACTTGATCTGAATTTTAGTTTTCCCCTTTCTTGTTTGACTGGTTCAGGAATCAAGAGAATTCTTTTCTTATCTTCATCACCAACCAGATAACTAAAAGGCAGGCCAAAAAGAGGGATGAATTTGGCCAGTTGATCTTGAGGAAAATCAGCGGGAATAATTACTGGTAAAGACAATCTTTCTGCCTCCAGTTGCAACAAGCCTTTTATGGTCTCTTTAAGAAAAGGCTCATTTAAAACCAGGCCGCTGAAATAAACCTTTTTGATTTGTTTTTGTCGACCTAAATTTGCCTGCCAAAAGTTGATGGCTTTTACCAACTCTGCTTGCCAGTTCTGCTGGCTTAACTGGGCTCCGCTAAAATTATAGCTGGTGTTTAAAAAAACAATCCCTTTCTGATTAAAACAAAAAATTACTTTTTGACTGTTAAAATAGATGATTAAATTGGGTTCGGCACAACTGCGGTAGGCTAAATTGGCCAGCGCCCAAGACTCAGGTAAAAACCCTAAGGGTAAAACTCCGGCCAACTGACAAACTTTAAGATAAAAATCAACTATGGTTCTCTTAATCGAAACCACCGCCAGTTCGACTTTTCCTTTACCATAAACCAAGGGCTGCCAATCAAGATACATTTCTTCTAATTTATGGGGTAAAAAATCTTTGATTTTAAAATAAACTGTGGCTTCTATTTCTTTTTCTTTAACTTCGGGTAGAGTTAGGAATTTGGAGAAAACAAATTTATCAGCCAGAAGTAAATAACAAAAAGAGGAGTTAATTTTTTTGGGCCGGCTACTGCTTTTTAAAACATTAATCATGCTGGCCACTGCTTTAGGTTGAATTGCCTGGTTTGGCTTTAAACTATCAAGGGGAATTCTACCAGAACTAAAGCCGTTAATTTTAAAACCATCTTTAAACAATTCTCCTGTTAGCAACTGTAAGTCGCCATTGGCTAAAGAAATAAAAAAGGGTGAGTCTTTTTTTGAGCCTGACATTTTATTGATTTAATTAATTTCTCTGACGCCGCTTAAGGAAACGCTTTCATCTTCTAAAACATCCAGTTCAAACTGGAAATGGCGGATTTTATTACCGCTTTTTCCCCACACATCAACAATTCCGCCCTCAGCGGTTAAATTTAAATCCATTTTACACTCAAAATCTTGAATTTGTAAACAATCTGCCGTCCACTCAGGATAGGGATTGGTAAAACTGCGCTCCCTAATAAACCGTAAAATTACTTCCTCAACTAAACCCTTGGCACTCTGATAAACCTTTTGAGTCTGAGTCTGGTCAAAACTAATTCTGGCATTAATAATAGAAACCATAACGGTGCTGGTAATAATTAAAAGCACTATCGCCGTCATGGCCAAAACAGAAACTAAAGCTGCTCCTCGCTTAGGGCAACTTGATGGTTGTTTGATAATCATATTCTTTATAAGGCTGGCCAAAAGGTTTTAGTTTGGCTTTCAATCGAATTTTCATTTGAATACTGTCTCCAATTCTACGGAAACCACGATTAGGCGGATCAATGATAACCTCCACTTGTTGATCAGTTAAAGCCAGATTATTTCTTTTCAAAACTCCCTCATCAAGGACAAAAGTTATTTGGCCTTCTTGAGTTTGAAGAATTAAACTGTTAGTAAAGCTTTCATTAACAGGCGTGGTAACTGATTCTGTTCTTCGGATATCTTGGCTGATTTTAGTCACTACTTCTTGGATATTTTGAAAAAGAGCACTTTGGATTTGGTTTCGCACTTTAAAGTTTAGAGCCGAGTATAGAAAATTAGTAATCAGACCTAGAACGATAGTTAATAAACCGGCATAAAACAAAATTTCTATAAGAGTCGTGCCTCTTTTTTTCATGGTGAATAGTTAACCTTTACCTTATCAACTGTAGGCGTACTGTCGCCGTCGCCAATTAAAATCATTTTATATCTAAAATAACGGCCTAAGGCATAATTTAGAGGAATTGGCCCTGGCTCTTCAAAATAACTGCCGAGGGTACCGTCAGGACCAACAAAATCCCAAGTAAAATCATCATCGTTAGTGGCTATTTGAAACATAATGTTAGTATTTGCCACTTCTTCTCCTTCCCAAGAAAGGCGGTTAAAAGCCGCCGCCGCAGAAGCGTCAAAAGAAGAAGAAATATATTCACCGTAAACAAAATAAATACCGGAGATGCCTTTAGAATCAGAAAGATCGAAAACCTCAATGGCTTTAAGTTGGCTGTCAGCTCCGGCCACATAGCCATAATCACCAAAAGCAGCCACATCAGCCGTATTGCGCTGGGTGGGAAAATAACCATATAATTGAGGATTGGTAGGATTGGCGGCAATTGAATACATCGCCCCCCTCTTGCCTTTCATCGATAAATATAAAATATTGCTTTCTGTCCAAATGCCGGTCGGTTCATAAACAGTGCTTAAAGTACTAACATGAGTGGGGGCAACCGGATTGGCGGAAATATCATATATTTCTACGGCCTTGGCAGTGCTTTCTTGGGCAAGGTAAAGATAGTTCCCGGAAACCGCCACATCAACCGTGTCTTCGGGAGTATTAAACCAGCCTAAAAACCAAGGATCGTCATAATGTCCTCCGGATAAACGATAAACATAAACATGTTTATCACTCTTTTCAGAAACAAATAAATAATCATCGGTGGCCCAAAGACCGCCTGAAGGATAAAGCAATCCTCGAGCATTAATCCAATCAGGGTCAGTCGGGTCAGCCGCAATACTATAAATATATATTGAGGGTAAAATATCGTAACTATTCGCAATATAAAGATAATTACCAATCACGGTACAATCATTAGGTCGATAGGCGTCTTCAAAATAAGCCACTGAGGAGGGAGTGGCCGGTGAAGATTCGATCTCAAAAATTTCTGCCCCGGCCCAAAACTTATCCGGTATCAAATAAATATATGAATCATTAGCGCAAACGCCTGAAGCTTTATTACGAGCATCGACAGTGCCAATTGAGGCTGGTTCGGTCCAGCCACCACCGCCAGTTTGAGCTAACTGGACGTAGCCGGGGTTGATGACGGCATCAGTGGAGTCCTCAATGCCGTCGCTGAAATCTTCTAAACTATCCTCAATCCAGGTAACGTTTTCCTGCCAGCGGCTAATGAAAAAGGTCTGGTTTAATTCGCCGGGTCGAGGTTGTTGCCAAGAAACTTTGGTGGTTACTTTTTTAGTGCTGGGGTCTAAAGTCCCTCCCTGAGTAGCAATATTGCCTTCTTGGTCGCGAAATAAATCTTCGATTGCCACTCTTCTTTTAAAAATCTCTAAATCCAAGACTTCTTCTTCCGGTTCTAAATCCCATAAGCCGCTGCTAATGACAGGGTGATAAAAACCAGCCGTATCTACCTGGTGCCAATCAGTCTGCGCCACGGTCTTGACTGCCTCAGAGGCTTCTTCAAGGTAAAGTTGAGCCTGTTGTTGTTGATAAGAACGCAGATTAGATTCGCTGCTACCAGACAAAGCCTGGCCCACGGCCGCTAAAATAGCTGAACCTAAGGCCAGGCTTAAAAGCAGTTCAATTAAAACGGCACCTTTTTTTAACTTCAAAACTCTACCTTCCCCAAAGCATTAACAAAAACGGTCTTAAAATCACCATTACTCTGATTCCTTAGTATGAAACTACCTCCGGCTGAAGGGGTGGCTTCTAAAGCTGAATAAATCAAACAGTCGCCAACCACTAAACAGGTGTCTGGAAGATTTAAGTCAGTAAATTCAAGTTCTCTTGGCAGTTCGGTGACTAAATCAAAAGCAACTTCTCGATTAGCATAATCGCTTAGGGTGGCAAACTCTTGATAATATCCGGGGGCAAATAAAACGCCGAACTCTAAGTGACTCTCACCCAGCGACTCTCCGGAGGCAACTTTACTCTGAGCCCGACGAATGACAGCAATTACCTGTTCCAGGTAATCTTTTAAAAGCCTTCCCTGTTGAAGTTTGATAAAAGAAGCTGAAGCCAAGTAGAAAAGCAAAGAACAGATGGCTAAAACTACAGTCATCTCAATAAAAGTAAAGCCTTTATTCATTGCGTCAAACTCCCCATCATTTGATAAATGGGCGCAATAATCGATAAAATCATTGCTCCCACGCCTATGCCTACAAAAAGCATTAAAACTGGCTCAATAATAGTAGAAAAATTTTCCAATTTTTGCTCTACTTCCTCTTCATAAAATAAAGCCAGCTCTTGCAATACTTCGGCTAAACGGCCACTTTTTTCCCCTACGGAACACATTTTTACCAAAAGGCCGCTAAAAGTTTTTTGATATCTTTTAAAAGCATTGGTTAGACTAACTCCCCTTTTGACTTCTTCGCCTATTTTTTCAAGCAATTTTTGCCGTTTATGACTCACAAAAACTTTGGCTGAGATTTCCAAAGAATCACCAATAGAAACACCGGAAGCTAAAAGTGAACTTAAAGAACGAATAAATCTGGCCAGACTGATTTCGAAAGCGAGTTTTTTAACCACGGGTAAAATAGGCACCAATAAAGAAAAAATTTTCTTACCTAAAGAGGTCGTCTTAAATAAAAAAACCAAGCCTCCTATTATAAAAATAATTCCCAGTAAAAGTTGGATCAGGTTCTGATTGATAAAAGTTCCCAGACCCAATAGAATTCTCGTGGGCAAAGGAATTTTAAGATTCATCTGCCTAAAAACTTCACCCACCTTAGGTAAAACAAAAATAATAATAAAAGTGCTGATACCCAATAAGGCAAAAGTAACCACGGCCGGATAAGTCATCGCATTTTTGATTTTTCCCACCAAACGGTAATCTCTCCTTAGGTCATCACCAATGTTTTTTAAAACTTCACTTACTTTCCCTGAGGCTTCGCCTGATTTTAAAATAGCCAGGTGGGCTGGAGAAAAAAAATCTTCTTTTTCCAAAAAAGAAGACAAGGTTTTACCTTGTTCCAATTGGAGGGCTAATTGCTTGGACAATTTTTTAAACTTAGGCGTCATTGCTTCTGAACCTAAAATCTCCGTCGCCTCAATAATGGGCACGCCCGTCTTCAACATAATACTTAAATGGTGGGCAAAAGAAATTTTTTCTAAAGTCTTAACGCGGCGAAAAATAAGCGACTTAAAGAAGTCTCCTACGTCTAAGTTGGCCCAATCTCGGCCTAATTGCTCCTGACAGGAAATTAACTCCCAAGCATTTTTAGCCAATATTTTGGCTACCTGCTCAGAATTGGCAGCCGTACTAACGCCTCGATGGACTTTTCCTGTTTTGTCAATAGCAATATAAAAAAAATCTGACATTATTCTTCGGCCACCCGTAAAATTTCTTCAATGGTGGTTGAACCTGAAGCGACTTTATTTAAACCATCCTCAATCATCAGTATCATCCCTTCTTTTAAACCTTGGTTGCGAATATCATCAGAAGAGGATTTAGTTAAAATCAACTGCCTAATCTTCTCGCTTATCAAGAGAACTTCAAAAATGCCGATTCTGCCCTTATAGCCGCCGCCGCCGCATTGCTCACAGCCTTTCCCTTTATAAAACTTTTGGCTTAAAAATTTTTCGCCAAATCTTTGTTTAAAGAAAAGCTGGCTTTGCTGGTCGGGTTTATATTCACCAATGCAGTTCTTGCAGATTCTTCTTACCAACCTTTGGGCAATGACCAAATTGACTGTCGAAGCCAGTAAAAAAGGCTCTACTCCCATATCAATAAAACGAGGCAGGGCGCCACAGGCATCATTAGTATGAAGAGTTGATAAAACCAGATGGCCGGTTAAGGCAGCATGGATAGAAATTTGAGCCGTTTCTTTATCTCTAATTTCTCCAACCATCATAATGTCCGGATCGTGCCGGAGCAAAGACCTTAAACCAGAAGCAAAAGTTAAACCGGTTTTAGGATTAACTTGGATCTGAGTAATCCGATGGATATCATATTCAATCGGATCTTCAATGGTGCAAATCTTCACCTCCGACTTATTTAACATATTTAAAATACTGTAAAGAGTACTGGTTTTGCCACTTCCGGTTGGACCAGTAACTAAAATCATGCCGTGAGGTCTAAGAATTTCCTGCTTGACTCGCTTTAGATTCTGTCCGGCCAGACCTAACTCTTCCAGGCTTAAGGGTCGGGCCGATTCAAATAAAATACGCATCACTGCATTTTCGCCATAAAAGCCAGGTAAAATTGAGGTTCTCAAAGCAACTGTCTCTGTTCCTAAAGAAAATTTGAAACGGCCGTCTTGAGGAATACGGTGTTCATCAATCTTTAAATTGGAAAGAATCTTGATTCTGGCGATTAAAGCAGGCTGGATGGTCTTAGGTAAAGCAATAATATCCTGTAAAATACCATCAATTCTCAGTCTAACCAAAAGTTCATTCTCCATAATTTCTAAATGAACATCAGAGGCTTTTTCCGCCACCGCGTATTCTAAAATCGTGTTCAAAATTTCTACCACCGGCAGCTCTTCGGCCACTTCAACTAATTCTTTTTTTTGGTCAACACTATCAGTTTTTTTAATATTTTCCGCAATAATTTTCTCAAATTCCTTTTTAATATTACGTTTATACTGAGATAGCGCTTTTTTTAAGTTAGGACTGGTAATATAATAAGGAATTACTTTCAAACCGGTCCGGCGTCCAATCACTTCCTGGGCTTCCAAATTTTTGGGGTCTTCCATGGCCACAGATAACAAATCTCCTTCTTTTTTAAAAGGAACTAGACGATAGTTCTTGGCCAAATTTTCCGGAATCAGGTCTAAAATCTCCAAAGGAATGACTTTATTACCAATATCACAATAAGGAACTGCTAAATACTCGGCCGCTAGTTGGCCTAGAACATTTTCAGAAATCAGGCCCCGGAAGATCAGAACATCTTCAACCGGTTTATTGAGGTCTTGGGCCGCCTTGGCGGCCTCATCAAAATCTTTTTCAGAAATAAAACCAGATTTAAGAAGAATTTGACGTAGAGTCTCGGGCAGGATGCTCATTGGTTAATAATCAAATAATCAAATAATCAAATAATCAAATCAATAATTAAATAAGTAAATATTACAAATTAATTTGATTATTGAAATATTTGAAATTGATTTGATTATTGGTGGCATTTGATTATTTTAAATAACTTTCTATTTTGGTCACTACTTGTTGAGGGGTGACTTCTGCTTTGGTAATAAAAGCCACTGCTCCTAAAGCTTTGGCTTTAGCTACTTCTTCTTCTCTACTTAAATTAGAATAAACGATGACCGGAATTTTACTGGTTTTAGGATCTTTTTTTAAACTGGCTAAAACCTCTAGCCCAGAGACTTTGGGCATCATCAAGTCTAGTAAAATCGCTTGAGGGATTTCTTTTTTGGCCATCTCTAGGCCCGTTTCACCGTTTTCTGCTATAAAAACCTGATGGCCATCGGTTTTTAAACGAGTGGCATAGACTTTGGCAATCAAAGAATCGTCTTCGATAATCAAGACTTTACTCATATAGTCATCATACCTTAAACCCAGAGGAATTATCAACTAGATGTATGGATCGTATACTTTTAGGAAAATAGGTGTAATTTTCTTAAAAAATTTAGATATTAAAAGAAGAAAAAGATAACGATTTTAGTCATCGCCCCAATTAAGGAACAAGCTGGCAAGCTCTTCTTGAGGTCCATCCAAAACTTCAGAATATACGTCCTCTTCCATTTTAAGACTTCCTTTGCGAACAACTACTACTGAAGGTTCTCCGCTTCCATCCATAAATTTATTAAAAGAACTGGGTCTTACCTCTATAAACTCAAAACTCAGGTTGTTGTCCTGGAGGAAAGAGTGCGGTTAATCTTTCGCTAACGCTTGCAATACGTTCTGCCAAAGGAACGCCCTTCTGAAATGGAAGTCTACCAGCTTCATAACAAGAAAGTAATGTTTCCATATTTTTTTCTCACTATTTTATATGTAACTCATACATAATTATACTTTATAGGATAATTATGTCAAATACTAGAAAAATATAAATAGAAAACATAAAGTAATTGTTAACCTCATTAAGTTTAATTTCTAGCTTGAATTAAACCATTAAACGGCTAAAGGAAGAACAAAGTAAAAAGTACTGCCTTTACCATGAACTGACTTAAGCCAAATCTCGCCACCCATCCCCTCTAATAAATTGCGGCAGATATATAAACCTAAACCGGTGCCGCCCTTTTGTTTAGCGGCTTTGACTCGATCTACCCGCTCAAATTTTTTAAAAAGTTTAGGCTGGTCTTCGGCTAAAATGCCCCGGCCCGTATCTTCTACGGCCACTAAAACTAGGGAGTCTTGCATATGAGCGCTCACCCTAACTTCTCCTTTATCAGTAAACTTAATCGCATTACCGGTTAAATTAATTACAATCTCCCTCACTTTGTCTTCGTCTGCTTTAACTTTAATTTCAGGTGAGTAAAAACTCAGCTGGAGCTTTTTTTCATCAGCCTGGGGTTGTAAAGACTCTAAGGCTTGCTCTATCACTTTACTTAAATCAAATTCAGTTAAATTAAACTTTAAACGCCCTGCCTCTATCCGAGAAATGTTTAGTAAATTATTAACCAGGCGGGTTAAACGCGTGGCTTCACTGTGAGCACCTGATAAAAACTCCTTGGTTTGGTCATTAATTTTACCGGCAAAGCCTTCCAGCACGGTTGACAAAGAACCGCTGATGGCCGTTAAAGGCGTGCGCAATTCATGTGAAGTTAAAGAAACAAATTCATCTTTTAAAGCCGAAACTTCCTTTAATCTTTTGTTCGTTTTTTTCAAACGGCGATACAAAGAAGCATTTTCCAAGGCTACAGCCACCGCGTCAGTAAAACCACCCAAAACTCCTTTTTCATAATCACTAACTTCTTTTTCACTTTTAGATAAGCTAAAAATCATCGCTCCAAAACTTTTCCCTTTAATAATTAAAGGGAAAACCAAACTAGTCTTAATGCCCACTTGATGCTGTAACTGACGCCAAATATCTCTAGTTTTTTCCGGATAAAAAACATCAGACAAATCATGGGTGACATAAACCTTTTTGTTTTTAATGGCTTTCACGAGCAGATTCTCTTTAGTGTTTAAAGGGATCTTAATATCATGAAATTTGATTTTAGCCCGACGTAAAATTTCCAAAGCCTCAGGTGTGGGCGAAAAAGATATTCGCCTTACAATCCCTGCTTTTTTATCCACCACCGTTAAAACAGAAATCCGGTAGCCGATTTTTAAATAATTCAACTCTTCCAAGACCACATTAACCACGCTCTCGGTCAATTTTTCAAAATCCAAAGCGCTTAAAATCGCTTTATTAACCTTCCAAAGGCTGGTTAAAATCTTGCCGCTTCCCTGAGTTAAATCAAAGGGCCGGGCAGACTTGGTTTTGGGCCTAGTTTTTTTCTTGGTCATACTTTTTCATTATAGCGACTAAGTCTTTATTTGTCACAGTTTTTTTATTAAGCTTTAACTTACTTTTAATCTCTCTCTTAAATTTTCCATTTGGGCCAAATTAGTTATGGGCGGAGATTCATCTGGATAAAGATCTATTAATTCTTTATCCTTTTTCCACTCGATTACATAACCCTCTCTTCTTAAAAAATCTTTAATCACTTCAGGAGCTACCGTGCCTCTTCTTCTGATATATATTTCTCCAGGCCCGCCTTTGACCAAGTCTATTAATGATTGGGAACCACCCCTGCCTCCCCACTCATCTCTAACAATCTGATCCATTAAGCTGTCTCTATAAATAACAATCATTTGACTGGCAGCTGGATCTAATCTTTCCAAATAATCATAAGCCTGATCACCAGTAACTACCGGAGGCATAACGTTATGAGTTAAAGATGAGGCCATAAATGGCCAGCACAGATTTTGGTGTATTTTCTTTGCCTTAGCTTCATATTTTTCCACCAGTATTTTCATCGGCTCATAAGCGCCAGTGCACATAAAGGCCGCCGTTAAAAGCCCATCTTCTGTTTCTTTAGTAAAAGGAAATAAATCTCTATACTCTTCTTTTATAGGTAAAACCATATGGGTTAAAACCCCAGAATAAAGTTTTTCCAAAAATTTAACTGCTTCTGTTTCATCTTTTAGATTTAATTTTTTTGCCAACCAGGCTAAGTCAACTGTAGTTTGTAAAAAATCAAAAGAAGTTAATAAAATAGGCGGTTTATCTTGATGCTGTCTAACTTCTGGAATCTCTATTTTAGTTTGAGCGTCAGCTTTTTTGCTTGCATGAACAATGACTGTATCTCTTTTAGCTGGAGCGGCTACAGCATCCATGGCGCCCGGAAAAGCAAATCCAGTTCCATAAACACTCTGACAGGAAAACCAAAGCCCACACCCATCTATAAGATAATCCACTAATCGATCAACCTGTTTGAGATCTGCCTCTCTGATATCAACATTAACTATTCTTCTATCTTTTGTTAACGGTGTTTCAGTTGCCCACTCAAGAATTGCATCATAAGCAGGAACCAATTTCCTAGACCAAGCTGGTGCTTCAATGATTAAACCCATAAATTTATTAAAAAATCGTCATCAAGACGATTTATTATGTATTATATAGGACAATAGAGATATTTTATCCTATTTTTAATAGAATTTAAATTTTTTGTCTAAAAAGTAAATTAGGCAGCCAAAGCTTTGACAGCTGCCTGGGCGCATTGAGCATCTTGAGAGACGTCTGTAGAGCCACCAACACCCACACCACCAATTAATTTACCGTCCATTTTAACTGGCAGTCCTCCGGCAATAGGAGTTATTTTGCCGCCAAAAATAGCAGTCAGACCAAAATAGGGCTTGCCCTCTTTGACATATTCAGCCAAACCCTCAGTGGGCATACCTAATGAGGCCGAAGTATATGCTTTAGTATAGGCAAACCTGGGACTAATAGGAATCGCCCCGTCCATCCGGCTGCTGGCTATAACTGAACCATGGCTGTCAACAATCACTGTGGAAACAGCAATATTCAACTCTTTGGCTTTTTTTTCACTTGCCTCTAAGGCCTGTTTAGCTTTACTAAGGGTTAACATAATTCCTCCTTTAGTATTTTATTATTCAATAACAAAATACTTTAATTAAGGATAAAAATCAAGAGATTGATCTCCTTTACCGAGGTTGCCAGATTATCCAACCTCGGGGGTTGGATAGCCTTATAACCTTGGTTTAGAGTTGAGAGAGATGTGAAGAACGTCGTCAAGAGAGTCGACAAAGTGGAATTTGAAGTCTTTCTTAATCTTAGCCGGAACTTTAACTAGGTCTTTTTTATTTTCCTTGGGTAGAATAATTTCTTTAAGACCAACCTGGTGAGCGGCAATGACTTTTTCTTTTAATCCGCCAATGGGTAAAACCCTGCCTCTTAAAGTAATTTCTCCGGTCATGCCTACTTCTCGCCTGACTTTCCTTTTAGTTAAAGCCGAGGCTAAAGCGGTAGTAATGGCCACCCCGGCAGAAGGTCCGTCTTTAGGCACTGCTCCTTCGGGGACATGAACATGAATATCTAACTTACGGGTAGCATCTTTTTTAATGCCCAAATGCTGCCAATGAGATTTAACATAAGATAAAGCCGCCTTACAAGATTCTTTCATCACACTCCCTAGTTGACCGGTTAAAATTAAATTGCCTTTGCCTGGCATTAAAGCCACTTCAATAAACAAAATCTCGCCGCCTGATTGAGTCCAAGCCAATCCAGTGACAATCCCAACCCCATCCTCTTTTTCTAAAATAGTCTCGGAAAATGTGGGTGGCCCGAGGAAATCTTCGAGATCTTTCAGGCCTGCCTTAACTTTTTTCTTTTTAGCCTGGGCGATTTGAGTGGCAGTCTTACGCATGACTTTACTGATTTCCCTTTCTAAATTTCTGACGCCTGCTTCCCGGGTATAACGGCTAATAATTTTCTGCAAAACCGCATCAGAAATCTGTAGTTGCCTGGATTTTAAACCATTAGCTTTCAAAGTTTTAGCAATTAAAAATTTCTTGGCTATTTTTAATTTTTCGTCATAAGTGTAGCCGGAAAAGCGAATTACCTCTAACCGGTCTTTTAAGGCCGGCGGAATGGGGTCTAGAATATTAGCGGTGGTGATAAACATTACCTGGGATAAGTCAAAAGCCACTTCTAGGTAGTGATCAGAAAAATCAGTATTCTGCTCCGGATCTAAAGCCTCGAGTAAAGCCGAGGAAGGGTCACCCCTGAAATCAGTGCCCACTTTATCAATTTCATCCAGCATAAAAACCGGATTCTTAGTCCCCGCATTTTTAATGCCTTGAACAATCCGACCAGGCAAAGAACCCACGTAGGTCCGGCGATGGCCGCGGATTTCCGCTTCATCACGAATACCGCCTAAACTAATTTTGACAAACTTACGACCTAGGGCCCGAGCAATTGATTTTCCCATCGACGTTTTACCCACGCCAGGTGGACCAACAAAACATAAAATAGTAGGGCCTGAAGTTTCTTCTTTACCTTTTTTCTTAGATTTTTTATTTTTGACTTTTTTCAGTTTCATCACCGCTAAATATTCCAAGACTCTTTCTTTAACTTCGTCCAAGCCATAGTGATCTGCTTCCAAAATCTTTTGGGCATTATTGTAGGAAACATTATTAGGAGTCTTTTTATCCCAAGGCATCTCGATCAACCAGTCTAAATAAGTACGAATATAGCCAGCTTCTGGATTATAGCTATGCATTTTGATCAAACGGTCTAATTCTTTCATCGCTTTTTCTTCTACCTTAGCCGGCATTCTGGCTTGCTTGATTTTTTTCCTTAATTCTACACTTTCTTCATCTTCTTCCTCTTCTCCCAATTCCTTTTGGATAGTTTTAAGCCTTTCTCTTAAAACTGTTTCCCGCATATTTTTGTCAAATTTTTTCTGGGTTTTGACTTTGATAGAAGTTTCTATTTCTAAAACCTTTAGTTCTTTGGCCAAAAGGCCATTAACTTCTTCCAATCTCATTTTTAGGTCAGGTGTTTCTAAAAGTTTTTGTTTTTGACTATCCTTGACATCTAAAATATTGGCCACCTGATCAACCAGTTCCGCCGGATCTATATCAGACATTAACTGCATAAAAATCAGAAAATCAATCGCTTTACCCAAATTAACTGCCTTCTTAAGTTGTTCTTTTAGATGCTTCACTAAAGCAGTCACCTCATCTGTCTCTTCAATAATCTCCGGAATTTCTGTGGTGGCGGCTAATAAAAATCTGGTTTTGTGATGCAGGCTTTCTATTCTGACTCGGGCTAAACCCTTAACCAAAGCGTTAATCTCGCCATTGGTTTTAAGAGTTCTCTGTAAGCTGCATAAAGTTCCCACTCGATAAATATCAATTAACCGAGGCTTCAGCATCGAAGGATTTCTTTGAGTCACAAAACAGATTAAGCGGTTGGAGTTTAAAGCGGCATTAATCGCGGCCGTTGATTTGGTGCGGCCAAAAGTTAAAACCGCCTCCGTATGAGGAAAAACTACTCCGCTTCTTAGAGGAACCAGAGGAACAATTTTTTGATCTCTTGACTTAAATGAATTCCTTAATAAAATCGGCATATTAGCAGTCTAACACACAAAGTGCTAAAAGTCAACGCCGGCCGGCGGATCAGAATAAATCAGTCCCACGGGGCTTCACCATGAATTATTACTTTGGTTCCCGGAGAAGCTTTAGTGGGATAAACAATCCATTTATCTAAGGGTAGTTCTGGATTAGTCCAGAAAAAGAGCCATTCAGCATCAGGAGTATACATGTTAACACAACCATGGCTCATCGGATGACCGAAATTGTTGTGCCAGTAACAACCGTGGAGACCGTAGCCCTGGTGAAAATATTGAGTATAAGGCACATTGGGTAAATAATAATAGGTATTTAGAGCCGGCGAGCCGCCGTGCATTAAAGTGTATTTAAGTTTAGACCAAATCCTGAATTCGCCGGTCGGCGTTCTGCCCCATTTTCCAGATGAGATTAAGAACTCATTAACTTTTTTATCATCCTCCCAAGCATAAAGTTTTTGTTCAGCCAGATTGATTTCAATCCATCTTTTATTTACTTCTTCATCAGTGGCCGCTAAAACCCTGGCATCAGCTAAAAAATCTCGAGCTTCAGGTAAAGGATGATTTAAGGCACTAATTTGTTTATTGTTAAAAAAGGCAATGCCTTCGCCGGACTTAAACTGGCCATCAGTAATATTAGCTTTAAGCGGTTCTTTGAAAACTAAATGAAGAGGAAAAATTAAAAAATTGATAGTAATGACGATGGCTCCGATTAGGGTTGACAAAGGTAAGAAAATGGTAAAGATATTAAGAGCAGAAAGTTTTAATTTGGGCATCAAAAATATTTTAACACGATTAATTACTAATGATAATAGTGACCGGACCGTCGTTAATTAACTCTACTTCCATCATGGCTCTGAAGATGCCTGATTTCACGATTAAACCAAATGATTTTAGGTTTTCAATGAAGAGGTGATAAAATCTTTCTGCTTTTTTTGGCTTGGCTGCTTGGACAAAAGAGGGACGATTGCCTTTTTTACAATCACCATAAAGAGTAAATTGAGAAACCACTAGAACTTCACCCCCAACTTCTAACAATGACTGATTCATTTTCCCCTGTTTATCTCTTAAAATTCTTAACTGAGCTGTTTTTCTGGCTAACCAATGAATTTTTTTCTCGGCGTCGTCTTCGGCCACACCTAAAAAAACCAAAAAACCAGGGCCGATTTGACTGACAACTTTGTTTTTGACTTTAACCTGGGCTTGGCTAACTCGCTGAACAACAACTTTCATAATATAGATCCTGAAATCCGCCGGCTGGCGGATTCAGGATGACATAGGTGAAAAAGCAGAGCTTAAACTTGATAATACTTGCCTGGGATCACTGGCTTGGACAAAAGCAGAAGATAAAGCCACTCCCTTAAGGCCGATTTTTAAACTGTTAAAAACATCCTCTCTATCTCTTATTCCCGCTCCGATTAAAGGAGTTGACCTAATGGATTCAATAAACTCTCTGATTAACTGGAAGTTTCCCGGCTTCTCAATCATGGCCATATCAGAAGCAATCAGTTGAGGATCTTCTAAGGCGATGTAAGTGGGTTTAAATTGGTCCACTTTAACGGCGATTTTAACGTCTTTGGCAAAAATCAAAGTTTCTAAGTCCTGATGGCTGGCTTTTTCAATGGCTATGCCCAAATCAGCAAAACTATAAAAATTACGCTCTGAATGATTGAGAAAAACACCTGAGGCACCAGCTTTTTTTAAGGCCAGAGCGGTGGTGAAGCCGGTATGTTTACCTTCAGAAACAGAATCAAGATGCTGGCCAAAAATGGGAATTTTTATTTGCTGAGCCACCCGAAAAATATCGGTTGCCTGCAAAGCCAGGTTAATTTTGACTCCGGTTGCCTGACTGACCTCTTGGGCGATCCGGGCCAGTTCCACTGCCCCTTCTCCAGTGGCTTGGGGATAGGTTTTGAAATTTAAAAATATCATTTACAATTCTTCTTCTATTTTACCTAAGTCTTTGTCAACAGAAATATCATCCATACCTTCCAATTCTTTTTCAATCTCGTCTAAGGACATTTCCGAGGGATCTTTTGGTTCTGCTTCAGTCTCTTCGACGGTCTCTTCCAGTTCTTCTTTTGGCTGAACTTTTTGCTTTAATTCTTGGATTTGGGCCGTACAACCGGTTAACAATAAACTGCAGACCATTAATAAAACAATTTTCATTTCACTTAATCCGCCAAGGACTGGTTGTATTTTTATAAAAAATGTTTTAAATTATGCCTATGCTTAAAGTTTTTAGTCTTGTTTTCATTCTAATTAGTCTTGGCTTCTTTTGCAACCGATCGGCTTTATCTCAGGAACAATTACCAGAGGAAAAATATTTTAAAGCTCAAATAGTAGCCATTCTTGAAACAGACAAAGTTCAAGTTAAAATCCTGGAAGGTGAAGAAAAAGATAATTTAATTGAACTTGAGTATGGCCCCGGTCTTAACCTTAAAAATTCCCAAAAACTGAAGAAAGACGAAACCGTAGTTTTATTACAACAGCAAGTGGGAGAAAATAAAACCCAGTATTTTATCATTGATAAATACCGTTTAGGCAATCTCGCCTTTATCTTTTTTATTTTCTTTTTTGGCGTCATCCTTGTGGCCGGCCTTCAAGGTTTAACTTCAATCCTGGGAATGTTGGTTTCTCTTTTGGTGATTCTTAAATTTATTGTTCCCCAAATTCTTCAAGGCCACAATCCTTTTTTAATTAGTTTAATTGGCTCTTTATTTATCCTGGCCTCTACTATCTATTTGGCTCATGGCTTAAATATTAAGACCCATTTAGCCGCGCTTTCCACTTTAATCACTCTGATTCTGACGGCTATTCTTTCAGTGGTTTTTACTCAAATGGCTTTGCTTACCGGTCTTGGTTCAGAAGAAGCTTATTCATTAACTTTAGGTTCAACCGCCCAGATTAATTTTAAAGGTTTGCTTTTGGGTGGCATTTTAATTGGTGCCTTGGGTTCTTTGGATGATGTCACTACTTCCCAAGCGGCGGCACTTTTTGAACTTAACAGTCTTGATGCCAAAATTTCTTTGGAAGAATTGATTAAAAGGGGCATGAGAATCGGCAAAGAACACGTGGCCGGCATGGTTAATACCTTAATTCTAGCTTATGCCGGTGCTTCTTTGGCTTTATTTTTACTTTTTTATTTAGGCGCCCAAAGCAAGCCTTTTTGGATGATTTTGAACAGCGAAGTTATTGCTGAAGAAATTATCAGGGCCTTGGCCGGCAGCACTGGTTTGGTTTTGGCCGTGCCTATCACTACTTTTCTAGCTGCTTATTATCTTAAAAAGAAAAAGCGTCATTAGTAGTGAATCACCACTCTGGTTCCGACGGAAACTCTCTCAAAAACAAATCCTGCTTCAGGCGTACGCATATTAACACAACCATGACTCATGGGATGGCCAAAATTATTGTGCCAGTAAGTGCCGTGGATGCCGTAACCGCGGTAGAAATACATGGTCCAAGGCACGCCGGGCAAATAATAACCCGGCCCCCTCATCGTCGTTGAAGCCAGTTTAATCCAAATATAATAAGTACCGGTGGGCGTCGGTGTCCAAGGCATGCCGGTGGAAACGCTAAAACAATTGGTGCCGCCGCCATGGAATAAACAAAGAGTTTGACTGGATAAATTAATATCGATCCAAGTATTGGGGTCAGCAGCCAGAACTCTTTGGGCCATTTCATCATCTAAGGGAATGGCTGGCGGTTTGACCTTTAATCTTTTGGAATGCCAAACCACTTTATCTTTGTCAACATCTTCATATTTGCCTTGATGCTGTTGAATTTCCTTTTCATAGGCTTTGGAACCCAACTGGAGGTGATCAATATAAGGATAAATGTATTTATCTCTGAAGCCGAAAAATAAAAAAATTGAAGTTAGGATAACAATCGGTAGAATATTGTACAGTTTTATTTTCTTCCTCATTTTAATTCTAAAATCATTCTATCATAACTTTGACACTAGTGCTACGCAAAGGTCGATAAAAATTGGTTTTATCCTGGCTCCAAGTCAACCAAACATAATAAGTGCCGGGGTGAGTAAAAATCATCCCATTAGAGATACCCATTTCCTTTCCTGGGTCAAGAGTGGGAGCAGCCGGACCGTTGAGGCAACCAAAACTCACGCCGCCGGAATGATTAAAACAAAGGTGGGTTAAATTTTTCATTTCCGGGCCTTCATTTTTAATGGCCGTTGAAAAAATAATTTCCTGGCCTGTCTGGGCATAAGTCCGACTGGCAGTCATTGGTTTGCTTTCCACAATGGTAAACTTAGTTGAAACACCGCTGCCTCCAACTGATAAGCCGTTGGCTTCCGATTCCAATTCTTCTTCTTTCCAGGCAACAAAAGAGTCTTGGTCTTCTGTTTCTGCAGCGGTTTCTTTAACTGCTGTTTCCGACTCAACTGCTTTACTTTGGCTCGACCAATAAGCCAAAGCCAAACCTAAAATAAAAAAACCGATGACAATTAAAACTTTAATAACTTTTTTCATCTTTTTTCTGCTTTTATGCTAACAATCTCTCGCCTCGCTTGTCAATCTTAAGCGGGGGCTGGTTTGGAAACTTTTATTTGGGTTCGGAAAATAAGTTTGTCCAAAGTCAAAGGAGATAAAAAGGAAATTATTTCCAAGGTAAAAATCGATAATTCAAAAGCGCAGGGAATCATGTTGGTGATAAAATAGGCGCCCAAGCCTAAAATTAGAGCTTTTTGAAATGAACCTTTAAATAAGCTCTTCTGCATTCTCCTGATAGCTTTGGGGTCAATATTTTCAGCCTTGGCCAGTTTAACCTTTTCATTGATTTTGGGAAAATCAAGCCAGAGAAGAATTAAAAAAGTCATAATGGCGGTAATCAGGTTAAAAGTAGGGTTTGATTTAGAAACGTCGCCGGAAAAAATTCTGATTTGCCAACCGATGGGAAAATTTCTTAAGATTAACCAACCTAAAATCAAGAGCAAAACGGTTAAACCACTGCTTTTTTTGATAAATTTTTTAATCAGATTGAAAGCCGATGGTTCTTCCTCGCCTGGGATGTAGGGTTTGGCTTTTTTAATAATAAAGGGAAGGATTTTACCCATTAAGAGTTTATAAACAATAACTATTCCCCAAAAAATAAAGACTTTATCCATGCCTAAATCAATGGTTTTGGTAAAAACCAGGTAAGGAATTTTAAAAAAAGTGTCTTGGATAGGATATTGGGGATAAGGCACAAAAGAATATAATAGTTTGGGGTCTAAGGGTCGTGAATAAAAGTCCTCTAAAAACAAACGGCCTATAGAAAGATAGGAAATCGTCTGAATAAAAAAATTAACCACATACCAGAGAAAAGTTCTTTCTCCAGCCCGAAAACTTTTTTTCAGAAACTGATGTTTTTCTTTTCTGATTTCAAAGCCTTCAATTTTATCTTCAAACTCTTTAAGCTGAAGGGAATGCCGGAGGTTAATAATTCTAAAAGGAACCATCAGCAGTGTTTGGAAAAAACCTAAACAAACGACCGCAATCCACATTCTTTTAATCAAGCGATAGAAGAGAAACAAAAAGCTGGCGTAAAATTGAAAAGTCAAGCCGCTGAACAAAGCATATAAAAGCAGAATTAAAATAAGAAAGGTAAAAATGGTTCTAATGGGAGGCAAACTAATATGCTGGTCGGAAACAATAGGACTTTGGTCTGGTTTTTCTTCAACCTTATCTTCGCTCATAATAGTTATCTAAATCATAACAAAGTTTAAGAAGAAAAAAAACAGGAAAGACTTTGAGGATCTTAATTTCCGCCTTTAAAAGTGATAAAATACCGGTAGAAAAGCATTAAGATTAATGTTGAGAAATACCTTAAATTCCGGGGTCATCTAATGGTAGGATACTTGGCTCTGTCCAGTACCAGATCGAAGATCGATACTGGACAGCCCAGAACCGAATTTATTCTGGTTCTGGGCTGAATCAATATGAATTTCTATGTTTACGTTTTGTTTGATAAAGTTAAATTCTATATAGGCTTAACCACTAATTTAAAACGGCGGCTCAAAGAACATCTAGCGGGTAAAGTATTATAGTACTAAAAGATATAATCAAAAGGAATTAAAGCTAATATTTGTTGAAATATTCAACAATAAAAAAGACGCAAGAAGACGGGAATTGTATTTTAAAACAACCAAAGGTAGAAAAGCATTAAGATTAATGTTAAGAGAAACGCTTAATTGCGGGGTGGTGCAATGGTAACACAGGTGGCTCTGAACCATCTAATCTAGGTCCGATTCCTAGCCCCGCAGCAGGATTGACGTGATTCCAACAGACCGTGCTCTCTAAAATCGCTTGAAACATTCGGCAAAAAGCACCTCCGAAGCGACAAAAATGGATTCTTTACATAGGAGATCTGAAGTTTTTGTCCCGCATCTTTTCCTTTGGATTTTAAAAATAAAGTTAAATCATCTGGAACAATAATAGTTGAAGTTAGAAATTCAGCTAAAATTATCAGTGGGGTTTATTCAACTGGCGAATTAAGTTCTTTAATAAAAGAACAGTCTTTAGTTATAAATACTAAAAGGACTTAGTAGTAATTACTGGCTGTACCCATCTAGGAATTGTGGATATTGCTAAACAAGGCAAAAAGATGTTAAAAGAAGAATATCAAAAGGATTATATTGAAAATTGAATAGGAAAGATAATTAATGTTAGATAAAAAGATAAATTAAAATAAATTATATAATGAATCTTTTACATATAGCCTTACATTGCCCGAGTGAAAAAAAAGCAGATATATTTTTTAATAAGATTTTAGGTTTAAAACAAAAAAAGCAATTTAAAATATCTTCAAGCCTTTCTAAGCAATTTTTTGGTATAGAAAAAGAAGGAGAGGTAAAGTTATTTTCTAACAATAATGTTTGTTTCGAAATATTTATTACGGCAATTAAACCCAAAATAGCCTATGAGCATATTTGCTTGATGGTTGAGGACAAAGAAAAGCTAATTGCTAAGTGTAAAAAATATGGAATCCAAACTTATATTACGAAAAAAGATAAAAAGGAATTTTTATTTGTTAAGGATTATGCCGGTTATCTTTATGAGATAAAAGAAACTTCAGGGTCTTGACAAAATACCCTAGGGGGGTGTATGAAAGATATATGAGAAAAAACACCCTAATCCAACGCCTAAATATTATTAAGGGTCAAATCAGTGGATTAATAAATCTTATAGAGCAAAAGGAAAATTGTCATAAAGTAACAGCACAGTTTTATGCGATTAACATCGCCCTAAAAAAAATAATTGAATTATATTTTAAAGAAAATCTGGTTTCTTGCTTAAAATCTGTCAAGCCTAAGGAGAGAAGAACAATTGACTTTCTGTTGACAGAAATAATTAAGAATAAATAATTAATGAGGTTGAAACAATGTCAAAAGTAATTGAACTGACAAATGAAAATTTTAATGAAAAAGTCCTGCAGTCTAAGCTGCCTATTTTAGTAGATTTCTGGGCGCCTACATGTCAGCCTTGCCTAATGATGGCACCTATTTTAGAAGAACTCTCGAAAGAACTTAGTACTAAACTAAAAATAGGAAAATTAAACGCAGGCATACCTGAACATCAAAGGTTAGCTGCCCAATATCAAATTCAAGCTATTCCTAATATGAAACTTTTTAAAAAAGGCAAAGTAGTTAAAGAATTTATTGGTTTAAGATCAAAAGAGGTTTTTAAAACAGAATTGGAAGCCGAAGTCTAAATAATTATTAAAAGCAATTATACTCGTTTAGAGCGAACAACTTCAGCCCGCCACGTTTTTAATATATTAGTGCAAACTAAGATCTAAAATGTGAGTGTTTTACATAGTAACAACAAATGAAATATCAAGTCAAAACAGGCGCAAAACTTTTACACGATGCTTTAGTCTCAGAAGGAATTGGAATTATTTTTGGCATTCCCGGTTCAGATGTTTTGCCTTTTTATGATGAAATGTTCCAATCAAAAAAGATAAAACATTTTTTATTTCGGCACGAACAAGCATCTGTTCATGCGGCTGACGGCTTTTTTAGGGCATCTGGACAATTGGCTGCTTGTATATCAACTTCAGGACCGGGTGCAACTAACCAAATAACAGGGATAGCTGCTGCTTATGCTGATTCTATCCCATTAATTGTTATAAACATGAATACCAGCCGCAAGAATTTAGGCAAAGGCGCTTTTCAAGAAGTAGACATTGTTAAACTAACTAAACCTATAACCAAGAAAAATTTTCTGGTGATGAAAGCAGCTGATTTTCCAAGGGTCGTTTCGGAGGCTGTCAACGTAGCTATGGCAATTCCCCGTGGGCCGGTTCTCATTAATATCCCCAAGGATGTTTTTAAAGAAAAAGCAGTAAAAATAAAACCCATTACTAAAACTATCGTTGAAAATCAATTTTCTTCACCAAACCAATTTTTTATTAAAAAGGCTTTTAAATGGCTGTCAGAATCAAAACGACCAGTTTTTCTGGTTGGCGAGGGCTTAATTACTTCAGAACAATCAGTTTTATTTTGCAAGCTGGCGAAAAAAATGCAGATACCGGTAGCTACTACTGTTTCAGGGGTAGGGACTTTTCCTGAAAACCATAAGCTTTCTTTACAAGCGGCCGGCGTTTTAGGCACGCCCTATGCCAACTCTGCCATCCAGAAATCAGACTTGCTGTTAGTTTTGGGAGCAAGTTTGGAAAGTCGGACAACAGCCAATAGCAGCAGTTTTGCTAAAAAAGCCAAAATTATCCATGTTGACATTGATGCCAAACAATGCGGTAAATTTATATCTCCTTCGCTTTGCCTTTCTGAAGATATTAAAGATTTCCTGTTTCAATTGAACAATTATCTTTCTAAAAACCCTTTTAAAAAAAGAAAAAAGTGGCTTAAATCCATTGAGCGATGGAAAACCAACTGTCCTCTTTCTTATTCTCCTTCAAAAGAATTAACCAAACCGCAGGAATTAATAGAAGAATTAAATAAACTTGTGCCCGAAGCAAAAATTTTTGCCGGCAATGGCCAACATAAATATTGGGCGATGCGCTATTTTACCTTTAAAAAACCGCGTCAATTTAATGTTAATTCCCGCTTTGGCTGTCTGGGCTTTGCTTTTCCCGGAGCAATAGGGGCTAAAATCGCTAAACCCAAAGATACAATAATAGTAGTTTTAGGCGATGGCGATTTTCAGGCAAATATTCAGGAATTGGCTACAGTAGTTGAAAACAAGATTGATTTAAAAATAATTGTTATTAATAATCATACGCTTGGAGCTGTTTACCAGCACCAGCATTTTAGCTATAACAATCGGTTCTTTGGCTCTTATTATCGCTTGGATTTAAATTTTGCCAAAGTTGCCAGAGTTTACGGCCTTGAGTCTATACGGATTAAAAAACCTAATGAGATTAAGCCAGCTTTGCAAAGGATGTTAAAAAGCAAAAGGCCTTTTTTGTTGGAAGCCCTTATCTCTAAAAACGAATATCTTTTGCCAAAAATTTCTGTTTCAGACTCCTTGGACAAGGCAAGCTGTTTAATTGATTTAAGTTTCAAGGCGGACAAGACAATATGAAAGAAGATGTAAATAATATAGGAATGGAGAGAGATATGAATATAGAAGAATTAAGACAGTCATCTTATAACCATGTTGTTTCTACTAAAGATGGCTATGTTTTTATTGAAAGATCGGCTGGTGCTCCAGTTGAAATTCCCCAATATAGTCCAGATGAAGTTGTAGTGCAGCCGTTAGTAATAGCAGTCTGCGGTTCAGACGTTCATGCTCATCAACAAGATCCTGGTACGCACCCCTTTGCTAGGCACCCTTTGCCTGACGGAGAAAAAAGCTTTATTCCTTTTCATGAAGGTGTAGCAATAATTAAAGCTATGGGTAGTAATGTTAAAGGTTGTGAAACTGGGGTTAGAGTAGCAATAGAATCGACTATTTTTGCTGATGACTGCCCGCCGGGCCGGTGGAGTCAAAGCAATAAAATGGAAATTGTTGGTTTGGGCACTGATGGCTTGGGTACAGAGCTGGCAGTTTTGCCTGGCAAAGTCGCTATCCCAATTCCTGAAGGGGTTTCCGATGAAACCGGCGCCCAGTTTGAACCTCTAGGCGTTTCTGTCCACGCCTGGATGCGGGCGGTGCATGTTTATGAAGCAACCACAGGTAAAGATCCAAAAAAGGCGTGGTTTATGATCAATGGTGCAACCGGTTCTGTTGGCGGGCTGACCCTGGCTAGTTTAATTGCCGAAGGCGTACCAGCAAAACATATCATTGCCACCGGAACAACGCCGGCAAAATTGGAGACTTTAAGAGAAAATTATCCAGATTTAAATATTTTTAATCTTAAAGATCAAGACGAAGTGCAAAAAATTCTTGATCGAGTTGTCCCCCAACTTGAAGAATTTGGAAAAGCAGTACCCATAGTGATTGAAGCGACCGGCTATGATCCGGCGCCAATCATTCCTTTTGTGGGTAGAAATACTGTTTTTACTGCTGTTGGTTTATCAGGCAATATTCGACCAGGGGAAGAAATAGATACTAACAATTTTTTGGTCCGTTCTCAAAGAACCATTTTAACTCCTGGAGGCAAAGATAATGAACAGTTAATCAAAGAAGCAAAAGCAATTTTTAAAAAAACAGTATCTAAAGAAAAAGAACCAGAAGTATTAGAGATTGATCCATTAGTTGATGTCTCAAACCTTCTAACAGAACAGCGTCAGTTTGATATTATAGTGGATAGGGCTGGTCTTTTTCTTAAAAATATAGACAAACTGTTAAGAAAAGGAGGTATTTGGATTACCCTGCCAATAAAAGGCAATTCTTCTTTACCAACGTGTGCATTACTGGAAAAAGGAGCTGTTTTAGTCGGTTCTTGGGGGAGGGATAAAGAAGATTGGGACGTAATGATTTCTCAAGTAAAAGAAGGCAGGCTTAGCGTTGATAAGCTTCCAATTACACTTTATCCGTTTAGTAGAGAAGGTCTAGAAGATGCTTTTGAAAATGCCAGAAAAGGTAAAGTTGGTTTTGATATGAGAAAGGGGAAGGAAAATGCAGATTGATTTTGTCAAAGAAATAGCCAAAAAAGCAGGTAAGACAGTTAAAAACGGTTTTAGAGAAAATTTATGATTTTAGGAGGGTTGCAAAAAACTACTTTAATTGATTTTCCGGGCCGGGTTGCCTGTACTGTTTTTACGGTTGGCTGCAACTTTAGATGCCCTTTTTGCCATAATAAAGATTTGGTTTCTTTAGATTTGTTTAAAAAGGCAAAGATTAAACCTATCTCAGAAGATTATTTTTTTGAGTTTTTGAAAAAAAGAAAAAAGATTTTAGATGGAGTTTGTATTACCGGAGGAGAACCGACAGTTTGGAAAGATTTATCTCCTTTTTGTCAAAAAATTAAAGATTTAGGCCTAGAGGTAAAATTAGACAGTCAGGGCAGTAACCCTAAAGTTCTAGAAGGTTTAATTAACAACAAACTAATTGATTTTATTGCCATGGATATAAAAAGCTCATTGGATGAGGAATACTTAAGGGCAATAGGAAGACAGGTTAATAGAAAAACCAAAAATATGGAAATTTTAAACTTAATAAAGAAAAGTATAAAAATAATTTTAAATTCAGGCTTAGAATACGAATTTAGGACAACAATGGTGCCTAAATTACATAATAAAGCAGTTATGGTTAAATTGGCAAAAGATTTAAAAAAAATAATTGGTTCTAAAAAATATAATTATTACATTCAATCTTTTAGGCCAAAGAACTGTTTGGATCCAGAATATTTAAAAATTGAGCCGTATAACGAAAAGCAGATGGAGGAAGTACTGTCAGCAGTGCAGAAAGTATTGCCAAAAACAAAACTCAGGGGCAATTTTGAATAAAATATAAAAATATAAAAAAGAGTTAGACCTTAGTTATAACCATATCAAACTATATCACTATTTTCTTTTTATACTGTCTCATTTTGCTAAAATTACCCCTGAATGGAGAAATTGATATAGGGACTAAAAGGTCCTAGACCATACTGCTCAGCTATCCTTCGCCAAGACTACAGAATAGCATGCACTAGCTTTAGTAGCTACTAGGCTAAACCTCTCCTTTAGTGTAAAAATCAAAAGTGATAGACTAAGTTTATGGGAATTTTAATATTTTATTTCATCATTCTTTTCTTACCAACAGAATTATTTGTTTTCCAATGAAAAAGGTCTTTTCAATTATTTTAAAAACATTTAAAAAGGAGAAATTATGAAAAAAATAATTTTGTTTGGTTTGGTTTTGTTCCTGCTCTCTGGTTGTACTGTTGCCAACTTTTCAAACCAACAGACAGAAACGGAAAATGCTAGCGATCAAGAAGTTCCAGCCAGTCCAACCTTGGAAAAACTTGATCCAAAAATTCCCATTCCTAATGGATTGGATGTAGTCAACCTCTTTTTTAATTTAATAAATGAGCATCGAATTGATGAGGCGGTGGGGATGATGAGTGCTCAAAATACTAATAATGATAGCACTAAACAAGCCTGGGGTGTCCATTTTAATGCGATTAAATCTTTAAGTGTCATTGATATTGAACCGTCTAACCCTGATTCTTGGACCGCCTCTTACCAAATCTACAAAGCCACTTTGGAAGCTTATGTATCTTCTGATGCCGCCAACGCCCCCATTCCTTATTATGGCTGGGAAGATAATCCCAATATTCGCTGGGTAGCTTTAATTAAAGAAGGTGATTTTTGGAAAATCGATACTCTGGCTACCAGTCCATAGGAAAAAATATGTTTTATAACAGGTGGAAACTCTGGAATTGGTTTTGAAATTGCTAAAGCGCTTATTTGAAATTAGAGTAGTAATCTGGGAATAAATAGGGTAAAATATATCATCCTATAGTTTCTCAAGGGCAAAGAAGCTTTCTTTGCTTTTTTTATTTCTGGAGGTTATTTGGATTCAGCTAAAATTAGAAACATTGCCATTATTGCTCACGTGGATCACGGCAAAACCACCTTAGTGGATTTTATACTCAAACAGGCTCATGTTTTTGCCGCTTATCAGGCTGAAATGAAACAGACCACAATTTTGGATTCCAATGATTTGGAAAGGGAAAAAGGGGTTACCATTTTAGCCAAGAATACCAGCGTTGAATGGCAAGGATATAAAATCAATATCCTGGACACACCAGGCCATGCTGATTTTTCCGGGGAAGTAGAACGAGTTTTGAATATGGCCGATGGTTGTCTTCTTTTAGTTGACAGCGCTGAAGGGGTTTTATCGCAAACCCGCTATGTTTTATCCTTGGCTTTTAATCTAAACCTTAAGCTAATTGTGGTGATTAATAAGGTTGATCGCAAAGACCAACGGGCCCAAGAGGTAAAAGAAGAAATCAACGATTTATTCTTGGAGCTGGCAACCATACCGGAGCAGTTAGATTTCCCTGTCTTATACGCCATCGGTAAACAGGGCATTGTGGGTAGCAAAGTTAAATTAAATCCGGATCATTCCCTTGCTGTTCCTGGGGAAAAAGATATTAGCTTGTTATTTAAAACTATTATTAATACCATCCCTTCTCCCCAAATAAAAACTGGTTTAGGTTTTTTAATGCAAGTAACCACCCTTGATTATGATAGTCACCGAGGCCGTTATGTTATTGGCAAGCTTCTGCGAGGTGAAGCCAAAGTTGGTAACCTCTTAAAGGTATTAAAACCTGATAATCATAATTCTACCGGTAAAATTGAATATTTATATACTTTTAAAGGCTTAAAAAAAGAACCAATAGCAAAAGCCCAAGCAGGAGATATTATTGCCTTATGTGGTTTTCCCCAAGCGAATATCGGGGATACTTTAAGCGATCCCATTAATTCAGAAAGGCTTCCAGCTTTATTAATTGCTGAACCAACGATCCAAATTGAAATCTCTCCTTCCAATTCTCCCCTAGTTGGTAAAGATGGGAAATTTACCACTAACCGTCAAATAAAAGAAAGAATCATTAAAGAATTAGAAACTAATGTTGGTCTTCGTTTAAGTGACCGAAGCAGTGGTGAGAGGCTGACTATTTCTGGCAGAGGCGAACTTCACTTAGCCATTTTAATTGAAACCATGCGTCGTGAAGGTTATGAATTTTCTGTCTCCCGTCCTAAAGTTATTTTAAAAAAAATAAGCGGTCTTTGGCAGGAGCCTTGGGAGTGGCTAACCATCGAAGTTCAGGAGCAGTTTACGGGAATTATTTTGAATTTACTAGATAAACGCAGGGCGGAAATGATTAATATGCAGAATCTAAAGACAGGGGTGAGAATGGAATACAAGATCTCAACCGAAAATTTAATTGGCTTAAGAAGTGAGATTCTTACTAAAACGTCTGGTTCGGCTTTAATCCATTCCCGTTTTTTGGGGTACCAAGAGAAAGGCGAAGAGATGATTAGACAAAGAAATGGTGTTTTAGTTTCGGTTGAATCTGGCCAGGCTTTATCATACAGTCTTGAAAAAGCTCAGCATCGGGGAATTATTTTTATTGAACCAGGAGAAGAAGTTTATACCGGCATGATTGTGGGTCAAGCTAACAAACAAGGGGATATTTGGATGAATGTATGTAAGGGTAAAAAATTAACCAATATGCGGGCGGCCGCCGCTGATTTTACCATCAAATTGGCTACTCCGGTTAAAATGTCTTTAGAACAATGTTTGAATTTTTTGGACACTGATGAACTTTTGGAAGTTACCCCTAAGCATTTACGCTTGCGCAAGACTTCTTTACACCCCAACAGCAGAAGATTTTAAAATCAGTCTTTTTAGTTTCTCCAAACTATCCCAATTATGAATCGAAACGGGTAATATTTGTTTTTTTTCCGATGTTTCAATCGAGAATCCTCGACTTTTACGTCGGGACAGTTTTTTCAAAACCTTAAGACTTAACTTAACTTCTTTCTCTGATTTTAAGTCTGTTTTGGTAAGAAGAATAATTTCCGGTATCTTTAATAATTTTGGGTTATATGCTTTTAACTCATCTCTAATAATGTCATAGCTTTTCTTAAGATCATCTTGTTCGCAGGAAATACAATGGAATAAAAGAGAAACTTTTTCAATGTGTTTTAAAAATTTAGCGCCTAAG
>CAZPUR010000007.1:0-52640 GCA_964589815.1 uncultured Pseudomonadales bacterium
AAGATAAGAAAAAAAATTATCCTTCAGGTGAAGCAGAAGGATTTGGGGAAGCTGAAGGGGAAAGACTAGGTAGGGGAGTAGCTGACGGACTTGGACTAGGTGAGGGACTGGCTTCAGGATCTTGATTAACGCCAATCTTTATTGTCTTCTCCCCTCGATTACCCTTTTCATCCTTAGCCTCAACTTTTAAGCTGTAAATGCCATCGCTTAGAACCAATTTTGTTTTAAAGGGTTTTTCATTTAAAGCCTTTTGTAGCTCGTCGTCAATATAGAATTTTACTTCTTCTATTTTATAATTAGCGGTTACTTTTGCTTCTACTTCGAATTCATTATTAACTTTTTCTTTATCTTTCGGTTTTTCAATATTAATAATTACTTCATCGCTGACATCACAATAATCTTTGGGGAAATGGTAACGAGAGTCTGCCTGTTGGTTAATCCAAGCATCAATGCCTTCCTGCCAACGATTCTTATCGGAGGAAATAGGGTCGTCTTCTTTTAAAACAATAAACTCTTTTTCCTCGTATTCACCTTTAGCCACCAAGGTGTCTGAGGCTAACTTACCGGTATCTCCTTTACAAACTTTAAGCTTGGTGTGGATTGGATCTTTACCATTCGGTTCTATGCCTTTAATAAAATATTCTTTTCTTGAAGGCCAATCATCGTGACTAGGAAAACCAGAGATAACATCCACATCTTTGCTCACAATTCCTCCTGGTTGATGAAACTCCTGAATCGGCTCCTTCTTTAAAACCTCTAGCATCACTCGACGCCAAATAGGAGAAGCGCCGGAAATGCCTGAAGCCACTCTTTTCATTTCCGTATTATCATTATTACCCACCCACACTGCCACAATTCTCCCCGGCGTCCAGCCAATAGTCCAATTGTCTTTCATATCATCGGTTGTTCCTGTCTTAACCGCCACTGGCCGTCCGGAAATATTTAAAAGACTGTTGCTTCCAAAAGTCATTAGTCTAGCCTCATTATCAGACAGAATATCACTGATTAAAAAGGCTTCTTCTTCGCTTAAAACCTGCGCTCCACTTCTTTTTTTATATTTTTCTAAAGTCTTTCCCTTGGCATCTTTAACTTCTAAAATGACGACGGGTTCTATTTTCTCGCCGCCGTTGGCAAAAGCAGAATAAGCGCTGATTAAATCTATTAGTCTGACTTCACCTCCACCTAAAGTAACGGATAAACCCAGACGGTTAATATTGTCTCTAGTCGGTTCCAGGGTGGTCAAGCCCATATCATAAGCAGTCTTTAACATATTTTCTACCCCGACTAAAGCCAATAATTTAACCGAAACAAGGTTTAGAGAATTGCCCAAAGCATAACGCAGTTGAACCGGTCCCCTGAATTTACCGTCGTAATTTTTAGGGATATAATCCGGTCGGCTCCCTCCAGGAAAACTAGTCTGACTATCAACCAACATGCTGGCTGGGGTATAACCTTTCTTAAAGGCAGTCACATAGGTAACCGGCTTAATGGCTGACCCTGGCTGTCTTAATGACAAACAAACATTCACCTGACCATCATAGTCTTTGGCATTAAAATCTTTAGAACCAACCATGCCTAAAATCTCTCCTGTTTTTGGGTCCATCAACATGGCCGCTCCATTAGTGATATGTAAACTTTCCACCTTTTTTATCTCCTCAGAGACAATCTCCTGTATCTTATTTTGAATCTCCCAATCTAGACTAGTGTAGACTTTTAAACCTCCTTGCTCGACCATCTTCTCGCCATATTTCTCTTCTAAAAGACTTTTGACATACATGACAAAATGAGGGGCTTTAAAGTTGGCGCCAGGGTTGGCAAATTCCACTTTCTCTAATTCCTCAGTTGCTTGTTTCTCTTCATCTTTGCTGATGTAATCGTCTTCCCTCATCCGGCGTAAAACATCTTCGGTTCTGCCTATATAGGCCTTAGGATTAACCCCAAAAGGCGAATAGAAACTGGGGCTTTGAGGCAAACCGGCTAAAATGGCTGATTCTACTAAGGAAAGTTCTTTAACTTCTTTGTTAAAATAAGTTTCTGCGGCGACGCCTACTCCCCAAGCCGTCCCTCCATAAGGAGCTTCATTTAAATACATTTGTAAAATTTCATCTTTGCTGTATTTTTTTTCGATTTGGACTGCCAAAACAAACTCTTTAATCTTACGGCTAATCGTTCTTTTGGGACTTAAAAGAACGTTTTTAACTAATTGCTGAGTCAAAGTAGAGCCCCCTTGCAACCGACCTCGAAAAATAATATTAAAACCAGCTCTTAACCAACCGGTAGGATCAAATCCCTGATGTTTATAGAAATTCTTGTCTTCAGTGGCAATGGTGGCTTTTTTTAAGGTTTCGGGAATATCCTGCCATTCTACCGGCGTTCTTTGCTGATCGGCAAAAACATCATAAAGTAAAACTTCATTTCGATCATAAATTTTAGTGGAAAAGCCCTCTCGCCGCACAATTTTGTCCGGCCGAGGTAAATCCTTAGCCACCAAAGCAAAAACAAGAGTGGAAACTAAAAATAAGGCTAAAACGCCGATCAAGCCGCCCAAGGCAAAATATTTAACCAACTGGGCTTTGGACAAATTTTGGAATTTAGCCAAAAAGGTCTTTTTGACCACCCTTCTTCTTTTCTGACGCCACATTCTTTTCCAACGACTCATATCTTCATTTTACCACCTCCCCTTGACAAAGCTCAACCCTCTATGTTTTAATACCTTATCATGCAAAAATCACTATCCTTAGGCTGGTTTTATTCTTACTTTTTTAACCTTGCAGCGGAGGGTAGTGACGGAGTAGTTAAAAGTTAAAAGTTAAGAGAAAAGTTCACACCCTCCAACCGGAGGGTTTTTTTATGACAAAAATTTTATCCATTGGTCAAGTCGTCATTGATCAAATCCACCAGATTAATCGTTTCCCTAAGAATGGGGAAAAGATCAAACCGCAAATTACCCAAAAGGATTTAGGCGGTTCGGCTTGCAGTGTCGCTGTATTTTTAGCTAAAATGGGTCTTCAGTCTACTCTAATTGCCTCTTTAGGTCGCGATCAACTAGGTCTTGAGGCCACTCAAAAACTTAAAAAATCAAGTGTCAGGCTTATTCCTCAATGGACTCAACATACCACTGTCAATCACGTTTTTATAGATCAAAAAAGTGGTAAAAGGACTATTATCCATGACAGCCAAAAACAACCACTTATTCAAACCATTCCCCAGCACTTGATTAGAAGCTCTGATTTTATTTTCTGTGACCGCCATGAACCCCAAGCTTTCCACAGCATTTTGGAACAAAAAAACTGCCACCAAAAAATTATCATTGATCCTTCTTGTGAAATTTCTGATAAAACTTTATTTATGCTTCAGAAGGCTGATTTTCCTATTGTCCCGATTGAATTTGTCCAAAAATTAGATCGCAAAAACGGCTTGGAAAAAATCCGCCAACTGATCCAAAAAGATTTTTGGGTTACTCTTGGCCCCCAAGGCTGTCTGATGCAGGACAAAAAAGGTCTAAAAATCAAAGTCTCTGGTTTTAAGGTTAAAGCCGTTGATAGCTTAGGCGCTGGTGAGGCTTTTCGGGCTGGTTTTATTTACGGCTTAGTTAAAAAATGGCCGATTTTAAAAATTATGCATTTTGCCAACAGGGCTGGTGCTTTACAATGCACCAAACCAGGCAATATTGATGCTATTCCTAGTAAAAAGGAGGTTTTCTCATGTCTTTAAAAAAATTCACTATCATCGCCGGTCCTTGTGCGGCTGAATCAGAAGAACAAGTTTTACAGACTGCAACCGCAGTTAAAAAAGCAGGTGCAGATATTTTCCGAGCTAATTTATACAAACCCCGGACTGAACCAGAGTCTTTCCAGGGCTGTGGCAACATCGGTTTTACCTGGCTGGTTAAAGCTAGGCAAAAAGTTAAAATCCCTGTGGCCACCGAGGTTAGAACCCCAGCCCAAGTTGATTTGGCCTTGAAGCATAAAATTGATCTTATCTGGATCGGTGCTCGCAATAGTCAAAATTATGACTTTCTCATTTATCTAGGTAAAGCTACGGCCAAAACGAAAACACCGGTGATGCTCAAAAGAGGTCTGGCCATGAGACTTAAGGAATGGCTGGGTTCATCCAGATATATCAGCCAAAGCGGCAATCCTCATATTTGGCTTTGCGAAAGGGGAGTAGCCACTTTTGATCCTCTGGCTACCAGAAATATGCTGGATTTGCAAACTGCCTGGGTGGCCCAGAAAGAATCTGGATTGCCAGTCATTATTGATCCTAGCCATGCAGCCGGCAGAATAGATCTAATTGCTGCCATGAGTAAGGCCACCAAGGCAGCTGGCTTAGCTGGATTGATTATTGAGGTTCATCCGCAACCTCAAAAAGCTTTAAGCGACCCCCAGCAACAATTGACGCCCAAGCAATTTACTCAATTAATGGCAGAGCTTAGGGAGGTTAAGTGGAAAAAATAAAAGTCGCTTATCAAGGTCAGCCGGGCGCATTTTCTGAAATTGCCATCCAAAAATATTTTGCCGCGCTGAGCGGGGTGGTCACAATAGGTCAAAATACCTTTAAACAAGTGTTTGAAGCAGTCAAAGATAAAAAAGCTGATTATGCTATGGTTCCAATCGAAAACACTCTGGCCGGTAGTATTCATCAAAACTATGATTTGCTGAAAAAATATTCACTCTTTATTATAGGTGAAATTTATTTATGCATTAATCACAACCTTTTGGTTATTCCTGCTCCTAACATCAGTTTAAATAAAAGGCTAAGGATGATAAAAAAAGTTTATTCTCATCCCGTGGCCTTAGCCCAATGCGAACAGTTTTTTATCAATCATCCCTGGATTAAGCCGATTCAGGCTGAGGATACGGCCGGCAGTGCTAAAGATTTATCCGAGTCGGTTAATTTGAATGAAGCGGCCATTGCCAGCCGACTGGCAGGAAGAATATATAAGCTTAAAATACTTAAAAGCAATATTGAAACCAATAAAAAAAACTTTACTCGGTTTGTCGTGATTAGTAAAAAGAAAAATGGAAAACGAGCCAATAAAGTCTCTTTGGTCTTTTCCTTATCCCATAAACCCGGCTCTTTATTTAAATCTCTAGAAGCCTTTGCCAGGGAGAAAATAAACTTAAGTAAAATTGAATCCCGACCGATCTTAGGCCGTCCTTTTGAATACTTGTTTTACTTAGATTTTGAAATCAATAATCTCAAAAAATGCCAGGAGGCCATCAAAGAATTAAAAAAATACACTCATTATTTTAAAACCTTAGGTTATTACCAAAAAGGCAAAACTTTTGTATCATAAAAGGAGGTGATATTAATGGCAGAAACAGAACCGCAGCCGCAACCAACAGAAGTACCAGAACCAACTGAAGTAACAGTTACAAATGATGCCTCACTTGACTATGGTGACCAATGGGTAGAACAATAAAAAGACTAATCAAAACTCAATGAAACAAAATCAGCTCCATCGCTTAAGAAAACAAATTGATCAGATTGATAATCAATTAGTGATTTTATTGGCCCAAAGAATAAAAGTGGTTAAGAAAATAGGGGAGTGGAAAAAGAAAAAAGGTCTTCCTCCTCTGGATAAAAAACGTTGGCGTCAGATTTTAGCTTCAAAAATGACCCAGGCCAAAAAATTAGGCTTAAACCCCAATTTGATTAAAAAAATCTACCAAACCATCCATAATTTTGCTTTAAAAATAGAGGCAAAGGCTAAATGAGCAACATCTTATACCAAATTTTTGAAACAGTTCAATTAAAAAAGCAGTCAGGCGCAAGCATGATTGAGTTTAATCTGGGTGAACCTGACCAAAAACCACCCCAATCAGTCATCAAAGCCCTAACTAAAGCTTTAAATCAAGGTCAATACAAATATGGCCCGGCTGCTGGTTTACCTAAATTAAGACAATTATTAGCCCAAAAACACCAAGTCAAAGCAGAAAATGTGGTTATTGGCCCGGGCTCTAAATTTTTAATTTATGCCTGTTTAAAAACACTTCTTAAAAACAAAAATGATGAAATCATTATCTCTCAACCAATTTGGGGAACTTATGAATCAATGATTAAAAATATTGGTTTGGGAAAAATTAGATTTTTAAAAACTAATTTTAAAAACAATTGGCAAATTGATGTTCAGAAACTGAATAATTTAATTAATCAAAGAACAAAAATAATTATTCTCTGCGACCCTAACAATCCTACCAGTGTAAGAATCAGGCCCAGCATTAAAAATCAGGTCAAAAAAATTGCTTTTAAAAATAATATTAAGGTCATTGAAGACCTCGCTTATGAAGCGCTAACCTTTAATCATCAGTTTTGTCATCCTGAACTTGTTTCAGGATCTTTACAAAATAGTATTCGCATCTTTAGTTTCTCCAAATCTTATGCGATGACCGGTTTTCGTTTAGGTTATGCTATCACCAATAGCACTTTAATTAATCAAATTATTAAATTTAATCAAATTACTATTACTTGCGTCCCTGAATTTATTCAACAAGCGGGAGTAGTCGCTTTAATAAAAGAAATTAATTCCCCTCAGAAATTAGTCAAGATTTATCAAAGAAGGTTAAAGCTGGCCGAAAAAATTTTAAAACCAGCGGGCATAAAATTTGTCAAACCAGAGGCAGGTTTTTATCTTTTTGCCCAATTGCCAGGCATAAATAGTGAAAAATTCAGCTTAAAACTCCTCAATCAAGGGGTGGCTGTTGTTCCGGGTACTGCTTTTGGGCCTTTTCCCGAATTTATCAGGATTGCTTTAACTGTAAATGAAAAAAAGTTAATAAAAGGATTAAAATTAATAGTGCGTCGGCCTTAAAAATGACAATAAAAAAAATTAGTTTCTTTCACCAACCAAGAAAAGTTCTCATTATTGGTTTTGGCAGAATGGGCAAGTTGCTTACCAGAATAATCTTAAACACAACCAGGGCTCAAGTTTATGTTTTGTCCAGAACCAAAAGAAAATCAAAGACGAAAAGGCTGACTTTTTTCAATAATTGGAATAATCTACCTCATTTTGACTTAATTATTCCTGGCGTGCCGATTTCTATTTTTGAGAGTTGCATTAAAAAAATTGCCACCTACATAAAATTCCCCAGTATTTGTCTAGATATCTGTTCTGTTAAAGTCCATCCGGTTAAGGTAATGAAAAAAAATTTACCTCCCCAGATTAAAATTATTAGCAGTCATCCCATGTTTGGTCCGGATTTTTATAAAATCAATCATGGCTTAAAGGGTCTAAAAATGGTCTTGCATAATATCAATGCTCAAAAAAGAGACTACGATTCTTTAAAAGTATTTTTCCAATCTTTAGGTTTAAAAATCATGGAAATGGCTCCGGAAAAACATGATTTATATATGGCCCGTAGTTTGGGTTTGTCCTATTTAGTAGGAACCATAGACAATCAATTGGGCATTAAAAAAACACCGATTGACACTTATAACTTTGGTCTGCTTTTAGAAAACGCTCAAATTGTAGCCCATGACAGCCATCAGCTTTTTTTGGATATGCAGAAATTTAATCCTTACAGTAAGCAGGTTAGAAATAAGTTTTTGAAAACCGCCAAAAGTTTAATCACTCAACTCAATAGACAAAAATAAGGCTTTTGTTATAGAATAGAACTATGAATAAAATTAAGGAACTATTAGAAAGAAGGGTAGATAAAATTTACCCTTCTAAAAAAGCTTTGGAAAAAGTTTTGCGCTCAGGTAAAAAACTCAGACTTTACCAGGGCTTTGATCCTTCTCGACCCAATTTACATCTTGGCCACTTAGCTGGATTATTAACCTTAAAGCAATTTCAACAACTTGGTCATGAGGTTATTTTTTTAATTGGTGATTTTACCGGCACCATCGGTGACCCGACGGGAAAATCAGAAACCAGAAGGGCATTAACTCAAAAACAAGTTAAGGAGAACGCTCAGACTTACCAAGAACAAGCAGGGATGGTTTTAGATTTCACTGGCAAAAATCCGGTAAAAATGAAGTTTAATTCAGCCTGGCTCTCTAAACTTAAGTTTGCTGATGTTTTAAAAATTGCTCACCATTTCACCGTCCCTCAACTTTTGGAAAGAGATATGTTTCAGCAAAGGCTAAAGGAAAATAAAGAAATTTACCTTTCTGAATTTATGTACCCCGTTATGCAAGGCTATGATTCGGTGGCTATGGAAGTTGACCTGGAAGTGGGTGGTTCTGATCAGCTTTTCAATATGATGGCCGGCAGAAAACTAATTAAAGGAATCTTAAATAAAGAAAAGTTCGTTTTAACCACCAAGATTTTGGCCGATGCTGAGGGTAGAAAAATTGGTAAAACTGAAGGCAATGCGATTAATATTATCAATCCGCCGGAAACCCTTTTTGGTCAGATTATGAATCTTTCTGATGATTGTATTGTTCCTTGTTTTGAACTGGCTACTGAAGTTCCCTTAGCTAGGATAGGGGAAATTAAAAAGTCTCTGAAAGCCGGCGCAAACCCGATGAAGTTTAAAAAAGAATTGGCAGGTGAAATCGTGGCCATGCTATATAACTCACAAGCACGCACTTTAGCTTTATCACATTTTGAAAAAGTATTTCAGGGTAGGGGAGTACCAGAAAAAGTTAAAAGTGTAAAGTTAAAAGTGAAAAGTTGGAATCTAATTGATCTTTTAGTAAAATTAAAACTTGCTTCGAGTAAATCTGAGGCCAAAAGATTAATTAACCAAGGGGCAGTTAAAATTAACAATGAAACAATCCGCCAGCTGGCGGATCAATCATTAACCATTAATTCCGGCGATATTATTCAAGTGGGTAAAAAAAAGTGGGTGAAAATAAAATGAGTGAAGGTGAACCATCATTTGAAGATGCGGCTCAACGATTTAAAAAAATTAAATCAAAAACTGGTCGTCCTGTTACTCAAGAATCACTCACAGAAGCGCCAAGAAAAAGGGCAGCCAGAATTCTTGCCCAAATGCAAGAAAATAAAGTAGATTCAAGATTTCGTTCTCGACTTTCGCCAGTAGCTAAGGAGATTCTTGAAAAAACAAAAGAAAGAGTAAAACCAAAAAATGGCTGAAAATTATTGCGCTCGAAGATATGCTTACGATCCACATGAATGCCTTGGCTACCATCAAAATATAGGAGATAACTGTAGATTGCTCTCTCCGAACCAAGCTAGTCACGAGTCTTTTGTTATAGATTCTAAAGAAAGAGCGGTTTTTCCCCAGAGGGGGAATGCCTGTAGCGAGGTGTATGCAAGGTTAAGAACGTCTGAGGTTAAACCAACGGTAAAAGCTCCTATTAGTAGTTTAAGGCCACCATTAGAAGAATGAAGCGGAAACAAAAAATAAAAATTATCTGGACGATTATTATGATAATTTCCTCCTTGGCTTTATTAGCCACCTCTTTTCTTCCTGTTCTAAGCTTGCTAAGATAAACTTACTAAAATAATTCCTAATTACTAATTCCTTATTAAAAAAGAATTAATTGATCATTGAAAATTGGGATTTGAAAATTTATGAAAAGGCTTGCTTTGGATACTCCTATTAAAGATCTCTATATGGTAGGCAAAACTTATGCTTCTCGGTTGAAAAAACTGGAAATAGAAACAGTCGAAGACTTGCTTCATCATTATCCTTTTCGTTATGATGATTTCCGTTTAATCTCCCAAATTAGTCAGCTTCAACCCGGAGAAATGGTGACCATTCAAGGAGAAATCATTGACTGCCAAAATGTTTATACGAAAACCGGCAAAAAACTGCAAAAAGCTATGGTTCAAGATTCTTCCGGTCAAATAGAAGCGGTTTGGTTTAACCAGCCTTTTATTCCTCAAACTTTAAAACCAGGTGTAAAAGTTTCTCTTTCCGGCAAAGTAAATTTTTTCGGACCGAAAATCAGCCTTGTTTCTCCAGAATATGAAATTATAAACGCGAAAGGGGCGAAAAAAAGACCCATTCATACCGCTCGGTTGGTGCCGGTTTACCCGGAAACCTATGGCCTCAGCTCTAAGTGGCTAAGGTCGCGTATCTTTCCTTTAATAGAAAAATTAACTCCCCAGATCTCTGACTGGCTCCCGGAAACCATTAAAAAAAAAGAAAGTTTAATTAATTTGAGTTCTGCCTTGCAGAAAATTCATTTTCCTCAAGACGAAAAAGAGATTCAACTCGCCAGAAACAGATTAAAATTCGATGAACTTTTCTTAATCCAGTTTAATAGCTTAATCAGAAAGAAAAATTGGCAAAAGAACAAAACCACTCATCCCTTTACTATTGACCAGGAATCGGCCAGAGGCCGATCGTCCCCTGGACGAAAAATCTCAAAATTTATTTCCCGTCTTCCTTTCAGTCTCACTTCAGCTCAAAATAAAGCTCTTAAAGAAATTCTTCATGATTTAAAAAAGCAAAAACCAATGAATCGGCTCTTGGAGGGTGACGTCGGTTCAGGTAAAACTGTGGTCGCCGCTGTCGCTATCTATGCTGCCTCTCTAAATAATCTCCAGTCTGCTTTAATGGCTCCCACAGAAATTCTGGCTCAACAACACTACCAGACCATTAAAACGCTTTTAGAGCCTTTGGGGGTAAATATTGCTCTTTTAACCGGCAGCAAGAAATTGAAAATTGAAAATTGTAAATTGGATATTGTGATAGGTACCCATGCTTTAATCTATGATAAGGTCAAAATGGAAAACTTGGGCTTGGTCGTAGTGGACGAACAACATCGTTTTGGAGTTGAACAAAGAGCTAAATTAATTAAAAAAGGCCGAGCGCCTCATATTTTAACGATGACCGCCACTCCCATTCCCCGAACCATTGCCTTAACTTTATACGGAGATTTAGACCTTTCTATTTTAGATGAAATGCCCGCCGGCAGAAAGCAAACCAAAACCTGGGTGGTTCCTTGGGAAAAAAGATATGCCGCTTATAATTGGATCAAAGAACAGGTCAATCCGCCAGCCGCCAGCCGGCGGAGTGGAGAAAAAGCTCAGGCTTTTATTGTTTGCCCCTTAATCGAAGAGTCAGATAAGGAATCAATGAAAGATATTAGAGCGGCTACGGCCGAGTTTGAACGACTGGCTAAACAAATTTTTCCTGATTTAAGACTTGGTTTATTACATGGTCGTTTAAAAGCTCAGATAAAAGAAAAAATAATTACTGATTTCAAGAAAAGGAAATTGGATATTCTTGTCTCTACGCCAGTAGTCGAAGTGGGCATTGATATTCCTTCAGCCACGATTATGATGGTTGAGGCGGCTGAACGTTTTGGTTTAGCCCAACTTCATCAACTAAGGGGTAGAGTAGGCAGGTCCGACCAACAAGCCTATTGTCTTCTTTTTACCTCTCAAAAAGATAAAGAGTCTTTAAAAAGACTCAAGGCGATGGAAGAATATCATTCAGGCTTTAAACTAGCAGAGATAGACTTGAAACTTAGAGGTCCGGGAGAAATTTATGGCACTAAACAACATGGTTTTCAAAAATTGAAAATTGCCTCTTATCATGAACTTAAACTGATAGAAAAAACAAAATTCTGGGCCCAAAAAACCGTTAATAAACTTAGTCTTTTTCCCTTATTGAAAGCCAAGTTAAAAAAAGATAAAATAAAGAATATAGAGCCCAATTAGGGCTCAATGTCAAATTACTAATTCCTAATTTCTAATAAAATATTTAATTTCCAATTAGAAATTGGAAATTGGAAATTTTTTTATGGGCGCTTTACCAAAAAGAAAAATCTCTACCAGAAGAAAAGGCAAAAGGCGGGCTAATAAAAAAATCCTCCTACCTCATCTTATTAAATGTCCTTCTTGCGGGGCAAAAAAAATCTATCGACAAATCTGTCCAAATTGTGGGAAATAATGAAAACTGTCCAAGATCCTAGGCATAAAAAAAGACAGAAAATAATCAAAGTACTTTTTAGTTTTAGCTTTCAGTCCCAAAAAACTCCAAACCTGATCAAGCCCATGATTAAAAAATTACCTCAAATTGACCAACTGATTGCTCAATGCGCTCCGGAATGGCCGGTGGCAAAACTTAATAAAGTCGATTTAGCCATCTTAAGGTTGGCCATTTTTGAACTTTTATCAAAAAAAACTCCCAAAAAAGTAGTCATTGACGAAGCCGTAGAGTTAGCTAAACAATATGGTTCTTCAAGCTCATCTAAATTTGTTAATGGTGTTTTAGGAACAGTTTTGTTAGAATTGACCAAGTAATCTTAGTCATCCCGAATCCGCCTTCGGCAGACATCGGGATCTTATAATAACATGTTAAAAGAAAAAATCATCGACTTAATTGTCCAAACTTTAGGAATAGAGAAAGAAAAAATGACTTTAGAAGCTGACCTTTATTCGGATTTTAATGCCAGTGCCTTAGAGGTGGCTGATCTTTTGGCTGTCTGCCAGGAAAAGTTAAATATCTCTCTGCCTCAATTAGATATAAAAAAAATTAAAACGGTGGCTGATCTGGTAAAAGTCTTTGAAGAAAACTCTGATGAACTTTGATTGAAATTGAAGATGCTTAAAGATTATAAGTTTAAAAATAAACAACTACTGCAAACTGCCTTAACCCATCGTTCTTATCTTAATGAACATCGAGGGGAAAAATTAGAATCCAATGAACGTTTGGAATTCCTAGGCGATGCGGTTTTAGAGCTGATTGTTTCCTTATATTTATACCAAAAACATCCCTTTATGCCTGAAGGCAAATTAACTTCTTTAAGAGCTCAATTTGTGCAAACAAAAACTTTATCTATGGCCAGCAACAGGCTAGAATTAGGAAGCAAATTAAATCTTTCCCGAGGAGAAAAAGAATCGGGCGGTGCTCAAAATCCCTCCCTTTTAGCTGATACTTTTGAAGCGATTATAGGTGCTATTTATCAAGATAGTGATTTTAACAACGCTTATAATTTTGTCCAAAAAAACCTCTTAAACCCTTGTGAAAAATTATTTAAAGCCAAATTGCCCCAGGACTTCAAAAGCAAACTCCAAGAACTAGTTCAAAGTCAAGGCTTTAGCTCTCCTATCTACAAAGTTTTAAGCTCTCTGGGTCCAGACCATAAAAAGATTTTTAAGGTATCCGTTCTCGTCAATCATAAAAGTTCTGGCTTCGGAGTCGGGAGGTCTAAGCAAGAAGCTGAACAAAAAGCTGCCCAAAAAGCACTTGAAAAATTAGCCAAGAAATAATAAAATACTAACTCGATGGTTAATGGCTAATGACTCATGGTTAAAATTTCTTAATCATCAATCATTAATCATTAATAATTAAATTTGCTTAAAATTAAACTATCCAGAACTGGTAAAAAAAATCAGCCCTCGTACCGGATTGTAGTGGCTGAAGCCCGCTCTAAAAGAGATGGTAAGTATCTTGATAGCCTAGGCTTTTACAACCCCTTAAGCCAGCCTAAAACAATCGATATCAACAAGAAAAAGTATCAAGAATGGCTGCAAAAAGGAGCTCAACCAACTGAGACAGTCAGAAGAATCATCAAATAATCCAATAATCCAATTTGAGTATTTGAGTATTAAATTATGAAAGATCTCATTAAATACATTGTTACTTCGATTATTGACCAACCCAAAGCATTTTCCCTTGAAGAACAAAAAACCGAATCTGGTTTTATCAATTATATTATCAGTGTGGCGCCGGAAGACATGGGAAAGGTGATTGGCAAAAAAGGTCAAATTATCAAGGCCATTCGCACTTTAGTCAGAATCAAGGCTTTTCAGGAAGGAAAAAAGGTAATTCTCTCTCTTAAGGAAGATTAAAAGGAAGGTTAAAAATATTATCTTTGCCCACTGGTGAAATAGTCTTAATCGGTTCAATCTTCCGGTAATGGGTAATTTCATCAAGAATTTCTTTTTCTTTTTCTGTCAATAAAGGTACTGGCTTATCGATCTCTCCCAGCATCTCCGGCAAAGTTTGATAATATACCCTCACATTCAGGCTGGCACTGCCTTTTTCTAAAGCAATAGTAAAACTTTCAATTTTCATTAAAGGAGTGGTCGTTTCTAGGCCGCTGATAAAAGCGGTTATATTTTCAATCTTGCCCTCAATGACAAAATTAATTAAAAAATCCTGCAGGCCCGCTTTTTTAGCTTCACTTTCGCTCGGCTCCCTCTTTTTTAATTTTGATGATACTCGAGAAGAAATTTTAATTGTGCCTGGATTTAAGGTAATGCCTCCAAAAGTAACATTTTTTTCTTTTGCCAGTTGACTTAAAGAAGCAATCAGATTCAAAATAGGTTTCTCTGAAGGAAAAACCTCCTCCATCTTGGCTACCCTCTTGGTTACTTCTACTTCATCCAGGCTCTGCAATAACTGGCTTTTTTTATTTAGGCTTTCGAACTGCTCTCGTAATTTTTTGTTCTCTAGCCTTAATTGCAAGCTATTTCTCAAAATTGGTCTGAAAACAGTTACGCTTAAGAAAAAAACAACCACGATTACTAAAATGGGAACTAAATTCTCTCTGATTTGTTCTTTTTTTAGTTCTTTAAATTGCATTTATTCTCCGAGGTAAAACTGCAAAATAGTGTTAAACTGGTAGGGATTTTCAAAGCCGTAGCTTATTCCTCTAACTTTAACCTCTTTAACCTTTAAAAAACTATCGTCTTCTTTTTCATAAAGATTAGCTAAGAAATTTTTTAAAATTTTAAAATTTAAGCAGGAACCAGAAAGATTGACCTTACCGTCTTCTTCAATGTTAAATCCGTCTACCGCCGTCCCTTCTGGTAAAAGATGAAGTATCGTTTTCACAATTTCTTGATTTTTTCTCTGAGAATTAATGATTTGGGTTAAAGACTTGGTTTTTAAAGTTAAATAAACCTGCTTTGACTCAATTGAACGCAAGCTCTCGATCAACGCCTCCTGTTGTTTAATCTTTTCATTAAGGTTTTGGTTGCCTCTATTGGTTAAAAGATGATAAGAAAAAACGGCAGAAATAACTAAACCATAACTAGCCAAAGTTATTAAAGACCAAGTTTTAATAAGAAAAAGCCTACGGGCTTTTTTTCTTAATTTAACCAGACTGTCTTTGAAAAAGTTAATATCTTTCATCTCATTCTTCCTCCCTTAAGGCTAGGCCTATAACGGTGGCAAACTTAGGTTTATTTTTAATCTCTTCTATTCTCTTTTCTGAGGTTAAATTTTTAAAAGGATCAAAAGTGCCCACCTCCAGATTTAAACTTTGGGCTAAATAAGAATTAAGGCCAGGCAGTAGGGCTCCTGCTCCGGAAACAAATAAAATGTTTATTTTCCCTCCTAATATTTTCTGAGAAAAATAATCCTGCGTTTTTTTCAACTCAGTCACGATCACATTAAAAGTGGGCAATAATGAACGTCTGATTTTGCCCTCTAGAGCTTCAGGCTCTAAACCGTAGGTATTTTTGTATTGCTCTGCTTTAAAAAAATCCATATTAAGGTCTCTAACAATGGCCCGGGTTAAAGCTTCACCGGCAGTTTTTAAAGTCCGCGTCAAAATGATGTTCCCTTGATAAAAGGAAAGGATTTTACTCGTCTGATGGCCTAAATCTAAAACCAAACAGTCTCCTCCAGAACTATTCTTCACCGTCCGGGCCAAGGCGAAAATTTCTGTTTCGAGAGCCACTGGGGTCAAACCAGCCATATTAATAATTTCTGACATTTGTTTAATGGCGTTTTTTTGGGCCGCCACCAGCATCACTTCCATATTCTTATCTTTTCCTTTTGGCTGGGAAGAAATCACAATATATTCTAGCCTTACTTCAGTCAAAGGCACAGGAATATATTGCTCCGCTTCGAAATTGATCGCTGAAGCCAACTCTGTTTCTGAAAGAAAAGGAAGCTCAATCACTTGAGAGAAAACCGCCGTCTCCGGTAAAGACAAGACGACATTGCTGGTCGTTAATTTAATATGATCAACCAGTTTTTTAATGGCTGCTGCCATAGTTCTTTTGTCATTTAAAGACTGGGAATAAAAATCAACCGGAGTTTTAATTTCTCCCAAAGTAACTAAACGGAAACTATTTCTTTTCCTTTCTATTTGAACGGCTTTAATTGAAGAAGAACCGATGTCTAAACCAAAAACAGCAGGCATAATTAGTTATTAAGTTATTAAATTATTAAGTTATTAACCTGAATTACGAAATTAAAACTCTATTATTTAATTGATTCTGAAACAAGTTCAGAACGACGTATCAGAGTAAGAAACAATTGTCATGCTGAATTCATTTCCGCATCTTCTCTGATGAATTTCGTAATTCGCATTTATTAGTAAAAAACTGCTCATAACCAATAACTCAATAGCTCATTTCTTATTTCTATTCTATCTCTCCTTGAGCAAATAAAACATAATCAAAAATCGGTGGTAAAGCTGGCAAAGTCCGAGTTACTTCAATGGTACTGGTTTTTACTTCTGTTTCTGGAGTCAAAGCTGAGGATGCCTGCGAATTAATCTGATGGCCTTGAATGGGTAAAGACCCAGAGGCTGGCGTCACCGTCACCGTGGTGTTATTACATAAAGCTTTAATTCTCAATAAAACCTGGTTGACCCCTACGGGCAAATTGTCAATCAAATTACTGCCAAGGGCGCTGAAGCCGTTAGCACAAGTTCCTCCTTGACTATAAGCCCCTCGCGCAACGCTATTATCGTTGCTAAAAATAATTACTTCTAGGGCGGCATTATTTCCTGCCGCTGCTTCTTCCGTCCATTCAATGTCTACCGTTCCATTAAAGCCATTAACATTAATGTTTATAAACTCACCTCTAGCTAAATCTGCGGTCACTCCGGTAGCACCGCCAATGCTTGCTACGTCAATTTCTGTCTCAATCCCTTCTACTGTAATCACGGTATTAGAAGGCATACTTTCAATATCTTTTAAGGCCGTTTCTATGCCTGCTTCGGCCGCAGAAAAAACCCGAATCGCTTCTTCTTCATCTTTGGAAACACTGATATCAGTAATTGAATGAGAAATTAAAGATAAACCCACGGTTAAAACTGTCACCATAATCAAAAGAATAACTAAGGCCACCTGGCCCGATTTATATTTTCTCATCCTAAAATAATCATACTCAATCAAGGGGGCTGGTGTCAAATTAATAATTGCGCAAAGAAACCGTAGTAGAAAAGTTCAAGGCTGGATTATCGTCTTTTGACAAACTAAAACTAATGGCTACAATTTGGGGACCGAATTGAGAAGCAGTACAGTTAAACAAAGCCGTGCCGCAATCAAGAGTCACATCAGCGCCGATCAAATTTTTAGGTTCACTGTCTTGGGTTAAAATCAAACCAGAGTCACATTCAAGGCTATAATTAACGGTTGCTTCTCCGTCTTGATGTTGAAAATCCAGGCTGTTGCTGCTGCTGCCACCGGCTTCACAAGTAGAAGTAATCTGGCTGGCATTCCTAATTTTATCAGCCATAATCCTTAGGGCCTGGTCGCCGGTTTGTTTTGTCTGGATAATCGCCCTGGCTTTTCGATTAACCCGTAAAATCCGAGTAAAAAGCTGCGTGGCACTCACGATTACCACTGCCACCAGACTAACGCTCACCAGCATTTCTACAAAAGTAAAGCCTCTTTGCTTGTTTTTATTTTTACTCATAACTTGTTGAACTAATAACTAATAACTAATAACTTATTTCTCTTTAATTCCCCCATTTGCTTAAAATTGTGGCCGATTGGACATTATGGTTTTTGCCTCCTTCTGACCAAGCCACCAAAACTTTTACCGCAGCAATGTCTGCTTCAGCATTGTCAAAATATAAACAACGATAAAAAATCCCCACATTGGCTGAAGGTAGGGGAGAGGGAAGAGGTAAAATACAAGGACTGCAAGATTCAGTCCCGTCTAAACATTCTTCCTCATTGTAGCCATCAGGGTCGTTGATAAAAACCTCCCAGCTCGAAGCTTGGTCTCTTTCTTTTCTGACCACTTCTAATGCTTCTTGGGCATATTGATTGGCCAGGACTAAGTCTTGGGCAAACTTGGCATTTCTAATGGCCATGACCGTACCAGAAGTTAAGGCCACTAAAACCAAAGCCACAATACTTAAAGACACTAATAGCTCTATTAACATTTGACCCTGACGCCAAGTTGCTGATGACTTAGTGTATATTTCCCAAAGGATCAAGGGTAATGGTTTTGCTTTTCCCATTTTTGGATAAAACAATTGGCAAAGGAGAAGGAAGATTAGTCCCTCCTCCTTTAACTAAGGGATAAAACTCAATGTCATTATTGGGCGAAACTGTTGCCCCGAAAAGATCGATTGCTACCGCCGAAGAGGGGAAAGTCTTGGGAGCAATCGTATTACACTCACCATACATGGTCGGCAAGGTGGCATTGGAAAGGTCTATATGCCAAGCTTCTAAAATATCCTCGTCCTTAGTGCAAATGGTGGTGTCTTTTTCATTGTTTTGAGCCTTAGAGGCGGCTAAACGAAAATAACTCTGCAATTCATCCGCCGCCCGGTCTACTGTTCTTTGTCGATTAAAATTGTGGTAAGAAGCCACGCCGATGGTTACCAAAACTCCAATAATACTAATTGTTACCAAGATTTCAATCAGAGTATAACCATTTTGTTTCATGGATTTCGAACGGTATAATCGGTTTCTGCTTCCATACCCACGCAAATGGAATAAGTCGAACCGCCCGAAGTATAAGCACTGCTGCCAGCATAGCTGGTCAAAGAGTTGCTGCTGCCGCAAATTTCGGTTCTGGGTGGCGGAGAAGGCAGGCTTTGAATGTAGTTAGGAACAACATTACTAAGGTTTCCGGTGGTAGGATAACTATCATTATCAGTATAATACATTTCCAAGGCCGATCTGATGGCTTCCAAATCAGCTTTTCTTTTACTATCCCTTGATTTCTTTTGGGCAGCTGAATAAGTACTCAAGCCAATGGTGGTCAAAATCCCAATAATACTCACCGCGATGAGGACTTCAATAAAAGTAAAACCAGCCTGTTTTTTTAATTCTTTTAAGAGAGACATTTTTACTGTAAGTTTCTGATGGTTACTGTTGGCCCTGACTCCAAAACCACCGCTTTTGAATAACTGGTGGCATTACTAGTAAAACCACTGGTATAACTTTCCTCTTTTGGGCCTACGGGCCAAGCATTGTTAGGGAAATAGCTGTTTAAGTCATTTAAGTTGGTCGGATAAGCGTAGCTGTGATCTTCATAATACTGTTCCATCGCCGTTTGAATGGATTTTAAATCAGCCCTTCTTTTAGTATCCCGGGCTCTCTTTTGAGAATTGGTAAAACTGGCCAAACCCGCGGCCACTAAAAGCCCTATGATGGAAATCACCACTAAAATTTCAATTAGAGTAAAGCCTGACCTTGGCTTTATTTTTTTCATCTTTCACCTCCTTAAATAATTTCAAAAAGGAGGCCGAAAATAGTTCCTAAAACTAGAAACGGCCCGAAAGGAATTTGGCTTTTCAGCTTTTTTTTACCGAATATTATCAGTATGCCACCAAACAAAGCCCCTGTCAAGAAAGCAAAACTTAGGGCATATAAAATTTGAGGGAAACCTAAAATTAACCCCATTAAAAAAGCTAGCTTGACATCACCGATGCCCATCCCTTTACCCTTAGTAATTAAGACTAAGCCTAAAAAAAACAAGGCGGCTAAAACTGCGGCTGTGAACCAAGACCAATTAAGCATAGCGGTATAACGATAATTGGCTAAAATTCTTAAAAAACTTAAAAAAACCGCCCCTAAAACCGCAGTATCCGGAATGATTTGATATCTTAAATCGGCTATAAAGATAGCTAAAAAGCAGGCGCCTAAACCCAGCCAGATTAACAAAGACAAAAAACTGAAAAAACCCTCAAAACGGGAGAAAAAATTAACTTGGCTTTGAATCAAAAAATAAACCCAAACAAATTCAACTCCGGTTAGAAATTCTACGAGAGGATATTGGAGGGGAATGTTTTTTTGGCAAAAACGACAGCGGCCTCTAAGTAAAATAAAAGAGAGGAGGGGAATGTTGTCAAACCAGGAAAGTTTCTTTTTGCAATAATCACAATATGATCTTCCTCGAACCCAGCTAGGCAGCCACTTCTTAAAACTCTTAAGCCTGCCGGCTGGCAAGGCAGGCTTTAAGATTCTAAGGCCCTCGTCCTTCGCTTCTCGATAAATAAGCACATTCAAAAAACTACCGACACAAAGACCTAAAACAAAAAGCAATAAGTAAATCATAATCCCATTATAGGCATTGATTTATTTCTTGACAATGGTGATTAGCTACTTATTGCGAGCCAACTATCCAAATCTTATAATAAAATCCATGTCGTGGTTTGATTTTAAAACTCTTATCACTCCAGATTTTGGCGCCAGCGATATTTGGCATCAATACTTGCCCTATAAATTTTTCCTCAGCCAATCATTAAAGCAAGGTCACCTTCCCTTGTGGTGCCACCAGATAGGCAATGGCCTGCCTATTCTGGCTCAAGGACAAATGGGGGCTTTTAATTTAATTAATCTCATCTTATTCGGACTGTTTCCTTTTCCCTTGGCCGTTAATTTGTTTTATCTTGCTTGTCTTTTGACTGCTTTGCTGGGGGCATATTTATTGGTTTTAAGCCTGCGATTTAAGAAATTAACCGCTACTTTTTTTGCTTTATCTTTTACTTTCTCTGGTTTTATGATTGCTCATCTCAGCCACTGGGATATTCTTCAGGCCGCCAGTTTACTGCCTTTAACTTTTCTCTTGCTTAATCAATTCTTAGAAAAGAAAAACTATAAATACTTGCTCGGACTAAGTTTTGTTCTCAGTCAACAGCTCTTCACCGGCGCTAGCCAAATAGTCTTTATTAATTTCACCGGCTTGCTGATTTTTCTTCTTTTAAAACGAAGTCAACCTTCTTTCTTGCTAAAAGACTTATTATTTTTTCTTTTATCCATCCTTTTCAGCTTTAGCCTAAGCGCCATCCAGCTTCTTCCTTCTTGGGAATATATTAACTATTCTATAAGAAGCCAGGGCTTAAATTTTGATGAAGTAACCCGATTTCCTTATCCTTTAAAACACGTTTTCACTTTCTGGCAACCCTTTCTCTTTGGTCATCCTAAGGACGGAACCTATCCGCTTTTCAGTGAAAAATGGGGAATATTTTGGGAAAACACGGCTTATTTTGGCAAAATAGCTCTCATCCTCAGTCTCCTGGGTTTATTTATTAAACCAAAAAATAAAAATAAACAGGGGCTTAAAAAAACTAGCTTAATCATCCTAGTTTTTTCCTTCTTGCTAGTTTTAGGTAAAAATTCACCTTTTTACTTTATTTTTACTTTTTTCCCTTTTAATTTATTCCGTGTCCCTTCTCGTTTTCTGCTGCTGGTTTTATTCTCTCTTCTCATTCTTGCCAGCCTTGCTTTGGAATCCTTAAGAAAAAGGTTAAAAAAAATATCTCTAGTTCTGGTGAGTAGTCTTATCCTCATCAATCTCTTTGATTTGGGTTATCATTTTCTCAATTATCATCCCCGGCAGGATTTTAACCGCTGGCTTTCTTTACCGCCTACAGCTGAATTTCTGATCAAGAATCAAGTTCAAGAAAAAATCTTTTCTTTGGGGAAAAGGGAGGCATGGAATCAAATATTTGTTAATCAAGGCTGGCAGGAGGAGGAAGAAAGTTTCCATTATCTCAGGAATAGCCTAGATCCCAATCTGAATCTCTTATTTAATCTCAAACAGTTAGGAGAACATAATAGTATCCCTCTAAGAAGACAACAATTTTTAGAGACCATCCTTTTCTCTTATTTAAGCTTAAATGAAGATGAACAAACCATTACTGTAGAAAAACCAGCCCTCAAAATACTGGTCCTAAATCACGTTAAATATCTTATTTCTTCTTTAGAAATTAATTCAGAAAACTTAAAAGAAGTTTACCAAGTCAAACCTGGTTCAGATAATTTAGAAAATAGTCGGTCAGAACTGCCTGTTTTTAGAATCTACCAGTTAGATTCTTTTCTGCCTTTTGCCCGGATTGTCTTTGACTACCAATTGGCTAAGAGCATTTCTGGTTTTCACCAACTCCTCAATCAAGAGACTTTTGATGAACAAAAAACAGTTATCCTAGAAAATAAATTGGAAGAAGAGTTAGGCCAAGAAACAGACTCCCAGATAAATATTTTAAAGAACGAGGCTGGAGAAATAATTTTGGATATATTCATTTCTCAACAGGGGATTCTTACTTTGGCTGATAGTTATTACCCCGGCTGGCAGGCAACAGTTGATGGTCAAAAAACCAAAATCTTTCCGGCTAATTTAAACCAAAAAGCCCTCTTTATTCCCGCCGGGCAACATCGGGTCGAAGTCTTTTATAAACCTAAAGCATTTTATTGGGGGGCAATCATCAGCCTAATTGCTTATCTAATCTTTATCTACTTAGTAATTCGTCCAAAGAAGTCTTTTTTTCCTGAATCTGCAAACATTGGCCCTCAAACATCTTAGCTTCTTCTTCATTTTCAAAGCACTCTAGGGATGTTTTTCTCAGGTAACCTAAAGTCTGAGCATCGCTCTCGTTAAGGCTTAAAGCTTTTAAAAACATTTCTTTAGCCTTCTGACAGTCCTTATTTTTCAAAGCTGCCGCTCCTTGTCCAAGATAAGCCTGGGTATTGTCAGCATCAAGTCTGGCCGCTTGTTGAAAAAATTCTTCTGCTTCACTTAAAAACTCATTTTGGAGAAAAAAATCTCCTAGGTCTATCCTTCCCCGGCTATAAACTCTCAAAACATCGGCTAGAAATAAATTCCGGTATTGACCCAGGCTCGCGCTTAAGGGATCGGTAAAGCCTGACCAAAGTTTTAAATTCTTTGCCACCGTGCTGGCCGTTGCTGGTCTGTCTTCGCCCAGATAATATTGCCAACTTAAACCATAAGGAAGCCAGTGTTCTGGCGACTCTGCAATTAATCTATCGGTGAAGATAGCAAAGCGCTGGTGATTTTTTTCAATCAATTCCTCCAAGTTTTGCTCATGGTCTTTTTTATCAGAAACTTCAATTTGAGGAAAATTTTTTTTCATTATCTTTTGATAAAAAGGCGCTGGCAAATGAGGATAGCTTAAAATAATCACATCTTTTCTTTCCTGTAAAACATCATGAACATACCAAGTATTAAAAACGGTCGTATCTGAAGAAAGAATTAAAATGCTTCCTTCGGGCAAAGGTTCTAATAGGTTCCGGCACATATTTTCGGCGGTAAAATCATTTTTCAAAATAGTAATTTTCTTAAAATTGTAAACCAGCAGACTCAAAGGAATGATGAAAAAAATTATTTTAAAACCGCTTAAAAAAATGTTTTTGCTGAAGGGGGAGAAATTAATTTTTTTTACCAGCTTTTCGGTTTGGTCATATATAAATTCTACCCCCAAGGCCAAACATAAAACCATCAAAATATAAGGTAGTATCAAAAACCTCTCAAAAGTAGCAACCATAAAATCATTAAGAAGCATAAAACTGGCATAAAAAACAAAAAACAGGCAAGTAAGTAAACTGATTAAGATAAAAGCAAAAAAATTCTTGTTTTTTTGATAAAGCCTAAATAGACCAACAGGAATTAAAACCAGACCTAAAAGGGTAAAATCTTCCCAAGATAATTTAAAAAACGCAAACAGGGCATAGAGTCTCAGTAGGGGGGTATTGCCCAGGTTACTATTGGCAATAAAAGTCCCATAATCTTTTCTTAAAACCAAATGAATTAAATTTTTTAAGTTAACCGGATTATCCCAACAAACTAAAGGTGTTTTCCGGCATGTCCATAGGGGATAGAGATAAAATGAAAGGCCAATGAGAAAAATCAAAACCAATGTAGGGACGCATCGTGATGCGCCCGCCTTGATACGTGACCAAATGCCTTTATTCTTAAAAATTAAATACAAAAACCCAGGGAATAATAAAAGAATGGTGTGATGATGAGCTAATGATAATCCCAAGAGCAAAAAAAACAGAATCAATCGTTTCCCTGCAGAAATGCAAGTTGTTGTGCCCGTTCGTCCAGAGGACGATCGGCCTATGGCCGAAAAAAACAAATATATCAACCCCAGCGCCAATAAATTATTTAAAGCAAAAACCTCGGCCAACTCCGAATACAACCAGAAAGGGTAAAGAAAGGCCAACATCAACGTCCCCAATAGGGCAACCCAATTGGTCATTTTTTTTAACAATAAATAAAATATGGCTAGGCTAGCGGCTGAACTTAAAGAAGAAATCAAACCCACCCGCCAAGCAGGAGTGGAAATTTTGAGCCCGTGAATTAAAAGGGAAGCGATTAAGGTATAAAAAGGATAGCCAGGTGGATGAGGGATACCCCAAACCCAAGCAGCGGTGACTAAATCACCGCTGTCTCCACCATAAATGCTTTTTATCTGCCAAAAGCAGTAAAAAATAAAAAAACCAAGGAGAAGGGCAAAAGCCTCTACTTTTTCTCTGGTACAAATCTTACTTGGCACACCAGTAACAACTGCCGCTGGTAAGACAACCAGAGGTATCACTTAAAGTACCGCCAGTTTGATTAAAATAGGTATTTGGCTCTCCTCTGACGGATTTTGACTCAGGTGCAAAACAAACTCTCGGGTCATCTCCAGTAGGGTCAGTTAAATAAATCTTTTTTAAATTACTTTCTGTCTTAAACTTATCTTTTAATTCGCCCAAGGCCACTAAAGATTGGATATAAGTTCCGGTAACGCTCGATAATAAAGTAGCATTAGGATTACTGGTTCCCCAAGGAAGTATTTCTTTAGAGGAATAATATCTTAGGGCAGCATTATAAAACTCTTCAATCGCGCTCCTTGTAGCCGTGTCTCTGGCTCTCTTAAGCTGTTCAATAGGATCCAAGGCGGCCATTAAACCTAAAGCCAGAATCCCTAAAATGGCAATCACAATTAAAAGTTCAATTAAGGTGAAACCCGATTTTAAATTTTTCATTTTTTATCTTTCGCTTTACTTTTCACCCCCTTCCCTCTTGGAGACAAGCTTTTTAGAATTGACTTGTCAAATTATATATGGGCGTGATGACTGACAAAACTATAAACCCCACTCCAATACCAAGTATTATCATCATAAGTGGCTCTATCGCGGTTGTCAAGCCTTTAATGGCCATTTCTGTTTCTTGTTCAAAATAAGTGGCAATTTTACCCAAAACCTCGCCCACTTTCCCGGTCTGCTCTCCTACGGAAACCATCTGAATCACAATCGGCGGGTATTCTTCGAATTTCTCCAAAGCAGAGGTTAAAGGCAAGCCTTTTTCCACCGCTTTGGCCGCTAATCTAATCGAGTCTTCAAAAATTACATTGGAGGCCGCCTCAGCCACAATATTTAATGATTCAATAATAGGCACGCCAGCATTAATCAACATTGATAAAGTTCGCGAAATTTGGGTTAAAACTACTTTACCAATTAACTTGCCTATAAGAGGTAGGTGTAAGAAAAAACGGTCAGAAACTTCTCTTCCATGTTTGGTTTTTCGCCATTTTCTGAAAAGAAAAAAGGCGGCTAAAACCATTAAAATTATCAGATACCAAAAGGCGGCCATAAATTTGGAAATATTAATCAAAATTTGAGTTGGTAAAGGTAATTGCGCTTCCATCTCTTGGTACATCTGGGTCAGTTTAGGCACCACATAAACCATCATAATAAAAGCCACCGCCACCATAGCGCCAATAATTAAAGAAGGGTAAAGAAGGGCGCTTTGCACCTTTCTTTTAAAAGCCTGTTGTTTTTCCAAATTATCAGCCAGCTGAGCTAGAATCTGGTCTAATTTACCGGCTGTTTCTCCGCTTTTCACTAAGGAAATATAAGTTTTAGAAAAAACATCCCGATGCGAACTTAAGGCCTGATGAAAAGTAGAACCTGCCTCAATCTTTCTGATAATATCACTTAAAATTCTGGTCATTTTTGACTGAGACTGCTCTTGAATAATAGTTAGAGAATTGGTCAGGGTTAAACCTGCCTTAATCATGGTAGAAAGTTGACGGGTAAATTCAGTCAGTTCCTTGCTGGAGATTTTTCTAAACAAAAGCAAAAAAGACAATCCCGGTCCTGTTCTTTTCTCCCCAAGTTTAAAAACTACTAAATTTTTCTCATGAAGTAAAATCAAGGCTTCTTTTTTAGAAACAGCTTCAACAATACCGGTGACGGTTTTACCTTTAAAAGTTCTAGCTTTATAACTAAACTTTCGCATTTATTTTCTCTCTCCTTTTAACATCCTAATCAACTCCTGAGGCCGTAAACTCCAGGCCAAAGCTGTTTCTTGAGAAATTTTGCCTAGGTGAATCCATTGAAGCAAGCTTTTTTCCATACTCAGCATCCCCATTTCCTGAGAGGTTTGAATAATATTATCAATCATATGGGTCTTTCCCTCTCTGATGGTGGCTTTGATGGCTGAAGTCGCCAATAAAACCTCCACCGCCGGCACCCGCTCACCGGCGAGGGTGGGTAATAGACGTTGGGAAAAAACTGCTTCTAAAGAATTAGAAAGCTGCATTCTCACCTGGGCTTGTTGATGTTCTGGAAAAACATCCACAATTCGGTCAATCGTCTGAGCGGCACTATTAGTATGTAAGGTGGTCAAAACTAAATGGCCGGTTTCAGCAATGGTTAGGGCGGCGGCAATGGTTTCATAATCCCTCATCTCTCCAACCAGAACTACATCAGGATCTTCCCTTAAAACCGAACGCAGGGCGATTGACCAGGAATGGGTGTCATAATGCATTTCTCTTTGTGAAACAATACTCTTCCTATTCTGATAAATATATTCTATGGGGTCTTCGACAGTGACAATATGTTCACTTCTGGTTTGGTTAATCTCTTCAATCACCGCCGCCAAGGTGCTGGACTTACCATGACCCGTAGGGCCAGTAACTAAAATAAAACCTGATTTAAGTTGAGTAAAGCGATGGGTAATCTTAGGTAAATTAAGTTCTTCGATAGTTTTAATTCTGGCGGGAATTAGCCTTAAGGCCGCCGCCAGCCTGCCTCTTTCAAAATAAGCATTGATTCTGAATCTGGCTTTATTTTCATGATTATAAGAAAAGTCAATTTCTTTATTATTTAAGAGACTCTCTTTTTGCTCCGGCGTTAAAAGGGAAAAAACTAAATTCTTTACCTCTTCAGGGGATAATAAAGCCTCTTGTGACAGGAGGGTAAGCGCCCCCTGGATTCTTAACATAGGTGCTGAATTTACCAATAAATGAAGGTCTGAAGCTTGGTATCTTATGGTAAGTTCTAAAAGTTGATTAATATCCAAGTTAATAAATCCAAAGCCCGAAATCCGAAATGCTAAACAAATTCAAAATTCTAAATTCAAATGATCAAAATGTTTTGAATTTTGAAAGTTAAAATTTAAATATTGTTTCGAATTTCGATATTCGAATTTCGAATTTAAAGAGCTCCTAGTCTCTAGAAACTCTCATCACTTCCTCAATGGTGGTTATACCTTCGAGTGCTTTTAAATAGCCATCTTGAGTCATGCTGATCATCCCTTCTTTTTGAGCTTGCGTTTCTATTTTTGAGGCCGGCGCTCTTTCTAAAATCAGATGACTGATTTTTTCTGTAATAGGTAAAACCTCAAAAATCCCAATTCTGCCGGCATAGCCTGTTTCATTGCACTCAGGGCATTTTTTTCCTCGATAAAGTTTAGCTTTTCCCGGCTCATAAGTAAAAAGGGGTCCCAAAACTCTTTTAATATTCTCCACCGCCTCTTGGGGCGGTAAATATTCTTCTTTGCAGTGAGTGCAGATTCTCCTCACCACTCTTTGACCTACCACACAAATCATCGCCGAAGCTAAAAGATAAGACTCAGCTTTCATGTTTAAAAGCCGAGGGATGGCTCCGGCCGCGCTATTGGTGTGTAAAGTAGAAAAAACCAAATGGCCGGTTAGAGCCGCTTGAATCGCCAGCGAGGCTGTTTCTTCATCCCGGACTTCACCCACCATGATAATATCTGGGTCTTGCCTTAAAAAAGAACGTAATCCTGAAGCAAAAGTTAAACCTGCACCTGGGTTAGTCTGCACCTGGTTTACCCCGGCGATCTCGTATTCTACTGGGTCCTCTAAAGTAATAATATTGACGCGGGCAGTGTTAATCTTAGATATGGCTGAGTATAAAGTTGTGGTCTTCCCCGAACCAGTCGGGCCGGTGACTAAAATAATTCCGTGAGGTAAAAAAACCGCCTGGTTAAGGTTATTTAAAGCCCGACCGCGAACTCCTAGGTCAGCCAAACTAGGCACGCCGCCAGTCTTCTTTAAAAGCCTCATCACGATTTTTTCACCATGAACCGAGGGTAGGGAAGAAACCCGTAAATCAACTTCTTCTACTCCGGATCTAAAACTGAATCTTCCATCCTGGGGCAGTCTTTTTTCATCAATTCTCATCCGGGACAAGATTTTAATCCGAGAAACTACCGCTTCATGAACTGAACGAGGCAAAACTAATTTCTCATGTAAAATACCATCAATTCTGTATCTAATGCGCGTTTTTTCTTCGTGGGGTTCGATGTGAATATCAGAGGCCTTAGCCTTAATGGCAAAATCAAGTAGAGTAGAAACAATTTTGGCAATCGGCGCTTCCCTGATAATTTTACCGATCTTCTCTACATCTAAAACTTTTCCTTCGATTTCTTCTTTGTCACTTTCTTTTAAGGCCGCCGTCACCTGGGTAGAAAGACTCTGCCGGTAATACTGATTAATAGCTTCTAGAATATTAGGCTTTAGACCTATGGCCGGCTTGATTCTTTTTTGAGTTTTTTGCTCTAAAAACTCAATCGCCTTTAAGTCAGAAGGGTCTTTCATCACTAATGACAACTCTTGTTTTTCTTTATCTAAAGCATAAGGAAAGCAGGCATAGCGCCGGGCCACTGATTCAGGCAGTAACCGAATCGCTTCAGGAGAAACACTGATTTCTTTTAAATCAACAAAAGGAAGATTAAAAAGTTCTGCCTTGGCCTTAGCCAATTCTTCTGGAGAGACAAATTTTTTCTCATCAATTATCTGTTCAAAAGTTTTTCCGCTATTAACATTTTCGAGCTTAATTTTATCATAGGCTATTTTATCAATCGCTCCCTGGCTAATTAGAACGTCTAAAATAGTTTTTGGTTCACTGGTTGGTGGTTGGGCAGAAACCATAATAATTTAATTAAAATTAATACACAAAATAAGCCTTTTCAGGCTCTGTCTGTTAATAGTCTGTTAATAATAATTATTGTTTAAATTTAGTATAATGTCAATATTAAATCTCAAAACTCAAGTCTCAAAACTCAAGTCTCAATGTAAAAACTTAAAGCTAAAAAGATTTAAAAATTTAAGTTTTGGTTTTGCGTTTTGACATTTGCGATTATATTGTGAATTCTTTTTTAATCACTAATGGCCATTATCAAAAACGAATAGAAAAAGCTAAAAAATTAGTTGGCTTTTGGGAACCACATCCTGATTTTCTTCTAATCCAGGCTCATCCCTCTGTAGGCATCCATGACATCCGTCAGATACAAAAATTTCTTTCCCGCCGGCCTTATCAGGCAGAAATTAAAGCCGTGGTTCTTGATAAGGCTGAACTAATGACTATTCCGGCCCAAAATGCTTTTTTAAAAACTCTGGAAGAGCCACCAGCCAATAGTTTAATTATTCTCTGCAGTCAAAACCAAGATCAACTTTTACCCACCATCACCTCCCGCTGCCAAATAATTAGACTAAAACTAAAAACAGAAATAGAAGTTGATGTAAAAACCTTAAACACTAAATACTCTTTTCTCACTACTGTCTTAAATTCTTCTTCTGGTAAACGATTACAATTAATCGAGCCTTATACTAGAACTAGGGAAGAGGCCATTAAATTCTGCCAGGGAATGATCGAGGTTATAAGGTTTCAAATAAGAAATAAACCAGCCAAAGACTTATCACTTATCACTTATCACTTATCACTATTCATAAAAACTCTTTCTCTTCTTCAGGCCAATGTCAATGTTAAGCTCACCCTCGAAAACCTGGTTATTAATCTCCCTCAAAATCAATAACTCATAACCAATAGCCTGCCTGCCGGCAGGCAGGCTCATTTCCTATTTCTCTTAAAATCCCTCTTGTCAGGGTCTTTTATTTTTGCTAGTATGAATAGGTGAAAGCAAAAACTTCTTTTAAACCCATTGGTAAATACACGGTTGATGAAATTACGGTCTTGGAAGGCCTAGAACCGGTTAGAAAAAGACCGGGAATGTATATTGGCTCCACTAATAGCCGCGGCCTTCACCATCTAGCCACAGAAATTATTGATAATAGTGTCGATGAAGCCATCGCTGGCTCTGCTAAAAATATCTACGTCATTATCGAAGCCAACAACCAATTAACTGTTTACGACGACGGCCGAGGCATACCGGTAGAGGTCCATAAAAAAACCGGTCTTTCTGGTCTAGAATTAACCATGACCCGTCTCCATGCGGGAGCCAAGTTTGACAACCGCGCCTATCAAGCCTCTGGCGGACTTCATGGCATCGGCGCTTCAGCCGTCAACGCCCTCTCCTTAGGAATGAAGGTGGAAGTGATTAGAAAAAATAAACTTTATGCCCAAGAATATAAAAGAGGCAAGCCCCAAACTAAAGTCTTGGAAAAAAAAGTGCCCAAAGAGAAAAAAGATTTTTATGTCTTTAACTCAGGCACTAAAACCAGCTTCACTTATGACCCAATCATTTTCAAGAAAAATCCTAAATTCAGCTTTAAAACCATCCAAAAATCTTTAAGAGAACGGGCTTATTTAGTCGCCGGTATTTTCTTCCATCTTTATGATCAAAGAAGCAATAATGAATGTCATTTTTACTTTGAAGGCGGCATTAAATCACTAATTAAGCACTTAAACAAAAGTAAAAAAGTTTTTCATCCTGTCATTTACTTCCAGCATCAGTTTGAACAAGATGATGATTTTCCTTTTCCCATTGGCGTCGAGGTGGCTTTACAATACAACGAAAGCTTCACGGAAAACATTATGTCTTTTGCCAACGTCATTAACACTCCGGATGGAGGCACTCATTTAACCGGTTTTAGAACTGCTTTGACCAAAGCTGTTAAAGATCATGCTCTCAGACAAGGCATTTTAAAAGGAGAAAAAAACGGCTTCGCCGGTGAAGACCTGAAGGAGGGCCTAACAGCGGTCATCTTCGTTAAAATGCCGGCTTCAGACATCCAGTTTGAATCCCAAACCAAAACAAAACTGAATAATGCTGAAGCCCAATCAGCTGTTTATAATGCCACCAAAGAAGCTTTAGACGTCTATTTTGAAGAACATCCTGCTGAAACCAAAAAGATTCTGGCTAAAGTCTTTTTGGCCGCTAAAGCTAGAATGGCGGCTCGGGCCGCTCGCGACGCCGTCGTCAGAAAGGGAGCCCTAGAAGGCATGACTTTGCCCGGTAAACTGGCAGACTGTCAGGAAAGTAACCCAGCCAAATCAGAACTATATATAGTAGAAGGCGACTCGGCCGGCGGCAGCGCTAAGCAGGGGAGAGACCGAAAATTCCAAGCTATCCTTCCTTTAGGAGGAAAAATTTTAAACACGGAAAGAGCCAGGTTAGATAAGATTATTAATTTTGAAGAATTAAAAGCCCTAATCATTGCTTTGGGCATGGGAATAGGGGAGACGCTCAATTTGGAAAAACTGCGCTATCACCGCATCATTATTATGTGTGATGCTGACGTAGACGGCGAACATATTGTCACTCTACTATTAACATTTTTTTATCGTCATCTTAAACCTATTGTTGACGCCGGCTACCTTTACGTCGCCATGCCTCCTTTGTATAAAATCCAATCAGGTAAAGAAATCTGCTATGCTTATAATGAAGAAGAAAAAGAAAAATTAACCAAAAAATTAAAAAATTACACCCTTCAACGCTATAAGGGTTTGGGTGAGATGAATCCCAACCAGCTTTGGGAGACAACCATGGATCCTAAAAACCGAACCTTAAAACAAGTGGCTATTGAAGAGGCGACTCAGGCAGATCAAGTTTTTAATATGTTGATGGGCGAGGATGTCCCGCCCAGAAAGCGCTTTATCCAAACACACGCGAAGCTCGCTACCTTAGATATATAAAAATAAACTTAAAACTCAAATGTCAAATTTAAAATCTAAATAAAAGATTTAAAGTTTTAAGATTTAGATTTTAAATTAATATGATGCTTTACATCATCGGTCATACTAAACCAGACTTAGATTCAGCGGTAGCAGTGGTGGCTTTAAAATACCTTTTTGACCAGGCTAAATGTTTTGGCTACAAAAACTCAGTTCCAGTTTTAGCTGGTCCAGCCAATTTTGAGACTCAAACTATTTTTCAAAAATTTAATACCCCTATTCCTCGGGTATTAAAATCTGAACAAATAAAAAATAGTGATACCTTTATCTTGGCTGATCATAATGAAGAATCACAAAGGCTTAAAGGGATTAAACCAGAACAAATTATTGACATCTATGATCATCACAAAGTTAACCTCTATTTAAGCCAGCCTATTTTCATTAATATCAAACCCTGGGGTTCAACTTCTACTTTAGTTGCCTGGTTTATGGAGATCAGTGATGTTAAGCCGGATAAAAACTTAGCCTCTTTGATGATCAGCGCCGTTCTTTCTGATACTCAAGGCTTTAAATCCAGCACCACCACTAAAACTGATAAAGATCAAGTAAAAAAACTCAATCAGATTGCTCAAATCAAAAACCTCGACAACTTGATTTTTGAAATTTTTAAAGCTAAGTCTAGTCTTAAAGGATTAAACAATAGACAAATCTTAACCAAGGATTACAAGCTTTATGATTTTAAAGATAAGAAAGTATTTATTAATCAAATAGAAACTGTTGCACAAGAAGTTTTGATCAAACAATCTGTTCAATTAATTAAAGATCTGGAAGATATTAAAAGGGGAATGAAACTTGATTATGCCGTTTGTCTGATTACTGATGTTCTTAAGATAAATAGCAAGGCACTGGTAGTTCAAGAAGATGAAAGTCTCATAATTAAGGCTTTTCCTAAAGCCAAAAGAATAAAAAATGGGCTATATGACATTGGCCCTCTGATGTCACGTAAAAAAGAAATTGCTCCGGCCATCGAAAAAGCAATACTTTAATTAATTAAAGTAAATAATTCGATTAATTAAACTGAAATCATGAAAGAAAAAAAAGAAAGCAATCAAGTTAATAACGGTAATCGTAACCAATCGCTGGTTAAAGCCGGTGTGGGTAAAGTTCTAAGCACCGAAATCACCGAAGAAATGAAAAGGTCTTATCTGGATTATGCGATGAGCGTTATTGTTGCTCGAGCCTTACCAGATGTTCGCGATGGCTTAAAACCAGTCCAAAGAAGAATCCTTTATGCCATGCAAAAAATGGGCCTCACCCACGTTAGCCGTTATACTAAATCAGCCAAAGTTGTGGGTGAAACCATGGGGAAATATCATCCCCACGGAGATATGGCTATTTATGATGCCTTAGTTAGAATGGCTCAAGATTTTTCTCTTCGTTATCCCTTAGTTGATGGTCATGGTAACTTTGGCTCAGTTGATGGCGATCCGCCGGCCGCCATGAGGTACACTGAAGTCAGGCCGAGTAAAATTACTAAAGAATTACTTCAAGACATTGATAAAAAAACGGTTAAATTCATTGATAATTTCGATGCTTCTCTAAAAGAGCCTGCCTATTTACCGGCTAAATTACCCAACTTACTCCTGATGGGAGCTGACGGCATTGCCGTCGGTATGGCCACTAAAATTCCGCCCCATAATTTAAGTGAAGTAGTCGAAGCCATTAAATTAATGATTAAAAAAGGTAAGGTAGAGCTTAGAAAAGAAATTAAAAGCATTAATCCAGAAAAAACAAAGGCTAAAGATCTTGTTGGAGAATTTAGATCTGATACTACCATTGATGATCTATTAGAACATATTAACGGACCGGATTTCCCGACGGCCGGAGAAATCTATAACTGGTCTCAAATTAAAGAAGCTTATACTACTGGTAAAGGCAAAATCACCGTTCGAGCTAAAGCTTTCATTGAAGAAACTAAGGGTGGGAAGTATAGAATCCTAGTTAAAGAACTCCCTTATCAAGTTAACAAAGCCAGATTAATTAGAAAAATTGCTGACCTGGTCAAAAACAAAAAAATCAAAGGTATTGCTAATCTTCGCGATGAATCAGACCGCCGGGGAATGCAAATTGTCATTGAGCTTAAACGGGAAGGCAAACCTAAGGCAGTCTTAAATAACCTTTATAAACATACGGAAATGCAAACCACTTTTCCCGCTAATCTGGTCGCTTTGGTCGACGGCACTCCCCAGTTAATTAACTTAAAAATTATTTTGACTGAATTCATTAAGCACCGGCAATTAATTGTCACCAAAAGAAGTCAGTTTGAATTGGCCGCGGCTAAAAACAGGGCTCATATTTTAGAAGGCTTAATGATTGCCTTAAAAAACCTAGACGCGGTCATCGAAACTATTAAACGTTCTCCAGATGCAGAAATAGCCAAAAAACGTTTGATGAAAAAATTCAAGCTCACGGAGATTCAGGCGACGGCTATTCTAGACATGCAACTGCGCCGATTAGCGGCCTTAGAAAGACAAAAAATCGAAGATGAGTATAAAATGATTCAAGAAACAATTGAATACTTAGTTGATCTCCTCACTCATCCCCAGAAAATCTTAAAAGTCATTGTCAATGAACTTGATTACCTAAAAAAAACTTATGGTGATGAACGAAAAACCAAAGTTTATAAAAAAGCTTTGGAAGATATCTCTGAAGAAGACTTGGTGCCTCAACAAGACTGTCTGGTAACCATCACTCAAACTGGCTATATTAAACGTCTACCCATCAATACTTACCGCAGCCAACGCCGAGGCGGCAAAGGCGTCACCGGGATGAGCACTAAAGATGCGGATGACATTACCGAAATTATCACCGCCAATACTCATGATAATATTTACTTTTTTACTGATCGGGGTAAAATCTTTTTCTTAAAAGTCTGGGATTTACCTGAAGGTTCGCGTCAAAGTAAAGGTCAGGCTATTATTAATCTGATTAATATTAACCAGGGCGAAAAAATTCAGGCAGTTTTACGACTAAAAAAAGGTACCACTAAACAATACCTTTTGTTTGTCACTAAAAAAGGCCGGGTAAAGAAAACGCCGATTGTTGCCTTTGCCAATATCCGTACCAATGGTTTAATCGCCATCAGGCTTAAAAGTGATGATCGATTAATTAAAGTTATTTCTACCAGAGGCAACAACCACATTATGCTTGTCACTCATGAAGGCAAAGCAATTAAATTTTCTGAAGAAGATGTCAGGTCAATGGGCCGGGCCGCCTCAGGCATGAAAGGCATTAGGTTAAAAGCAGAGGATTATGTGGTGGCCGCGGAAACTATGCCTAATAAAATTATTATTCCTCAAGATAAAAGAAGAAAATACTTCCAAGATCTTTTAGTGGTCATGGAACGTGGTTTAGGTAAAAGAACGCCGGTTAAACAATTCCCTCTCCAAAGAAGGGCGGGTGTGGGCGTAAAAGTAGCTAAGGTGACTAAAAAAACCGGTAAAATCGTTTCCGCCCTTTTGGTTCACCAAGAAATTAAACAAATCCTTATCACTTCTCGTAAGGCTCAAGTGATTAAATTGCCCCTTAAAAATATCCGTCAGTGCGGCCGGGACACTCAAGGAGTTATCTTAATGCGTTTTACCAAAGAAAATGATTCTGTTGCCGCCGTCACTTATTTAAGAAAAGACTAATAAAAAAATTATTAGTCTTTATCCCCCGCTCAAGAAATAGAGGAATCCAACTGATTGCCGCTGTGGAACTTTTGATGGACTTTTTTCAGTTGGGCATTGGTCACATGAGTGTAAATTTGGGTGGTGCTGATATTTTTGTGACCTAGCATTTCTTGAACGCTACGAATGTCAGCCCCTCGAGATAAAAGGTCAGTGGCAAAGCTATGACGTAAACCATGAGGGCTTATTTTAATTGGCAATCGAGCTTTATTAACATATTTTTTCACAATCCTTTGGACGGTCCGGACCGAAAGCCGCATTTTTTCGCCACCATCAGTGACCAAAACCTTACCACTCAATCTTATAAATAAAGGCTTCCATTTATCTTCTCTTTTAGAAAGATATTCTTTTAACCATCTAATCGCCCGTTCAGATAAAAAAACCACCCTGGACCGACCACCCTTGCCTATGACTCCAAATTCTTTGCTTGTAAAATTGAGGTGCTCGCGATCCAGTTTGACTAATTCAGAAACCCGCAGCCCGGTAGAAAATAAAGTTTCTAAAATGGCTTTATCGCGCAAGCCTTTTAAAGTGGAAATTGAAGGAGCTGATAGAAGTCTCTCAAGTTGTTCTTCATTAAGAAATTTTAAAGAGCGAGACTCGGCTTTAGGCAACTCAATCTTCTCCGCCGATAAAGTCTTGACATCATTTTTAGCTAAAAACCTCAAAAAAGACCTCAATGAAATTAAATGATATAACTGTGTAATTCTTTTTAAAGGCATACCTTTTGTATCCACGAAACGGGAAAGGTAAAGACGAAACTTTTTAATCACCTTCAAGTCAAGGTCGCACAATTTTTTCTGAGGTTCATTCTCTCTTAACCATAAAGAAAAACGCTTTAAATAATGTTTATAATTCCTAATGGTTAGGCTAGAGCAGTTCTTTTCTAAACCAAGATAGTCCAAAAATTCTTCTATCCAGCCATCAAGTTCAGTGCGCTTCATTTTCTCTCTCTGTTCTTTCATAATTTTTTCGGTTTTTGTTTGTGTTTTTGCCTAATTTTTCTTAGCAAAGCCTCAAAATCTCTGCTAAATTGTGGATAACTATAAAAGAAACTCTTATATCAATCTTTTTAAGCTATTATCAGATTAAATTTTCTCTTATTTCTAAGCATCTTTAAAAGATTTTCTCTAAAACCTTGCCTTATGCCCGACTTAAGATTCGCTCTTAAGACCCAACTATCATTTATTTTAATCAACTCTTCCCTTAAAAAGGGAAATCACTAAATCGTCCTGATTTTCTTATTGCTCTTAATTAAAAAATTAAAAAACTTATAAAAAAATGCTCATTCATCTTCATTGTCTACGGAAGGGTAGGGAACACTCTTATATTTTGCGACACTATGATTCTACTGAATAAGTCCTTCCTTGTCAAGTCTGCCTTATAAAAAATAACAAGAAGGCTTAAAAATTAACGCCAAAGATAATCACTAATTAATTGTAAATATTGTGCGACGTAAAAAGTAAAAATGATTAAATTGCTAAACTGTTAAATGAATAAATGAAATGCTTTATTGATTTATTCATATATTCAGAATCTTCATTTATTGTTTTGTTCATTTATTCATAAAATCATTTATTAATTTATTGATAATCTAAGCCCCAGAATCAAGGAATTAAGCCTGGCTACTAGATCAATTCTAAGGGCCTTGTTTTAATAAAGACAGTATTATCCCAAGCCGACGAGGCTGATAAAATTAGATAAAAAAATAGTAGAGGAGTATTAAAAAGAACTTTTCCTTTTCAAACATAAACAAATCATATCAATTATGGAGAAAGATTAAAAATGTCATTAACTAAGTCAATGGGCCATTATAAAGATCTTTAAATAATAATTAAGTGCTAATAAAGCATTTAAAAACCTAAAAAATAAAAAAATAGTAATTTGGACCACTCCTCTCCATGCTCCTGAGTAATAGTCGCAAAAGGTATATTGTGCGACAATTTAAAGATTTACTCACCTACTACATAAAGGGGAATATAAAAAAAATTTTAATAAAAGCTTGAAGGTTGAAAACTTGAAATCTGTAAGACTTATTTTAGAATTGCTTCTATTTAGAGAAGAAGGGGTCTACTCTCCGAAGAAAAAACTTTTCCACAAAGCAGATATATCAAACTATATCAGCCTCGTCGGCTAGACGGTCAACCGAAGAAAACAAAAATTCTAAGCAATTAAAAAATTTTAGTGCCAGCGTGAAAATTATCCTATAATTTCCGTGAAAATACCCTATTTACTATAGGACATTATATAATTAATGTGCTCTTCCCACTTCCCTCTCCCCGACCTCTTATCCATCCAAAAAATTTGTTTACCTGTCTGCCGGTTTGATTATTTGATTAGCCCCACTGAGCCAAGAAGAAAATTATAATTAAAACAATAATGCCAACTCGAAGGTATTCTTTTAAAGTCTTGGTAAATAAGCGAGCGGAAAGATAATTTTGGACAATCCCTAAGAAGACATATAAACAAGTAACTAGAAATAGAGAGATCGCGTTAATGCTCAAAGGCCAAAAACCGATAAAAAAGCTTAAATTAGCAATCACCCAAGCCAATCCTAAACTGTAATAAAAAACTTCTTTTTCAATTTGTTCACTTAACTTAACACTCCATAAAGCCGGAAAGCTCAAGAAAAAAGAAATTGTTAATACCAAGCCCGCGCTAAATAAAGCATTCATTTTAAAAGAAAAAATGGTGTTGTAAAATAAAAAGCTAGTCACTAAAACAATCAAAAAACCGACTGCTTGAGCGGCTCGGATTAATTGGATTGTCCGCGAAGCGGAAATAGTAAAAATATTCTCTATTAATAAAGTCGCATACATCCCGATACCATAAAGAACAAGAACAATGATTCTGCTCAGTAGAACCTCAGGCAAGAGAAAATAAAACAAAGCCATGCCAATTGTGTATAAGGCTGGTAAAGGTAAATTAACCAGCCAGCTGACCTTTTTCAAATCTTCTTTTAATGACCAAGCAGTAAAAAAATAAGTAATTAAACCTAAAAGGAAAATGGCGCCTAGTCTAAAGCGTATCTCTACAAATTGGGTCGCCAGTAGGCCTGGTGTTAAAATTAAGGCCTGAAGAATAATTTTTCTTCTTTTAGTCATGTATCAACAAAGTCGGCGTTGCAATAAATCTTCTGCACATCATCAAAATCATCCAGTTCTTGTAAAAAAACAATGACTTTCTTTTTTTTCCTTTCATCCTGAATGGGAATTAAAGTCTTCGCCATTAAAGACAGACTGGCTTCTTTAATCACAAAGCCTGCTTCTTTAATCTTGGTTTTAACCACTTCCAACGCCTCTGGCTTAGTGTAAACTTCAATCAAATCTCCCTCTTCTACATCTTCTATGCCCAAATCCATTAATTTCAACATCTGCTCTTCAACATTTTGATCTTTCTGCAAAAAAATCAGCCCTTTTTTCTCAAATAGATAAGTGGCTGAACCAGGCGTTCCTAGTCCTCCACCCTTACGTTCAAAAAAGGATTTAATTTCTGACCCAATCCTATTTTTATTATCAGTAATGCATTCTATCACCACCGCTATTTTCTCTGGACCAAAACCTTCATAAACCACGGTTTCTAAGTTGCCGCCGCTGGCTTGCCCTAATCCCTTTTCAATGGCTCTTTTGACATTATCTTTGGGCATATTAACTGCTTTTGCCTGTTCCATGGCTAAACGCAGTTTGGCATTGCTGCTTGGATCACCACCACCGCCTTCTTTAACCGCCACCGCAATCGCTTTAGCGATTTTAGAAAAACTCTTGCCTCGCTTTTGGTCAGCAGCGGCTTTTTGATGTTTAATCGTACTCCACTTAGAATGTCCGGACAAATTAGTTATGAGTTCAACAAGTTATGAGTTATGAGTTATGAGTTATGAGTAATTTTTTTTCTTTTACTATTAACTTAATAACTTAATGAACTTCATCCAAAGGATGATCCCGCTCTGCGGGATATTTCTTCTTTCTTAGTCCTATTATAACTCCTCTTGACAAAATTATTCAAACTTGCCAAGATTGGTAAAGTCTATGACGACTGATGAATTAAGTCAGCAAGCCATCAATCAAGCCCTCCTTGGCAATTGGCAAAAGGCAATTGCCTTAAATCAACAAATACTAGCTCAAAATCCGGCAGAGATTGAAGCTTTATCGCGGCTGGCCAAGGCTTTTTTAGAATCAGGGCAAAAAAAACAAGCCTTAAAAAGCTACCGTCGGGTCTTAAAATTAGACCGTTTTAATCCCATTGCCAAATCAGCTTTAAAAAAGCTTAATGCTAAAAAAATCAAGGCTAAAAAAAATAGAGTCCAAGCGATTAACCCCAAGCTTTTTTTAGAAGAATCCGGAAAAACCAAAGAGGTCCATTTAACTGAGCTCGCTGACAACAAAACTCTTCTTGGCGTAGACATAGGAGAAGAAATCAAGCTTATTCCTAGAAAAAGAGCTATTTCCGTCTACACTAATGATAAAACTTATCTGGGTAAAATCCCTGATGACCTTTCTTTAAGATTAATTAAATTAATCAAATCAGGCAATCAATATCAGGCGGTGGTTAAATCAATTGAACCTAAAAACCTTTCTCTTTTTATCAGGGAAACAAAACAAAGTAAAAAAAACAGTCAGACCCCTTCTTTTCCTTTTGCCAAAAACCAGTACCATGCCTCTGCTCCTTTAAATATTATCCAAAGAGAACCGATTGAAGAGATGGAAAATCCGCCGGATTAATTCGAATCTTTTCCTAAGACTAACTGGAGATCACCTTCTATCTGCTCGTCCAAAACTATCTTTTCGATTTTGAAAATTCTTTTAATTTTTTCCACCGTATAAAGCTTTAAATAATCCTCATTAACCAGGTGAAGGGTTGACGTTTCTTCGGTTTCGGTCGCGTCTTGAGTATTAATCACTCGGGCGCCAATATTGGTTAATAAACGGGTTGATTTTTTGGCCAATTGAGTTCTTCCCGCGGCATTAATAACACTAATTTTTAAATCTTGGTTGGAGATTTCTTTATCAGTAAAATATCTTTGTATAAAATCATCAATCCGTGACTCTTCCACTCTAAAAGCTTCAGAATTATCCGCCAACCTTTCTTTTTTGAAAAGCAAGCTTTCTTCTAATTTGATAAGTCTAACTTGATTAAACTTAAGCCGACCAATCTTTCTGGAAACCCCGATCAAGTCCCACCAACTCAAATTCATCTGACACTTTTTAGTTAACAAACAAGGCATCATTCCCAAAAGCCTGCCTCTTTCTAAACTATTATTCGATATTTGTCCCTCATTCAGAGAGTTTTTTGATTTTTCTACTAAATAAGCATCAACGGGAATCATAAAATAATGTTGTAGGCTGAGCTGGAGTAATTCGCCTCCATCAGTTTTTTCTATCTCCCCTAGTTTGAAAATATTCCCCAGCTGGTACTCACCATAACCTTTAATGGTTTTGATCATCAATGCGTTAGGTAATTCCAAAATATTTAAAATATCTTCTTGCGGATGATAGGAAAAAATAAAAGTTTTATCGGTTTGAACCACAAAGTTAAAATTATTTTCTCTGTCCCAGGCTGCGTTTTTAATACTCTGGTAAACAAAAAAAACAAAATAAGTCAATAAAACCAGCCATAAAATCAATAATAAGCGTCTTAAAATATTCTTAACCACTGTTATTTTCTCTCTTTTTTGTTTGTTTGTTTGCCTCTTTGGTTGTTTTAGCTTTTTGTGTTTTAGCTTTTGCTGTGTTTTCTTTCTTTTCATCCTTTTTATCCTATACCCTTTGCTTAAACAGTTCGCGATTGCGAATTGCAACGGCAAGGTCTTTCGCTAATTTAATCTTAAACTCAACTCTTTTTTTGGTCCGGGGATGAATAAAACTTAAGTAAAAAGCGTGAAGAAATAAACGGGAACACCATTGCCTATCCTCTGCCAATCTCTTCTTGCCTAAGTAAATCGGGTCTGAAACAAGAGGATATCCTATGTGTTTTAAATGAACTCTAATTTGATGAGTCCTGCCTGTTCTAGGCTCTATCTCTAAAAAGCTTAAATCACTAATAATCTTTATTACCTTGTATTTTGTTAGCGATTTTCTGCCTTCCAACCTAACGCTAAATTTTTTTCTATCACTTGGATTCCTGGCTAAAGGAAGCTTAATATCCCCTATTTTTGGTTCCACTTGACCATGAACTAAAGTTAAATATTTTTTAATTACTTTTCTTTGTTTAAATTGTTTTTGCAAATCAATAAATGATTGCGCGTTTTTCGCGATGACCATGACCCCCGAAGTATCCTTATCTAGACGGTGAACGATTCCCGATCGATTAATGAAATCGCTATTAACTTCTAACTTTGCACTTTTAACTTTTAACTTTTTTTCCGTCCAGTCCTGCAACGTCTTTTCCTTAACCGTCTCTGCCCGATTGACCACCAGCCCCGAAGGTTTATTAATCACTAAAATATCATCGTCTTGAAAAACAATTTTAGGAGTTAACATAAAAACATCATACCATTTTTTTCTTTTCTATTAACTAACTTTTGGTATAACAGGCTAAAAATCAACATCCCTACTCCCAGACAAATAAAAACATCGGCCAGATTAAAGATAGGCCAGATTTTAAAATCAATAAAATCAACCACTTGCCCTCTGAAAATCCGGTCAATGAGATTAGTCAGACCACCACTAAGAATTAAAGTTTTTCCTCTCCCCCTAGGCAGTAAACAAACTAAGGCCGTTAAAACTAGGAAGTTAATTATCAACCAGTTTGCCGAAGGTATCAAGCCAAAACTGATTCCTTGATTAAAGACGACCAAATCAGGAAAACTGGTTAAGATAAAATGTTTGGAAAATTGGTCAAGAAGAATTAAAACAAACAATAACCCTATCATTTATTCAACTGGTAACTTTCTTTTTCTCTTTTTTAGCGCAATCGACACATTTACTGGCGGTAGGGTCCAAAGCTAATCTTTCCGTATTAATCATCTGGCCGCACTGACTGCACAAACCATATTTCCCTAGTTTAATTCTGGTCAAGGCTTTTCTGATATTAATTAGGCTCTTGTCAATTTCTTTTTTTAAAACTGAAACGCGCTCGTGACCAGCCCCTTCAGCCGCTTCCGCATCAGAAGCGGCATTGTCTATAACCCTATTCTTATCACTATAGGGATCTTCTTTTTCTAAAGACTTTTTTCTTTTTTTAAGTTTTTGTTCTCTGTCTTTAAGATATGCTTGAATTGGTCTTAAGATGTTTAAAGGAAATTTAACTGTCATAAGGTTTAGCCTCCATGCCTGCCTTAAAGCGTAACTTGGCTTGCTTTGTCTTTATTTTTTTATAGGGGAAGAGAGTTGTCAAGTCTTTATCGGCCGCCCGTAAATAAAAAACAAAAATAGCTCCCAGAAAAATGAGGCCATTGATTGAAAGTTCTAAATTGAAAAAGCGAGGCCAATCAGATAATATTCCCCCCACTAAGTCCAGAAAATTTACCATCAATAAGAAACTTAAAAATAGAAAACCTGTATTGGTTTCCCCTCTTTTGTTTTTATACCATTCATAAGTGCGGTAATTTTTATCAAAAACCGCCAATAAACGATAAATAATGATTAATAATAAAGCTTTCACTAGAGGAATAAAGCTTAAAAGCTTATTAAATTGAAACTGACTCAAAAACTGACCCAGATGAGCAAAAATCAAACCTATGACCAAGCCAAAAGCAACCGAGTCAGCCACCTTAAAAAAATCCCATTTTTGGCTATGGCTGTAAAAACCCAGACTAATTATCCCGCCAATCAGAGCTCCCTGCCAAGAAAAACCAGGATTACCCACTAAATCTAAAAGATAAATCTGCTCCTTAAGATTTAAAATTACAAACCATACTCTGGCTGCCATCAAACTAGCCAGAGTGACCAATAAAATTCCGTCCATTAATAAAACTTCCTCATAATGTTCTTCTCTCCCTTTTTGCCAAATTAAAAAAGAGGCGAAGAAAAAACCCAGGGCCATAAAAACGCCTAAGGTAGAAATAACCACTGGTCCTATTTGTAAAATTGTGGGAATCATAATATAAAATTAGTTTAAAAATAAAAATGGCTAATAGTTTTGCGGACGAGCTAATAAATTTGAGAGTGTTTTCTTGTTTACAGCAGACACCTTAGACTTTATGGAGCGATTGATTTATTTCGTCTGCGATTAGAAAACCGGGTCAAATTTGTTACGAGCAAAGCAAAACTATTTAGCTGATTATATTAGTAATTTTATCCTTTTTTCTATTTGACAGTCAATCACTGCTTTTGTTATACTCAATCTCGTTTATGTTAACCACCCCTCACGCTTTAGTTGGTCTAGTTATTATCACTAGATTTCCTAATTTTTTAGGCCTTTTTCTATCACTCCTCAGTCATTTTATCCTTGATTTTTTCATCCCCCATTGGAATCCACATCTCTATACCGAATTCAGTAAAAATAAAAAACTTTCCTCTAATTCTATTAAAATCATTATTGTTGACGGCCTTTTAGGAGTGGTTTTAACCCTTTTCTTTATGACCAGAGCCTTGCCTGATTTGAATCAGGCTTTTTTAATGGGTTTGGGTGCTTTTGCCGCCATTCTGCCTGATTTTATAGAAATCCCCTATTATTTTCTTCATTATAAGGCCAGCTGGCTGAAAGCTTATGTGGATTTTACCCACAAACATCAATCAAATGGTATCTTTTTTTGGGGAATTCTCACCCAAGTGGCGGTAATCGTAGTATCTTTGGGAATACTTCTCTCTTGAATAACCAAATAAATACGAATTTCAAATAACCAAATCAATAATTGAATAACTAAATATTACAAATAAGAATATTTTATTTGTTTATTAAAATATTTGAGATTGGATTATTTATTTCGCTCTCTCCACATACTCCCCTGTCCTGGTATCAATTTTCACCTTATCACCTTTATCAACAAACAAAGGCACTTTGATTTTCAAGCCTTCTTTAGTCATGGCCGCTTTAAAAATATTAGTAGCCGAGTTGCCTTTAACTCCCGGATCGCAGTCGGCAATTTCCACCACCACCGAAACTGGTAAATCCACGTCCAAAGGTTGGTCTTGCCAAAACATAATATTAACCTCTTCGCCCTCTTTAAGAAACTTTGCTCCCTGACCCAAAAGCTGAATCCCAAGGCTTATTTGTTCAAAAGTTTCAGGCTCCATAAAAACATATTCGTCTCCTTGCTGATATAAATACTGCATTTTTTTCTTTTCCAAAACCACTTCCTCAAAACGGTCGTTAGAATTAAAATGGAGATTCAAAACATTGCCTGTTTTAAGATTTTTTACCCTCACTCTAATTTTAGCCCCGCCCCGGCCAAGATGAGTATGCTTATATTGCAAAACCTTATAAGGCTGGTTTTGATAAAGAAAACAGGTGTTATTTTTAAGTTGAGTGGCGTTTAACATAGACTTTCTTTAGTTATTCAGCTTATTCTACTAATAAAAAATTTACCATTCAAGGGGAAAATGGTAAAATACAATCATTCACCTTAAGTTTATCGAAGAGCCAAGGTGGCGGAACTGGTATACGCGTAGGTCTCAAAAACCTATGGGAGTAAAATCCCGTGAGGGTTCGATCCCCTCCCTTGGCACAGATTAAAACTGAATCATAAAGTTTTTCTTTAAAAGTGGCTGAATCAGTAAGGTATCGTTTTTTTACCCTATTTTGTACAACTTGTGGGCCAGAAGGACCTTCATTCTTTGGTGGAGTAAGGACGGTGATTGACGCAGGAGGAACCTTTATTGAAGACCCTTATATTGATATTGAAGGAAGTGTGGCCCATCAATGTCTTCAACACCACAAACAAGTAGGAGAAGGGTTTCATCATAATCAATTTACAATAATAGAAGATGGAGAAGAAGTAGGTCAATGCAGCCTAGGAGGAGCAGTTAGAAGCTTAATAGGAGCGCTAAAAGAAAACTAAATAAAAAAGGGTAAGAAGAAGGCAAAACTAGTTATTCTTCTCTTCTTTTTTCTGTCTCAAAAAAACTAATTCGGTCGCCTTTGAAATGAAGAGAAATGGTTTTTAAAGGCCCGTTTCTGTGTTTGGCAATCTTTAAAGAAACATTTTCTAAATCTTCCTCATCCTCTCGATATAAAAACATGACCACGTCCGCATCCTGTTCCAAAGCTCCTGATTCTCTCAAATCAGCTAATTGAGGCACCTTGCCTCCCCTAATCTCCACTGCCCGGGAAAGTTGACTTAAGGCCAAAACCGGAATCTTAAGTTCTCGGGCCAGATTTTTTAAACCCTGAGAAATATCCGAAACTTCCTGAACCCTTGAATCCCACCGTCTGTTTGAACGGGCTAATTGCAAATAATCAACCACTAAAAGTTTTAAGCCATTCTCAGCTTGAAGTCTCCGGGCCTTAGTTCTCATTTCCAAAACAGAACTGGCCGGCGTATCATCAATAAATAAAGATGCCTCTGCTAATTCTCCCATGGCATCGGAAAGCTTGCTAAAATCTTTTTCATCCAAACGACCGGTTTTAAGACGCCAGGCATCAATGTCTCCCTGGGCCACTAACAAACGGTCCACCAGCTCCTCCTGGCTCATTTCTAAAGAAAAAAAGCCCACCGGAATTTTGGCTTTGACGCTGCAATGTTGAGCAATATTTAAAGCTAAAGAAGTCTTTCCCAACGAGGGCCGGCCGGCTAAAATGATTAAATTGCTGTCCTGCAGTCCGGCCAAAGTATCGTCTAACGAAACAAAACCGGTCGGCACCCCTCTTAAACCGCCAGCTTTTTTTTGCAGTTCATCCAAACGATCAAAACTCTCTTCTAAAACTTCTTTAATAGGAATAAAGTTTTGTTTTAAGTGCCGCTGAGATAAAGAAAAAACTGCCTGTTCGCTTTGGTCTAATATCTCTTGGGCGGTTTTCTCATCGTCAAAAGCGCTTTCCGTTAAATTGGAAGCAGCGGTAATCAACTCTCTTTTGGTGGCCGCGTCTTTAATAATTTGGGCATACATCTCGGCATGGGCCGAGGTGGGAACCTGTTCGATCAAAGAGGCTAAATAACTGGAACCGCCCACTTGCTTTAACCGCTTTTTCTTTTTTAATTTGTCAGCCACGGTGACCAAGTCAACTGGCTGCCGTTCCTCATAGAGGGCTAAAACAGCTTCAAAAATAAACTTATGAATGTCCTGATAAAAATACTCTGGTTTTAAAATCGGCGCCACGCTGAAAACCGCGTCTTTGTCAATTAAAATTGAACCTAAGACGCTGATTTCTGCTTGTTGGTCGTGAGGGGGAATCCTTGCCCCTGATTTTGCCATTTTTTATCCTTTTTTGCCTAAAGATTTGCGGGGAAACTGCTTAAAATTTTCTTTCTTTGTAGTAAGCGGCTCGCCCATGACTTTATGGTTAAACCTAAATGAATTCGAGAGCGCCACTGAAGAAAAAAATTTTACAGTAGTCGACCTCAGCGAATCTTTCCAACCGACGTCAACGCACCGTCATGGCTACTACTTCCCTTTCTTCGGGCAAGCTGGTTTTATTGATAATTAATTTATCAACTGGTTTCAGTTCCGGAGTGCCGATTTCTTCTAAAAAATCTTTTAAAGTTGCCAGTTGACCAAAACTACTCTCATTGATCTTCTCTGTTTTAAAATGCATCGATACCACTATCTTTGGCTCAATTTGGGCTACTACCTCTACTGCCTGTTTCGGGTCTAAAGTATAAATCCCGCCCACGGGCACAAATAAAACATCCACCCCATTAACTTCTTCTAATTCTTTATCATTTAATTTATGCCCCAAGTCGCCTAAATGACATAAGGAGATTTCCTCCATTTCAATATTATAAATAGTATTTTTACCTCTCTCTTTGCCTTTTACTCCGTCATGGAAGCTGGGAATGCCAAAAACAGAAACGTCGCCCACCTCATATTCTCCCGGCGCCCTGATAATAAAAGGATCCCCCTTAATATTATCAAGACAGTTGTGGTCTCTATGCTCATGAGAAATGGTAACAATATTTGCCTCAGTCTGAGGCATAGAAAAGCCAATATAATTATCAAAAGGGTCAGTCACAATGGTGGATTTTTTGCCTTTAATTTTAAAACAGGAGTGACCAAGATAAATAATCTGCATTGTAAAATATTTTACTATGAATAAATTGCTCCTTCAAGCACTAATAATTTATTTCTTTATGCCTTGACTTATCCACAATAATCTGTTAAATTTGCACTGCTTATGAGAAAAGAAGCTCTAGTTGCTATTTTAGTTGGTTTGTTTTTGGGTCTAGTCATTACTTTTGGAGTCTATAGAGCCAACAAGGCGGTTAAGGAACATGGTAAAACTTCTAATAGCAGTCTGCCTGTCAATGGCAGCCAGGCCCCTTCTCCCCTCCCTTCACCAATGATCAGTCTTAGAATCACCGAACCAGAAGATAATTTAGTCTTGACCAAAAGTAAAGTCACTGTTTCCGGAACTACCGAGCCTAAAAGCGTGGTCGCTCTTTTGGCTGAAGGCAATGAGGCATTAGTTTTAGCCGATGAAGAAGGAGTTTTTTCTGCCGAAGTAGAATTAACCTCTGGCGCTAATGAAGTAAAAGTAATCTCCCTCCTAAAAACCGGCGAAGAACAAGAAAAAACTTTAAATCTGGTTTATAGCACTGCCAAAATAGAATGAAAAAAATTGTTCTAATTGTTCTAATTGTTCTAATTGTTCTAATTGCTACCCCTCCTCTTTTGGCTCAGGAGGCGACTGATAGTGCTGTTTCTGAAAACGAAGTTAAAGAAAAAATTAAGGAACGCTTGGAAGAAGTGGTGGAAAAAGGCCTGGATAAAGTCAAAGGCATCATTGACCAGGAAAAGAAAGCGACTATCTATGGTTGGTCAGGCACGGTTGAGTCTATTAAAGATGAGCTCTTACAAATAAAAACTCAAATTGATCTTAAAGAGGCAAAAATTGCCACTGAGGCTGATATTTTAAAAGTCAATTCAGGCAAAGGTAAAAAAGATATTAAGGCAGAAGACATTAGCCCTGACCAATTTGTCATCGTCATGGGCCCGAAAGAAGCAGACAATTTAATCCTGGCCAAAAGAATTATTGTCCTTGATGAAGCCCCAAAACCGGCAGTCAAGCGTGAGCTTGTCAGCGGTAAAGTTAAGGAAATTGACGAAACTAAGGTTATTATCCAGAAAAATGGAGACAATCTAACTCTGGCCATCGATAAAGAAGTTGACCTGACCATCTCGGGTATCAAAAGTCCAACCGTCGATGATATTCAAATCGATGATTACTTAACCGCCATTGTTACTTTGGATAAAACCGGTCAGATGAACACGGTTAAGTCAGTTTTGGTCATCCCTGGCGCCACCAATCCCCAGGCTAAAGAAAACGAAGTGACTGAAGAAGAAATTGAATCCGCCACTGAAGCGGCAGAAGAAGAATAGCTCCCTTTAATCTATCTTTTTTACTTGATATAATCAATAATATCGTGTCAAAATTAAATAATTCTAATATTAAACTAGCAGTCCAAAAATCCGGCCGCCTGACTGAAGAAACTTTAAAATTCCTTAAGTTGGCTGGTTTAGAATTTGAGACCTATAAAAAAAGGTTGTTTTCTTTTTGTCGTAATTATCCCCTAGAGATTGTTTATGCTCGAGATGATGACATTCCTTATTATGTCACTAGAGGCTCTGTTGATTTAGGTATTGTGGGTCAAAATCTACTTTATGAACAGAAGCGAAAAACCAAAAAGTTGCTCGATTTAAGCTTTGGCTTCTGTTCCCTGCTAGTAGCTGTTCCTAAAGAATCAAAAATAAGAAAAGTTGAAGACTTGCAGGGATTAAATATTGCCACTTCCTACTCAAACTCAACTAATAAATTTTTCAAAAAAAGAAAGATTAAGGTAAATTTAGTAGAAATAAGTGGCTCAGTTGAAGCCACGCCGGCATTGGGGATTTCCCAAGCTATAGTCGATCTTGTTTCTACCGGCAGCACCCTTGCCTTAAATGATTTAAGAATTTTAGAGAAAATATATGATTCTCAAGCTGTTCTAATTGCTAACCCTAAATCAACTAAAAATCTTAAAAAGAAAAAATTAATCAATCAATTAATCACCCGATTTAAAGGTATTCTCGCCGCTAAAGAGTTTAAATACATTATGTTAAATGCCCCAGAAAAAATTCTCCCCCAACTTAAAAAGCTTCTTCCTGGTTTAAAATCACCCACTATTTCTCCGCTAGGAGAAAAAGGCTGGATTTCTGTCCAAGCAGTAGTTGAAGAAGGTGTTTTTTGGGAAACAATTGAAAAACTCAAAAAATTAGGCACTCAAGGAATCTTAGTTTTACCAGTTGAAAAAATGATTCTCTAACCTCTTTATGACTCTTAAAGATCTATTTAAAATCATTCAAGATAGAAAAAAGAAAATGCCTCAAAATTCTTATGTGGCCTCGTTATTAAAGCGGGGTAAAAATAAAATCTGTGAGAAAATAAGCGAGGAGGCTGGTGAAGTGGTTTTAGCCGCTAGAGAGGAAACAAAACAAAGAGTGATTGAAGAAATAACTGACCTTTGGTTTCACAGCCTAGTTTTAATGGTTTATTTAAATATTAACCTAAAAGAAATCCTCAATGAGCTTAAAAAACGAAGAAAAAAATGAAAAATGCCTAGAATAATAACTTTTAATTCTAAGGCAAAAACGAGAAAACTTTCTCCCAAAGAAAAACTGGCTGGCGAAAATGTGATGCGGCAATGCATGGCAGTCAAGCCAGGAGAAAAGGTTCTGATTGTGACTGACACTAAAAAGCAAAAAATCGAAGCCTCTATTTTTTTTGAAACAGCCAAAGAATTTACTGATCAAGTAAAAATGGTCATCATCTCCCCCACGGGTGAACATGGTCAAGAACCGCCCCAAAAAGTGGCCAATTTAATGTTACAAAACGATGTTATTCTCGCTCCCACCACCTACTCTCTCACCCATACTCAGGCTCGAGAAAAAGCCTGCAAAAACGGAGCCCAGGTGGCGACCATGCCCGGAATTACTAAAAATACCATTTTAAGAACCTTAACCATGGATTACCAAGAAGTAGCTGATTTAAGTAAAAAAATATCCGGGCTTTTAACCATGGCCACAAAAGCGGAATTAACCAGCCCTTCAGGAACCAATATGGTTTTTGACCTTAAAGGCAGAGACGGTATTAGCGACACTGGTCTTTTTACTAATTCCGGTGATTATGGCAATCTACCTGCGGGTGAGGCTTTTATTGCTCCGGTAGAAGGCAAAAGTAAAGGCATTTTGGTCTTTGAAGCAGTTTACGGCGATAAAAAACTAAAATACCCGGTTGCTTTTGAAGTAAAAAAGGGCCTAATCACCAAGGCCTGTTATAAAAAACGGGCGGCGAAAGAAATAGAAAAGGCTCTTAATCAGGTCGGTCCCAAGGCCAGAAATATCGCTGAATTAGGCATCGGCACTAATAAAATGGCCAGTTTAAAGGGAGGCATCTTAGAACTGGAAAAAATCTATGGCACCTGCCATATAGCTTTAGGCAATAATGCTCATTTTGGCGGTGAAGTTGATGTTCCCTATCATATTGACGGCCTAATTATCAATCCCACCCTTAAACTTGATGGCCAAACCACTCTTAAAAATGGCAAGTTTATGCTATAATACCGCCTCCCTCTTCAAATTAATTTTTAATTCAGTTAAAATGAAAGAGGAACAACTATGACTAATAAAAAAATTGTCAAGCCACAAACTTTAAAAGGTTTTCGGGATTTTTTGCCCGAAGAGGCTCTTAAAAGAAAATGGCTAGTAAAAAAGCTCCAGGAAATTTTTGAAAACTGGGGTTATGATCCATTGGAAACGCCGACCCTAGAAGCTTTAGAGATTTTTGAGGGGGAAATTGGTGAAGATGAAAAACTCTTTTATAAATTCAAGGATCCAGGCGGTAGAAATGTAGCCTTAAGATATGACCAAACTGTCCCTATCTGCCGCGTGGTAGGCCAATATAGCCAAAAATTACCTATGCCTTTTCGCCGTTATCAAATTCAACCTACTTTTAGGGCAGAAAAGCCTCAAAAAGGGAGATACCGTGAGTTTTTACAGGCCGATGCCGATATTCTTGGCGTCAAATCTCCCAGGGCTGATGCAGAAGTGATTGGCTTATCTTTAGACATCTACCGTCAACTAGGATTTAAAGATTTTAAGGTCTTTGTTAATGATCGAGATATGTTAAAAGGCATCCCTTATAAAGCTATTGTTGCCATTGATAAGCTCAAAAAAATCGGGAGAGACGGCGTCTTAAAAGAAATGGGGGCAAAAGGCATTAGTTTAAAAAAAGGCAAAGAATACCTAAGTACGATTAAAAATTTAAAACCTAATAAAAAAATTAAAATCATTTTTGATTATCTTAAAAAATTAGGTTTTTCCCAAGATTATTTTCAATTTGAACCCACGATTGCTCGCTCTTTTGCCTATTCTAATGGTCCTATTTGGGAAATAGAAATTAAAGATTTTAAACCAGGTTCTGTTTTGGGTGGTGAAAGGTATGATAATATTATTAAAAATTTATTTGGCCTGGATATTCCTGGCACGGGTTTTGGCATAGGCTTTGATCGCACTTTAGAAGCAGCAGAACAATTTGGCTTGGTTCCTCAGGGAAAAACTACTACTCAAGTCTTAATGACTGTCTTTGATGCTTCATCTCTTGCTTCTTCTTTAAAAATTGCTACTGAATTAAGAAAAAATAAACTTAATTTAGAAGTTTATCCCAAGCCGGAAGCAAAGCTAGACAAACAATTAAAATATGCCAATAAAAAAGGCATCCCTTGGGTGATTATTCTTGGTCCGGATGAGGTTAAAGAAAACAAAATCACTTTAAAAAACATGCAAACCGGTCAGCAAGAAACTCTATCCCTGGAAAAAACCATCCAAAAATTTAATAAACTTCGTTAATAATTCAGTTCTGTATATCGA
>CAZPUR010000008.1:0-46492 GCA_964589815.1 uncultured Pseudomonadales bacterium
ACAATGGAATAAAAGAGAAACTTTTTCAATGTGTTTTAAAAATTTAGCGCCTAAGCCTTTTCCTACAGAAGCTCCTTCAATAAGCCCCGGAATATCAGCAATAATTTTACCATTTAGTTCTCCTAAATTGGGTTCAAGAGTAGTAAATGGATAATTGCCAATTTTTGGATTGGCAGAAGTTATTTCTTTAAGCAAACTGCTTTTGCCGGCATTAGGAAAACCAATTAATCCGTAATTAGCAATGAGTTTAAGATTAATATATAAATCTCTTTGCTGGCCTTTAAATCCGTTTTGGGCATATAAAGGAGTTATATTAGTGCTGGAGCGATATTCCCAATTGCCTAACCCGCCCAGACCGCCTTCACATAACAGAAAACGGTCATCTTTACCGATTATTTCAAAAATTTCCTTGGAGTCTTTGTCAGTGATAACAGCACCAATGGGCAGTTTTATTTCTAAATCATCAGCATTCCTCCCGTTTTTTTTCTTTGCCATGCCCTCTTGGCCATTTTCTGCCTCGATTTTAGAACTTTTAGAAAGATCACTGAGAGCATAAATATCTGAAGTAGCAACAACATAAATACTCCCACCCTTGCCTCCATTGCCGCCGTCTGGACCTCTTCTATTTTTATAAAAAGAGAGTTTGCCATTACCGCCGTCTCCACCCTTAAAAATAATATCAACCTCTGTAATTAACATAAGTTTTCCTAATAAACGAGCAAAGCTATTATAAACACATTATTTTATCGAGTACAGGACCAGACACCAGTCGGAGCCTGGCGAAGCTACATCTGACTTTATTTCAAGAGTTTAAACTGTTGTCTGATATAATGCTTTTATGAATAATATTTTTGACGTGGCTATTATTGGAGGAGGGCCTGCAGGCATGATGGCAGGAATTTCTGCAAAAAACAGTGAAAATAAGGTCTGTATTTTGGAAAAAAATAGTTCTCTGGGAAGAAAATTGCTTTTAACGGGAAAAGGTAGGTGTAATTTTACTACTTCAAAAGAAATTCCTGAAATTGTTGAGGCTTTTGGCAATCAAGGAAAATTTTTATATGGAGCTTTAACTAAATTTTCAAATAAAGATCTTATTAATTTTTTTGAAAATAGAAAGGTGAAAACAAAAATAGAAAGAGGAAGCCGTGTTTTTCCTGAAAGTAATAAATCAATTACCATATTAAAATGCCTGGAAAATGAACTTAAAAAAAAGAAAGTTAATTTATACTTTAATTTTAATGTAGAAATAATCGCTAAAAAATCTAACTATTTTTACATATCTTCAAAATCGCAAACCATTAAAGCAAATAAAATTATTATTGCCACGGGAGGAAAATCTTACCCGGAAACCGGTTCAACTGGGGACGGCTATAAGTTTGCCAGAATTTTAGGCCATAAAATTATTAAAGCCAAGCCTGCTTTAGTTGGTTTGGTTGTAAAAAACAAAAGCATAAATTCTCTTGCCGGTTTGTCTTTAAAAAACATAAGCATTTATTTTTCAACCGATAGCAAGCCGTTTATTAAAGAATTTGGTGAAATGCTCTTTACCCATAAAGGCATTTCCGGACCCTGCGTTTTAAGAACAAGCAAAGATGTCTATGAAAATTTAAAAAACCAGAAAAAAGTTTTTGCTAAAATAGACCTTAAACCCAGTCTTGATCAAAAACAATTAAAACAAAGAATTCATCGCGAAATTTCAAAATCTCCTAAAAAAGAATATCAAAGCCTGCTTAAAACGCTTTTGCCAAGACTATTGATAAATTATGCTATCTATAAAACAAGCATTAATAAACACAAAAAAACCTCTCAGTTAAACAAATCTGAAATTCAAAAATTAATTGAATTTTTAAAAGATTTGCGTTTTAAAATCCACGCGGTTGAACCTCTAGAAAAGGCTATCGTAACAAATGGAGGAATAGATATTAATGAAATTGATTCAAAAAATATGCAGTCAAAAAAAGTAAAAAATCTATTTTTTGCCGGGGAAATAATTAGTCTAGTTGGACCAACCGGAGGATATAATCTGCAAAAAGCTTTTAGCACTGGATGGATTGCTGGAAAATCAGGCAGCAGTTGCACCTTTGGAAACACAAGGAGCAGTAGTTTTAGATTTAGATACAATTGAGAGGGTGAAAGAAGCAGTGGAAATAATCGAAGAAGTAGTAGAGTAACTCAAGAAACGATAAGCCTTGAATCTACTATTTAAGGGTAAACATTTTTGGTAAAATTAGTTGAGTTATAATGATCAACAAGGCCTAGATCAACCTGCTTAGCTACATTTTATACTTATATATAAATTGAGTTTATTTAATCAGGGATTTTAAAAATGTGCGGTGAAGAGAAATTAGCGACTAAAGAAAGTTCACCTCTTGCTGTGTTGATGGATATAACTGATCTTTCCTCCAGGCAAATAGCAGCTTTGGAAGAAGTTATACATATTTATGAGATAGAGGACCGAGGTAAAGTGGTAGTAGGAGAAGATGGACTGGCAGTGCTTCGCGGCAAAGGCGACACCTAAAACGTGATATTATGTTTAACAATGATCATAATGAGGAAAAATATTGGTCAAAAGAGGTGACGGAAAAAAGTGATGCTTTGGATTTAGATAGAGGTGTTTTTACTTGGAAAAATCCTCAAAGAATTGCTGTTTCTTTAAAACGTTCCGCCGAAGAGAGCAACAGAAGAAAAGCTTCTCCTTTTCAATCAGCCATGAGTATGCTTAATTTTTATATTAATCGGGCAGGCAAAAATTTACCTCTTAAGCGTCAAAAAGTTCTTAATCAAGCCAAGGTAGAATTGAGGAAATTATTTGGTAAAATATAAAATAGATGTCTTTTCAATATTTAAAACGTGATCTAAAACACTATTTTGTCAATTCCGCCTTGACTTTATTGGTTCTCGTCTTTTACCTTAAATACGGTTTTTATGGTTGGCCACATCTTTTATCTGTTTTTTTTATTCATTACTCAGTTTTACCTTTGGACGATTGGCTGGAGGGAGAAAGGCAATTCCCTTATTATATTTTACCCCTGGTTTTATTTAGCTTTTATTATTTTCCTCTGATTGCAGTTTTAGCTTTATTAGGCAGTGTGGTGGTTAATTTGCGGGCTTTAATTAATAAAAGTAATTTTATTCTTGAACGGATAGAAGGTTTGGGCAATGTTCCTATTTATGTTATCCCTTTCACTTTACCTGTTGGTTTAAATAATTTCAGACTTTACTTAGCCGCCTCTCTTTTTATTCTTTTTGTTGACAGTTTTCATAAAATAGGTCATCAAGAAACTGTGAAGCCTAAATTAATGTGGTTTAGCGGTTTATTTTTTCTAACCCTGGTAGTTCTTGTTTTTGGCGGTTTTAATCCTGTTTTTTTAACAATTTTAACCATTTATTTATTATCCCTTTTGCCTTTTAAATTAATTAAAAAAAAGGTTCATAGCTGGGCTTACACCCAGTTCTGGTGTGGTCTGACTGGTTTAGCGGCATTTTATTATTATTTGAATTTTGTAGCCTGAATCTAAGGCTAGTGGCAAATAAGTCTATCATCAGTTAAAAATTTTAAATAAGATAAATTAAAATCAAACATTTAATTTTCTCCTAATCAAAAATTCAACAATATCCTCAGCTACTTTTCTAGACTGACCGGAAACCGGATAATGATGAATGTCAATACCTGGGCAATCATTTAATTCTAAAACATAAGGCATTTGTTTTATTTTGTCATAGATTATATCCACGCCGGTGATTTTTATACCAAGAGCTTTAGCCGCCTTAATAGAAATGGATTTTACCAATGGGTCCACCTTATCAGTGGCGTCTTTACCAATTCCACCGGTGCTGATATTAGCATTCTGTCTTAAAAAAACAATTTCATTTTTTTTGGGAATATAAGTTATTTTTTTATTTTGTTTTTTTAAAATTCTTTTAACCTCGCCATTAATTTTAATCTTACAAAGTGGTTTTTCATACTTTTGTCCTACTAAAGGATTTTGGTTGAACTTTTTGATTAACTGACGAATATTTTTTACCCCATCACCAATTATATGAGCCCGTATTCTTTCCATTACCGCCGAAGCTTTATTGCCCACCACTAATACCCGATAATCCCTACCATCAATAAATTCCTCAATTAAAACATTTTTCCTGCCTTTACTGGTAAAAACTAAAGGTAAAATTTCACAAAATTCAGCAAAAGATTCAATATTAGCAAAAACTTTATTGCCATGAGCACCTTTGGCTGGCTTAAGCACACAGGGAAATAGATTGTGTTTTAAAACGGTTTTTTTAGCTTCTGTGGTTGTTCGAACCAACCAACTTTTAGGGGTAGGGATTTTCTCCATTCTTAAAACTCTTTTGGTTAAAAACTTATTATTGGCGATAAAACAGGCGGGTTGATTATTAACCGGGAATGAGGTACCTTTAATAAACAAAGATTTACTATTATATTTAACTCTTAAGAGATTAAATCTTTTAGAAATAACTTCGACTTTAAAGCCTTTTGCTAAAACGGCTTGTAAAATTTCCTGAGTGCTTCTGTTTTTAGTTAAAGGTTTATTAATCACTTATTAAACTTCTTTCTAGGGCAGTTCTTATTTTCCCCTTGCTTTAGTTAAAGAAATATCAAAAACAAAAGCAATTTCTTTTTGAATTTTTTTTCATTGCCACTACTTGCTTCTTCTTGGCTAAAAATGGTTCCCTGGTTTATTTTTCTTTTATCCAAACCAATTACTTGATTAGCCACTATTTCTACTTTTTTAATTTCTTGACCCTGAAGATTGGTTATTTTTCTGCTTTGTAAGCGACCAGAGATAAAAACTTTGGTGCCTTTAGTCAAAATCTGACTGCAAATTTCCGCCAGCTTGCTAAAGGAAACAATAAAGTGCATTGGGTTTCTTCTTTTCTTTCCCTGACTCCTTGAGGCAACCAAGAACGGTTAGTGGCTATCTTAAAGGTGCAGACAGGGTCCTTTATTGGTAGAAGATAGTCTGGATTCATCGCCTAGATTACCAATCAAAATCACTTTATTTAAACACCGTGACGCCATTACACCATCCAATCGTCTAGGGTATATAAGGTAGCTACCGAGATTTCTAATTAAGCTTTTCTAACTGATATTATACCAAATTTTAATAGGTAAAATTGACTTTAGGCTGAAACTTGCTATAATTCTCTCCTGTGTCAAGAGAAAGAGAATTTTTGCCGGCTTGTACTCTGGCAGAGGACAGGCGCTTGTCCATTGATAGACTTTATGCTAGTTATGAGAAATTGGTTACTCAAGGCGGTTGGGGAAGATACCTTGTTTGCTGGCAAGAAATTTCTATGCCGGATGTTCCTCTAGAAGAAAAACTCTATGTTCCTATTTACGTTTATACTAACGCCACCCCTAATCCAGATAACCCTAATCGTTTTATTGAACCAATAGACGGAGTTCTTATTAGTACCGTTCACGGCCGAGAACCAGCAGGAGCAAACACTTTTGCCGATGACGATTGCACTAATCAATTAATTGCTGCGGGAGAAGATTTTAAGATAGCTTTATTGCCCTGTTGTAATCCCTTTGGCTATTTTTGGAATCTGCGTTGTGGGACCCAAGGATGGCAAGATAAAACTCTTAGCGTGGGTGAATGCGAGGCTTTATTAAGACCATGCGAAACTCCTGCTTCTTTTGAGGCCAAACATTTGACTCAGTTTTTGAGTAAATTTGATCTTAGCCAAGCCGTTGGTATTGATCTTCATGAAGACCCTTTTTGGGAAGATGTTGGCAGACAATATGAAGATTCCCACGGCACTTATATTTATGTCGTTAGGCCAGAAAATAGAGAATCGCCCCTTACTTTGACGGTTCTAAATACTCTAAGAGCAAACCATGTGCCTTTATTAGAATATGGAAAAACTCGTTTTGAAGAACCGATCATAAATGGTATTGTGGTCGGCGGTAATGACGGTTCATTGGACGAGTGGCTGGCGATGAAAGGCGTCACTCCAATGATTACCGTCGAGTGTCTTTTGCGTACCCCTAATGATCCGCCTCTGAGCGAAAGAGTAGGAATCTATACCCGAGTTTTAGAAGAAGTCTTTGATCAAATGAAGACGAGTTAATAAAGTAAAATCTACAAAATCTGACTAACGACCACTTCGTGATCAAGATTATGAGTTCTCCACCAATAGATACTACTTTCTGTCCTGGTACTTAATTTACCTTCGCTATTAACATAATTCCCAGCATTATTAGTAATTAAAATATTACGTGTAATTTCTTGGGAGCCAAGGTTAAAATTGTCAAACTGATTCCATTGTTGACTAACATAGTTATAAAGGTAAATTCTAATGTTTCTTCCAGAACCATCTGATCTTAGTCTGACTTGAAGCTCAATTTCCGAGGGATTAAGAGAACTGATATTACTGATTTCAAAATCAGTTCTTGAGTTCCGGATAAAACCAGAAGTAGTACTCCTTATTCTTAGATAGTTATTGTCATCATTGGTCAAGCTGTCCAGATTACCAGATTGATAGGAACCTTGAACTACATTAAATGAATCAACAAAATAATCTGTTGGGCTGGGGCTCGGACTAGGTGACGGAGTAGGAGTAGGAGTAGGAGTAGGAGTAGGAGTAGGCGTAGGCGTAGGCGTAGGCGTAGGAGTAGGAGTAGGAGTAGGTGTCGGGGTCGGGGTCGGGGTGGGAGAAGGAGTGGGTGTCGGTGTAGGTGTTGGGGTCGGCGTGGGGGTTGGGGTCGGACTTGGTGTTGGTGTTGGGCTAGGACTAGGTGATGGACTTGGCCCAGTAATATTTATCATCACTGATCTTCTCGCAGGAACAGTATAGTCAAAACTGTCGGCTGAGGTTTCAAAAGAATCAAGGATTGCATTCTCTTGAAAGTTATCAAAAATGCTAATCAGTTTTTGAGGCAAAGAAAGGTTTTGTAATTCAATATTAACCTCTCTCGGGTTTGAACTTAAATTGGTGATGATTAAGTCGGCCTCCCCAGCCTCTTTAACCGCCAATAGTTCAAAATCATTAAGATTTTCTTCTGAGTAAATAATATCTCTCTTTTTTAAAGAATCAAAAATATGGGCATAAAGCCAAAAAGATTCTTTGGTCTGCCAATTATTATGCCAGTCATAAAAAAGCCCCATACTGCTATAAGGCTCACCTAAACTGGGATACTCAGAAAAAGGAAATTGGATTGGTTGAATTTCATTTTTAAGCAAATGAGTCAAGGTATAACTGTGCCATAAAGCTCCTTCGATACCATTGCTTCCCCAAGTTCTCGAACCATACTCATTGACAAAAACCGGCAAACCATAATCTTGTCTAAAACTAGTTCCCATGGAAATCAAACTGGAAATATTATAGTTGTCAATATATTTGTGATAAGTAATCGCATCCAAATAACCCAAACCATAACGGCTAATAAAGTCTCTGACGTATCGCCCATCATCCCATTCAGACATACCGGCGATTCTGATCGCCGGACTGACATTGTTGGCTGCCTGATAGGCAGCCATAAAGGTATTAGCCGTATCATTCATATCATGATTTTTCCAAAAACAGTGAACCGCAGGGTCTTGACTACAACCAAGGTCAGGTTCGTTGAAAGGTTCAAAAATAATCTTTTCCGGAGCAATACCAATGTCATTGACTAAGTGATATAAAAGAGCGTAAACAAACTCTCGATATTCATCGTAATTATTAGGAGGATAGGTGGAAAAAGCTTCATTAGGTGAAGGTTCTGGCCCATTAGCAGAAAGCCAAGGAGGAAGATAAACAATAACCGGCATAATTTCTAAATCTAAATCCTTTAGAGTCTGGAACATGGTTTCATAGCTAGCGGTTTTACCTGCTCCTGGGTCAATAGGAAATGCTTGGTCAAAGGTAAAACCTCCCCAGTTAATGGTATTGGGATCGCCATTGTCATTGAGCGCTTCTATAAAATAAGGAATGACGGTAATTCTCATAATTTTGGCTTGACTTTGGCTGATTCTTGTTTCGAAGAGATTTATGTCTTCCTCGGTCCAAAAAGGGTTTGAACCATAGCTATTAGGTCCTTGTCCAATTATCTGATTAAAATCTATGAGGATATTAGGACTAGGTGAAGGTGATGGGCTGGGGCTTGGCGTCGGGGTGGGTGTTGGGGTAGACGTTGGGCTTGGTGACGGACTTGGAGACGGACTAGGAGTTGGAGTGGGACTGGGTGATGGACCAGGAGCACTAAAATATCTACTTCGATCAATAAACATTTTTTGGTCTTGATTGACATTGAGGGGATAAGTTTGAGGAACACCATATCCATTAATGGTAACCCGATAGTTATCAACCCAATTTACAATTCTTAAATTATTGTCAGGCCGTTGGCTATGAGCAGCCACTTCAACATCATCAACTAAAAATCTGGTGCCAGAATCAGAAATTTCTACTCGATAAGTATGCCAGGAAGTTAGGTTAACGGAAATAGGTTGATTTAAATAAAAAGTGCCGTTCCGCATCAACATCACTCTCAAGCCGGTAAAAAGAGGGTTGCTTTCACTGGAGGCACGCCAAAACCAAGCTACATTTAGATTGGAAAGGTCTCCGGGGCTATCCCAAAACCCCCAACCTAAGGTTCCTTGCCAAGAATTAGGATTACCATCTAAACGAAGCCTAGCCTCATAAATACCATTAGTGTGTTGCTGATTGCTTTCATGAAGAGAACAATCTGAATAGACGCCGGCCACAGATTCACTGGTGATACCGCACTCAACCGCGAATAAATCATCCACTCTAGTCAAAACATGATAACCAGTCCCAGCATCATAGCTCCAATCCCAACGGTAATTCTGGTAAGTAAACTCATCTTCCCAAATAAGCTCTTGGGCCTGGGCCATCCCAGAACCTACCTTTATTAAATATAAAAGGGATATTATAAAAGTGAAGAAAGTGAGAAGAATTCGCAAGAAGATAATGGATTTTTTTCGGAATCTTTTAGATTTAAAAATACTAGTCAACATATCTTATAGTATATTTCTAACACACGGTGTCAATCTTTGTCAAGTACCTCTAATTATATCAATTTCTAAAAATTTCAGAAGTTATATTTCCGGCCACCCCCAACCTTAGTTGAAGTGAAATCTGTTCATAATTGGTTTTTAATTTTTCAAAAATAAACCAAAATAGCAAGATTAAAAAGGTACCAGTAAGAATGAGCTTGAGTTTTTTATTTATTTTTATTTTCATAGTTTATCTTAAGATGAATAATAATATAGACCATTATCTATGTTAACGATTTCTTTGTCAACCCTCGCTTTTTACTAAGTAGTTTATTTATAAGTCTAAGCTTAAACAAACTTAGGCTTCTATTTTGGAGAAAAGATAGCTGCCGATTGAAAGCAAAAGTAAAGCCAGACTGGTTAAAATTAAAATATCTTTGCCTATACCGAAATGAACCATACCCCCTAAACTTTGCCTCAAGCCATCAACACCATAGCTTAAGGGATTAATAGAAGAAATGATTTGAATTAATCGGGGCGCATTTTGTAAAGGGAAAATGGCTCCGGAAAGAAAAAAACTGGGCATCACTAAGAAATTCATAATTAATTGAAAACCATGAAAATCTTCCATTAAAGAAGCGATGGCCGTCCCTAAAGCGGTATAAAAAAGGGCAATTAAAAACATTAAAACAAAAGCCAAGGGCATCATTTTTAAGCTGTATGGCCTGAATCCCACGAGTAGGGTGAGAAAAAAGACAATAATACCTTGAAGAGTGGCAATCGTAGCTCCACCCAAGACTTTGCCTAAAACAATTTCCAGTCTTGAGACCGGCGCCACCAAGGTTTCTTTTAAAAAACCAAATTGTCTGTCCCAGATAAGTTCAATCCCCGAAAAAACCGCCATAAACAAAATTGCTTGACTCATCACTCCCGGAGCCAGAAAATCAATGTAATTTCCTGCTCCGGCCTTGGCAAATATTGGCCCGATACCAAAACCTAAAGCCAGCAAAAATAACAATGGCTGACCAATAGAACCAATTATTCTTGATTTGGAGCGCCAATATCTTTTAATTTGTCTTAACCAAAGAATATAAATGGTACTAATCATCTCATCCTTCCTCTCATTCTATTCATCCTGATTCTCATCCTGTCAAGACCAGTGGCGTTTTCTTCTCGGATAGTTTTACCGGTAATTGCCAAATAAGCGGCTTCCAAAGACTTAGTTCTGGTTTGTTTTTTAAGTTCGGCTACTGTTCCTTGAGCAATAATCTTTCCGTGGTCGATAATGGCAATACATTGGGCCATTTTTTCCGCTTCTTCCATATAATGGGTGGTAAAAAAAATAGTTATCTGATATTTTTTATTTAACTTTTTTATATGCTGCCAGATTTTGTTTCTCGTCTGAGGATCAAGTCCGATGGTCGGTTCATCCAGGAAAAATATCTGAGGATAATGTAATAAACCTCGGGCAATTTCTAACCTTCTTCGCATCCCGCCGGAATAAGTCTTAACCAAATCATCTTTTCTTTCCCATAAATCAACAATTTTTAATAAATTTCTGATTCTCTTTTTTCTTTTATCTTTGGGAATTTTATATAAGACTCCGTGAAATTCCATATTTTCATAAGCAGTCAGTTCATCATCTAGACTATAGTCTTGAAAAACAATGCCAAAAGATTTTCTGACTTCATCTTGCTGCCTGAGAGGATCAAAACCATTGATTAACATTTGGCCTTGATCTGGTTTTAAAAGAGTGGTTAACATTCTAATGGTAGTGGTTTTACCGGCGCCATTGGGACCAAGAAAGGCAAAAATATTTCCTTTTTTTACTTTAAAAGAAATCTTGTCAACTGCCATTAGACCATTGAATTTTTTGGTTAAGTTTCTTACTTCAACAATAGTCTTCATAGCTCTCTTTTTAAAAACCCTTCTCCGATTTGAATATTGGCGGCGGAAACAGTGCCGTCAGAATTTTGCTGGCCGAAAACCATTACCTGTTGGCCGTTTTCCAAATCATCAATTGAACCTTCAGTGGTTTTATTGATGGCCGTATTTTCAGAAATTAAAATAATTTTACTACTTTCGTCTGGCAGTTTAACAGTAACACTTTCTTGATCACGGCTAATTACCTCTCCTCTAATCATTTGGGAACCGGCCGGCCGTTGATTCCCCGGCAGATCTTGTCTGGTCCCCATTCTATTCTGAAAATCACTCCTGGACGGTTGTTTGCTTTGCTGATATTTAACCCCAGCAAAAAACCCCGCCGCGCCAACAATAATGACTAAAATAACTACCAATAAAATATTTTTCTTCATTCTACTTCACCTCCTTTTATTTTTGAGATTTTATCATTCATAACGTAATGCTTCAATCGCCTGCATATTCGAGGCTTTGCGGGCCGGATACCAACCAAAAACAATGCCAATTCCGGCTGAAACACCAAAAGCAAGCAAAATTGAAGACGGAGATATGGTAAAAGCCAAGCCCACGGATTTGGAAATAAGAAAAGAAACTCCTATACCTAAAACAATCCCCGTCAGGCCTCCCAGAAAAGTAATCACTATCGCTTCTAATAAAAACTGAGTGGTAATTAATTTCTTTTTGGCTCCCAAAGCTTTGCGCAGACCAATTTCTCGCGTCCGCTCGGTCACCGAAACTAACATAATATTCATAATGCCAATGCCGCCGACCACCAAAGAAATAGCGGCAATTCCGGATAAAAGGGTAGTAAAAGTACCGGTAACTTCGCTGGCAGTGCTTAGAATGTCCTCTTGAGACATAATAGAAAAGTCTGCCTGACTAGGGTCTTTGATTTTGTGCCTCTCGAGTAAAAAATAGCCAATTTGGTCCCGCGCCTGATCCATCACTTCCTCACCATTAGCTTCAATATAAATAGAACTAACATAATTAACCCCAAAAAGAATTTTTTGAGCCGTCGTCAAAGGTACGTAAATCACGTCATCTTGATTCATAAAGCCACTACCGCCTTTACTTTGAGTGACTCCAAGCACCGTAAAAGAAATCCCATTAATGCGAATAGTGCTGGCTATCGGATTTGAGTTTTGACCGAATAAATCCTCGGCTACTTGAGGTCCTAAAACTGCTACTTTACTTAAGGCGTTTAAATTAGACTGGCTGATAAATGAACCGCTAGCCAGAGAAATATTTCTAATACTGACGTAGTCAGGGGTGACTCCGGAAACAGAACTATTAGTATTATTTCTACCGGCGGTAATTTGAGTATTACGTCTAAATTCGGCCGCCACTTCCTTAACCGTAGTCATTTGAGACGAGTCTTTTATGGCTCTAGCATCAGCCTCTGTTAAAGTGGTCACGCCTCCGCCCGCCCCCCTAATACCTTCACTTCTTAAAGCTCCCGGAGTTACCGTGAGTAAGTTTGCTCCTAAGGACTTAATCTGATTTTCAATCGATTTTTGCGAAGCTTGACCTAAGGACATTAAAGCAATCACGCTACCAATACCAATAATCACTCCCAGCATGGCCAAACCGGTCCTGACCTTATTAAGAGTTAAAGTAAGCAAACTTTCTAAAATTAATTCTTTAAAATCCATCGCCTTAAAAATTGACTTTAATTATCTTCTACTATCCTACCATCTCTTAAATGAATAATCCGTTCAGCATAATCGGCTATTTCCTGTTCATGGGTAATCATTATAATCGTATGACCTTGCTGGTTTAATTCTTCAAAAATTTTCATAATTTCTTTTGCCTGTTTGCTGGCAATATTACCGGTAGGTTCATCTGCTAAAATGATGCTGGGATTCATCGCCAAGGCTCGGGCAATCGCCACTCTTTGTTGCTGGCCGCCGGAAAGTTGATTAGGGGTATGATAAAGCCTATCGGCTAAGCCCATCATGGCCAAATATTTTTTCGCTTTTTCCAATCGTTCTTCTTTGGCTGTCCCACCATACATCATGGGAATCATCACATTTCTTAAGGCCGTGGTTCGAGGCAATAAATTATAGGCTTGAAAAACAAAACCAATTTTTTTATTTCTGATTTCGGCCAGCTGATCATCGTCTAAATCAGCAATTTTCTCCCCCGCCAGCCAATACTCGCCGCTGGTAGCCACATCTAAAGCACCCAAAAGATGCATTAAAGTTGATTTACCAGAGCCAGAAGGCCCCATAATGGCCACAAACTCACCTTTTTTAATTTCAAAACTGACATCATCTAAAGCTTTTACTTCTAAAACGCCAGTTTTGTAGATTTTAGTTAAGTGAGAAACTCTAATCATACCTTTTAACGAGGTGCCCTGAAAAACCGCGTTCCCGAGGTGTTAAAAGGAGAAGTATTACCCTGTGATGAATTGGTCTGAGAGATTGTACCGGTAATGACTAAATCTCCTTCGCTGAGTCCGGAAACTATTTCTGTTTGAGTATCAGAAACTAAGCCTGTTTCCACCAAGACATATTGAGCTTGATTGTCAACCAATAGCTGAACATAATCTTGGCCGTCTTGATTTTGAACCGCAGCTGAAGGCACAAGTAATACATTATCTTCTCTGTTAATAACAATGTTGGCACTAACGGTCATATTGGGCAGAATTTCCGGCGCCGAAGAGTCAAGCTGGATAATAGCCGGATATTGAGTCACACCGCTGGTAGTCTGGCCGATTCTATCTACGCCGATAACTTTGCCGGTAAATGTTTTATCAGGAATACTATCTAAAGTAACGGTGGCTTTTTGACCCAACTGCACTTGAGAAACATCAATTTCAGAAAGATTGACGGAAATAATAGGCATTCCTTCGGTTTTAATGGTCGCCACCGTCTGATTAGACTCAGTACTGCCAGTATCCAACGAACCAATATTCATGCCTTCGGCATAGATTAAACTAGTAATCGTGCCATTAGTGGGAGCAGTAATTAAAGAGGAGGTTAATTTGTAAGATAACCAAGCACTATTAAGAGCCACTTGAGCTTGGTTAATCACTGCTTCTTGGTTTTTGTACTTAGCTTCGGCGGCCAGCCATTCTTTTTCCGGAATATGAAACTCGGGTAAATTCCGATTATCCGAATTAGTGTCTTTATATAAATCGCTTTCAGCTAGTTTTTTAAAAGTATCCCATTTGCCAAACATTTCTGCCTGTAAACTATACTGGGTCGCTTTGGCCGATTCTAAAGTATTTTTAGCGGATAAATAAGAAGCCCAGGCTTGGGTATTTTTCTGCTCGCCTTGAAAATCAAGGTCAATTTCCAAAATATTGTCGCCTTTATTAACATAATCGCCGTCTTGAACATAGACGTTTTTAACAATACCTGAAGCTTTGGTGTTGGCATTCATAATATTGACCGTCAAAACCTGACCCGAGGCAGAAACTGAAGAAACGATCATTCCTTTTTCCGCTTTATTTGTTTGGTACTGAACCTCCTGTTTGGCGTTTTTTCTTAATTGGAAAACAATTAAACCAATAATGACTATCAGCAAAACAAAGGCGATAATCACCTTTTTGGTGTGTTTTTGGTAAAAGCCGATTAAAGTTTTAAAAATTTTGACCATAAAAAAATCCTGTCCATATCGTCCTATTATAGACGGTTTGGACTTATTTTCAACTCTTATATTGATACAACCAAAGTGTCTAAATTCTTTCATTTTGAGGGAAATTGAAGCAGGTTTTTATGCTTCTTCTGTTGAGGAGAGTAATTGTTCTAAAACCTCTGATTTTAATTGCTGGTCTAATAACTTTAATTTTTCTTCTATATCAGCAATATCTTGTTTAATTGACTCTAAAAGCTTATAAGAATGGGGTAATTGGCAGTATTGGTCTAAAAAAGAAGTTTGTTTTTCCTTGGGTAAATGACTTAAAACTAAATCCAATACCCGTAGATGAAAGGTTTGGTGAACAAGATCTAAAAGTCTGATTTTTTCTTTTTCTTTAAGTCCTTGTTCTTCTATTTTTATTTTAATCGATTCTATATCTACAAATGGTTCCCAAAATAGATTTGCCATTTATCCCCCTTTTGTATTAATGTAGTAATACAAATTAAACTGTTTCCGGTTCGCCGGCTTTAAGATTATAATTAATCGGGCCTAAAGGCACTTTATTTTCCGGATCATCCACAAAAAAAAGCAAAACTTTCCCCTTGCGGTAACCCTCATGTAAATTCAAGGCTTTCATCACTTCAGGGCAGGCGCCAAACTGTTTGCCGGTCCATTGCGCTGGTCCGGCGTCGCCTACCACCGCCACGCAAGCCTGACCGTTTTCCGGGTTAATCATAATCATTTTGCGGTGCTTGAAAAAGTTGTAGATTTCCTCTGATCTCTCTGGCCAGTCATCAAAATACAGCGTCTGCACCACCACGTAATACTTTTCCTTAAGATAGTCCTCTTCTGTCATCGTCTCCTTGCTCTCGCTAAAATAACCCCAAGCACCCAAACCTGGGGCAATCCCGGCAATCTGCTCTTCGTCATGCTCTTCTAAAGTATCACCGGGAAAACGATATAAATGTTGTTCATAGCCGGTCCAGGCATAGTCATAATTGAGTTTAAAAGTTTCCAATTCAGTGCAAACATCAATTCCCAAAGTCTCTTTAATTATTTTGCAGATTTCTTTATCCTGCTCCGGATCTAATTTAGCAATATCAAAAGGCAGATGGAAACCAAGTTTCTCAGCTAAAAGTTTATTCACCTCGTCAGCCGTAGCCAGGCCTTCTTTAGCCCTTTCTTCGGCCGGCCTTTCCAACAACCGCGGCGTAGCCGCCGCTTTAATTGGGTTTAAGAGTAAGGAACTGGCTAAACTGGCACCGGTCAGAAGTTGTTTGGAGCGCTCAATTAAACCAGGCAGGAGCAGTTTTTTTTCTCGCAAGTAAGAAACTGCCTTCTTATGCTTTCTTTGAAACTTATGGGCAGCTTTTTTTCTAAGCTTTAAAAGTCTTCGCTGGGCAGTTTGATATTCCATAACTTGTATAGATCCTTCGGGACGACTAAGTTTACTTAGTCAATTCTAGCGTGTTTTTCAGTCTTTTTAAAGTTTCTTTTTTACCTAAAATTTCCATACTTTCAAAAACAGGCAGGCCCTGTGGTTTACCTTCAATAGCTAAGTAAAGATTAGGATAAAATTCTTTTTTATGATATTTTCCTTTTTCAAAAACTTTTTTAACTGTTTGATAAATGTCATCTTTGACCCAAGATTTGATCTTTGACAATTGACTACTAACAGCTAATAACTGACTTTTAGCTTGCTTGCCTTTAAATAAATCTTTTTTGTAGACTGGGAGTTTATTCAAAAAAATAACCAAATCTTTAGCTTCAGATAACTTAGTGATTCTTTCTTTAAGTAAAGGAATAATTTTGGCAGACAGAGGCTTTTTCGTAAATGGCTTAAGGGCTTGGGTTAGTTTTTGATCAGATAACTGGCGGATATAAACACTATTAACATAGTCCAATTTTCTCAGGTCAAAAATCGGCCCAGCCGGAGAAATATTTTTTAAATCAAAATATTTAATAAATTCGCTCAAGGAAAAAATGGTTTTTTCTTCTGGATGCGACCAACCCATAAGGCATAAATAATTCAAAACTGCTTGAGGTAAATAGCCCTGATTTAAATACCAAGATGACCAAACCGGATTTTTGCGCTTAGATAATTTTGAACGGTCCGGATTGCGCAGTAAGGGTGTGTGACAATAAATTGGCGTCTGCCAATCTAAAGCCCGGTATAGTAAAATGTGTTTGGGAGTAGAAGAAATCCATTCTTCTCCTCTAATAATATGACTAATCGCCATTAGATGGTCATCCACTACTACTCCCAGATGATAAGTGGGATAGCCATCTGATTTTAAAAGCACCTGATCATCGATGTCTTTACTAGGAAAGCTGATTTTGCCTCTAATAATATCCTGAAAACTGATTTTTTTACCATCGGGAATCTGTAAACGAATAACAAACTTTTTCCCAGCCTTGATTGCCTTGATTGTTTCTTTTTGTCTTCTTAAACAATAACGGTCGTATTTGGGAAGCTGTTTTTTCTGCTGTTGTTCCTTTCTTAATTGTTCCAAACGGGCCGGAGAACAAGTACAATAGTAAGCTTTGCCTTTTTTAACCAACGCCTCTGCATATTTTTGATATAAATCGAGTCTTTCTGACTGGCGGTAAGGCCCATAAGCTCCTTTTTTATCTGGACCTTCATCATAATCTAAGCCATAGGCTTTTAAACTTTCAAGTATTTTCTTTTCTGCCCCTTTAAGGTAACGGGTTCTATCTGTATCTTCAATCCGAATAATAAAATTGCCTTTATTTTTTCTGGCAAAAGCCCAATTAATCAAAGCAGTATATAAATTGCCTATGTGGAGATCTTTACCTGTGGGCGAGGGCGCAATTCTAACTCTAACTTTCATAGTTGAATTCTGTACCCCTTTTATTCTAGATTGTGCGGTGAGTAGGCTTATTCAGCCATACCGCACATCTGAATAATCGGAGTATTATACATTATTTTTATCGCAGTTCCTTTTCAGTTGAGTATAACAAATTTTTAGGCTATACTCAAAACAGTGAACCACACGTAGGGTTTCACTACACAGAATGGTTAGCTTAACGGAAATCGCCCAATCCAGTAGAAAAATAGTCAAGTATGGCCTGATTGCCGCCTTGCTGATTTTAATTCTTAAACTCGCCTTTGACGTGGTTAAGCAATATTGGGAAAAAATTCATCCCCAAAAGCCACCCCCACCCACTTTTGGCTTTGGTAAGTTACCGCCCATTGAATTTCCAGAAAAAGAACAGCCTGAAATTCTAAGTTATAAACTAGAAAGTAAAACCGGAGAATTGCCTGAACTTGCTTCTCAAACTAAAGTTTTTTTAAGCCCCTACCAAAGACCTAATCTTTTGGCTTCAGAAAATGCTAAAAAAGATGCCCAAAGGCTTGCTTTTACCCAGGAGCCTCAAAAAATCTCTGAGAATATTTTCCGCTGGACTAAAACTGGCACTGTTAATTCTATTCTGGAAATGAATATTTTCTCTGGTTCTTTCACTCTTTTTTATAACTGGCAGAATTATAAAGATGATTTATTAGAACTTCTTCCGCCCAATAGCACCCAAGCGATTGAACAAACGAAAAGTTTCTTAAAAAAAGTAGAAAGATTGGAGGATGACCTTATGGAAGGTCGTTTTGAGACTGAATATCTTAAAATTCAGGGGTTAAAGATGGTGCCGGCCACCAGTCTTTCAGAAGCCAATTTAACCAAGGTAGAAGTTTTTAGAAAAAATATTGAAGATTTCTTTGGAGAAATACCAGTTATTACCGCTGACCCAGAGAAAGGAATCGTTAGTCTTATTTTTTCCTCAGCCGGAGGCGATAAAAAAATCCTAAGGGCGGAGTTTAATCACTTTCCTATTAACTATGAATCTTTTGCTACTTATCCGATTAAAACCACTAGTCAGGCTTGGGAAGAATTAAAAAATAATCAGGCTTTTGTTTCTAGGTGGCAACCTCTTGAAGAAAAGAATGAAGTGATCGTTAGAAATATCTATTTAGCTTTTTATGACTCCTGGGAGCCACAACAATATCTCCAACCAGTCTTTGTTTTTGAAGGAGATGATGATTTCCAGGCACTGTTGCCGGCAATTACTGAGGAATAGCTTCCCAAGAAAAATTAGTAAATACCCAATCTATTAACTTCTTAGTTTCTCCAAAGCGGTCTTGGCTACCTAAAACAACAACAACAATTTTTTTATCTTCTCTTTCTATTAAACTGACTAAACACTCGTCAGCATAACCCGTCCAACCGGTTTTAATCCCCTTTAAGCCTTCGACTTCGCCTAGAAGTTGGTTGACGTTCTCTAAAGCATATTTTTTCTTAGCAGTAACATCAGTGACGGTGATGTTTTTGGTGGCGACTATCTGACTAAGAATAGGGTTTTTAATTACCTCGGTGCTTAAAACCCCCAAGTCGTGAGCCGTAGTTAAATGATCATAGGTATCTAAGCCAGCCGGATTAACAAAATTGGTATTTTCCAAATGTAACTCTTTGGCTTTTTGATTCATCGCTTCAACGAATTTCTCTAAACCGCCGGGGTAATTTTGGGCCAAAACATAAGCCACTTCATTACCGGATTGAACCAAAAGGCCATATAAAAGATTTTCAACGGTAAATTTGTCTCCCTTTTCCAAACCCATTAAGCGACCGACTTTCTTAACTTCTTTAACTTCCAAAACTTGGTCCAGTTGATAATGGTCTAAACTGACTAAGGCCGTCATTAATTTAGTAATGGAGGCGGGGAAAAGCCGTTGGTCAGGATTTTTTTGGCTCAAAATAGCTTTAGAGTCTACATCAATAATTAAAAAAGCACTGGCAGTTAATTGAGGGGCTGGTTGATTGGTAATATTAACCGGATAGGTCGAAATCTCTCCTAAATCCATCGGGAAAGATCGAACCATAGGCGGTTGAGCCGCTATCACCAAATCAGTATAGTAATTTTTGACCGGAACTAAACAAAAAAGAAAGCAACAACAAAAAAAATTAAATTGGTGGGTTTTATTTTGCTTTAAAAAAGCCAAAAATTCCTGGATTTTTTCTAACATCTATCTTATTTTTCCAGTTTTTTTTCTGCCAAGCGAATGTCAATCCTGGTCATATCGCGAGGGAATAAGGTGGCTTCACGAATATTTTTCAAACCTAAAATATTTTGGGTAATTCTTTCTAGACCAAGACAAAAACCACCCTCCGGCGGCATACCATATTTAAAAGCCTGAAGGTAAGGAATTTCAAAATCCTGAGGCTGACACCCCCATTTTTTGATATTAGCCACCAGTTGTTTATAGTCATTAATTCTTTGACTGCCGGTAATCCATTCCACTCCCCGACCAATTAAGTCAAAACTAAAAGTATATTTGGGGTCTTTTGGGTCTGGATAAGTATACATCGGCCGTTTAGCCGCAGGATAATGAGTAATAAAAACCAATTCACTCTCATATTTCTCTTGGGCCCAACGACCAATCTCTCTTTCGTCTTCGGGATCTAAATCCGGTTCCTGACGATGGTCTCTTTTGGTCCTTTGATAAATAACCTCTAAAGCTTTTTTTAATTTAATTCTGGGAGTTTTTTGAGCTGTCTGCGGCACATCAACCTCATACATTTTTAAAACATCACTACATTTGTCCTTAACGGCTTTAAAAATTTCCTTCACCACTAACTCGGCTGTATCCATAATCTCATTCCAGTCATTAATAAAGCCCATTTCTGCGTCCAACCCAACATATTCAGTAATATGACGGGTAGTCACTGAAGGTTCGGCTCGGTAAGCATGAGCCGTGGTAAAAACTCGTTCAAAAACCCCAACCATAATCTGTTTATAAAACTGAGGTGATTGGGCTAAATAGGCTTGGTGGTCAAAATATTGGACGGGAAAGACTTCACTCCCGCCTTCAGTGGCGGTGGCGACTAAAGTGGGAACACTAATTTCTGTAAAACCGTTCTCTTTTAAAACCCGACGAAAAGTTTCCAAAATTACTTCTTGAACTTTAAAAATAGCCAAAATTTTGGGATGGCGCAAGTTTAAAGAACGATAATCCAAAAGGGTTGGTAGTTCTACTTTTAATTCTGGTCCGGCCAGATCAAAAGGAAGTTCAGCGGTTTTAACCAAAAGCTTAATTTTTTTGGCTTCAACTTCTACTTTACCGGTAGCTAAATCAAGGTTAACCATTTTTTCCGGCCTTTTTTTAACCAAACCCTCAATCTCTACCACGTCTTGAATACCTAAAGCGGAGGCTTTTTCATCAGCCACTACCTGAATAATGCCGGAGCGGTCGCGGAGATCAATGAAAATCAGCTTGCCATGATCTCTTCTTCGATTAACCCAGCCTTTTAAAATAACTGTTTTGCCGATTTTTTTTAGGGTTTCTAAAGCTAAACTACGCTGCATAATTTCACCTCCGAGGTGTGCCGCAGGCGCAACACCACCTCGGAGGTGCTGAAACCGTTGGCTAAGATTATTCTATCTTTTCTTTTCCCCCTTGACAAGGAGAAACATTTTCTTTATTATCGTCAAGGTATGCACCCAGTAAGTAATAATCAAGATTATCAGCTTCCTCTTAAGATGGCCTTTAAGGGCATTATTGTTCTTTGGAAAGGTCTTTTGGAGGCTGAAAGAATTTAGAATTTAGAATTAAAACAAAAGTCAAGCCTCCAAGACAAGGAGGCTTTTTTAATTTATACAATTTCTTTAAGGAAAAATGGAAAAAACAAATCATGACATTGTAGAAGGCCCTTTAGAGATTTATGCTAATTTATTATTGGAATTAAGGGTTCCTTCAATCTCTGTAAGACAACAGGTGGAAAAGACAAGGGCTTATCTTCTGCAAAAAGAGATACCATTGGCTGAGCAAGTTCGTTTTACTGAAACCATCTTAAATTTACAAGACATTCTAGGGTTATGATTCCAACTAACCTTAAAACTATTAAGGCCTGCTTTTGGAGAAATACCAGGAACTGACATTATTATTGAAATCCCTAATTCTGTTTTTGTAGACGGACGTGCAATTATAAATTTAAAGGAATAATGACTGAAGATTTTAGAGAAGGTATCCAGGCAGCATTAGAGGCCTTTCCAGAAGGCGCCTTTGGATGGGCTGATGAGGTTATAAAACGAATGGAGGACTCAGAACAAAGAGTTGTATTTGAAAGTACTTTTTGGGATTGTATGCAAGCATCAGAAGATAGACAAGTAAAAGCAGAGGTTACAAATTGGAGAACCTTGGCACGAATATGGTCTCCTTAATTCCTAAGTAGCTTTATATCCTTAATTCTTAATTCCAAATTCTTATTCCCGTTCCAAAGATTTTTCTCCAAGTTATAGCAAATATCGATTAAGTCTCTAGGAGAAATTTTGGAGGAAAGGTGGCCAAGGTTAAAAGCAATGGCATTGAAAATTACTCCATTGTTCAATTGTTTCATTGTTTCATTGTTAATTGCTGATAGCTTTAGTTTTAAATGTTTTCTTTCGCGACCAACCGCTCTAACCTCTAAAACTTTAACTTGACGGCTGGCAAAAACAGGCCTGTGATTTTCCAAGCCAAAAGGGCTAAATTTCTCAATTTGATTAAATAAAGACCAATTAATATCATTTAGTTTAATCTCCAAATCAATATTAATTATGGGCTCAAGTAATTTATCTTTAACTTTTTTAGCCGCTGCTTTTTCTAATTTTAATTTTAATTCTTTTATTTTTTCAGTTTTGACGGTAAAGCCAGCAGCCATAGGATGACCGCCTAAGTCCTCAAATCCCGACTCAACTTTTCTTAAGAACTTTATCATATTAAAACCTTTAACTGAGCGGCCCGAACCTTTGGAAAATTCTTTTTCTTGAGCCACCACAATGGCCGGTTTATAAAATTCTTCGACTAACTTACCGGCTACCAAACCAATCACACCCGGATTATATGATTCGTGGGCAATAAATATCACTTTTGGACTTGATGAACTTGATGAACTTTTAAACTTTTTCTTTGCGTGTTCAAAAGTTTTTTCAGTTAACTGCTGGCGCTGGCGGTTAATAGAACCTAATTTTAGAGCTAAACCATCAGCTTTTGTTTCTCGGGGGGTGCATAATAAACGCAGAGATTCCAAGGCCTCCTCTAACCTACCCATGGCATTTAAACGCGGACCAATAATATAACCAAGGTGGTAAGTATCCATCTCTTTTTGGGGAATAACCGCTTCTTTGCATAAGGCTTTAATGCCGGGCCGATTACTTTTTCGCAATTCTTCCAAACCAAAACTAACTAAACTTCTGTTAATTCCCAACATCGGCATCATATCAGTAATAGTCCCAATGCAAGCCAGTTCTAACGTATTGGAGGCTTTAAAACCTTTTAAATCTTTATGAAAGCTCTTATATATTTCTTTGGCAAAAAACCAGGCGACGCCAGCGCCGGAAACTTTATCAGAATGAATGACAGCATACGCTTTGGGAAGATCTAAAGAGAGTTTACCCCGCACCGAACTTGTTCTGGTACGGGGCTGGTGGTGGTCAGTAATAATAACACCAATGCCTTTTTTCTGAGCATATTTAACAGCCCGGTGAGCGACAATACCATTATCAACAGTAATAATTAAGAACTTAGAACCTAGAATCCGGAACTTAGGGTCTTTTAAAATATCATCTATGCCTTTGGGGTTGAGGCCGTAACCATGCTCTTCGCGTTGAGGAATAAAAGGCATTACTTGAGCGCCCAAATGATGGAGGGTTTCCCATAAAACGGCGGTGGCGCAAATACCATCAGCATCATAATCGCCGTAGATAATGATATTTTCTTTTTGAGCAATGGCTTTCTTAATACGTTTGATGGCTTGATTAAGTTCTGTTTTTTTAATCCCTAAAGTAGTAATTTTTAATTGATAAGGGTCAGAAGGATTAAGAAATTCATTGATCTGTTTTTTAGTTTTCAATCCCCTACTTTTAAGGAGAAGTTTTATTATATCTTTTACCTCTAAGGAGTCCCTGCCTTGCCGGCCGGCCGGCATCCGACTACCTTGGAGGTGTTTTTTTTCTCTTAGCTGATTTATTATTTTCCATTTTTTCTTCATACGGTTATAATAATACCATATGGATTTTAAAATTCCTCTTTTAGTCACTAAAACTCTTCAGGTCTTGGAAAAGGCTGGTTTTGAAGCTTATGTGGTCGGCGGCGCCATTAGAGATCTATTAATGAAGAAAAAAACCTATGACTGGGATTTTACTACTAATGCCAAACCTGAAGAAATCCAAAAAATATTCCCGGAAAGTTTTTATGATAATCAATTTGGTACGGTCGGTATCAGCGCTGAAGAACTGATTAAGCAATTTAAACTTAAAAACTATGACTTTAAAAAAGAAGAGATTGACCCAAAGGATATTTTTGAAATCACTACTTTTCGCAGTGAACAGGGCTACACTGACCGCAGGCATCCGGATAAGGTATCTTGGGGTAAAACCTTAAAAGATGATTTACAAAGAAGAGACTTTACTATCAACGCTCTGGCCCTTCTCCGCCAGCCGGCGGATCAGGGTAAACAAAAAATTATCGATTATTTTGGCGGGCAGGAAGATATAAAAAATAAATTAATTAGAGCCGTGGGTGAACCGAAAAAAAGGTTTATTGAAGATGCTTTGAGAATGATGCGGGCTATTAGGATTGCCACGGAGATTGGTTTTTTGATTGAAGAAAAAACAAGACAGGCAATAGAAAAAAACGCTCATTTAATTAATCGAATTGCCAAAGAAAGAATCAAAGATGAATTGTTTAAAATATTAAAGTCTGATTTTCCGGCCGACGGCATTAAACTTTTAGATAATTGCGGTCTTTTAGCTTTTATTTTGCCAGAATTAATCAAAACAAAAGGCATAAACCAGGCCGGTCATCATACTAAAGATGTTTGGCATCATTCAATCGATTCTTTGGCTGAATGTCCTTCGCCAGACCCAATTGTGAGATTGGCTACTCTACTTCATGATTTGGGTAAAGCTATTGCCTTTAGGCAAAAACAGGGCAAAATTACTTTTTACGGCCATGAAGTCGTCGGCGCCAGACTGGTTAAAAAAATTGCTGACCGGTTGAGGTTTTCCAAAAAAGACAAAGAAAAATTATGGCTATTAGTCCGCTTTCACATGTTTGCTTATGAACCGAAAATGACGGATAAGGCTATTAGAAGATTTATTAAACGGGTGGGTAAAGAAAATATCAACGAGATGATGATGTTGAGAATCGGCGACCGCAAAGGCGGAGGTAGTAAGGCTACCTCCTGGAGACTAAGAGAACTTCAAGAAAGGATTGGTAAATTAATGTACCAACCTTTGGAAATTAAAGACTTGAAAGTTAATGGCAATGATGTGATGAAAATCCTGAAAATAAAATCCGGACCAAAGGTAGGAAAAGTTTTGGAAAAGTTATTTGAAGAAGTCATGGAAGATGTGAAGAAAAATAAAAGAGAGTATTTACTGAAACAAATTAAAAGGTTAAAAAGTTTATAAAGTTTATAAAGTTAACAAGTTATTTCTTCTTAAATTTATCCCATACAATTAATAACGGCGCCGCCGTAAACGTAGAAGAATAGGTGCCGGAGATAGTACCAATTAATAAAGCCAAAGAAAACCAGCGAATGGTTTGGCCGCCTAATAAATAAAGACATAAAAGCATAAAAATAATGGTCATGGAGTTGTTAATTGACCGAGGCAAAGTTTCTACCACTGCTTTGTTAACCAAAGCTTTAAACTCTACCTGGGGATTTTTTTTAATTGAATCTCTAATTTGGTCATAAACTACCACCGTATCGTGAACCGAAAAAGAAAGGATGGTTAAAAGGGCTGTCACAAACAAAGTATCTATTTCTACTCCCAAGAAGTGCCCTAAAAGAGAAAAAGCGCCGAGTAAAATAATGGTGTCGTGAAACATCGCCAGAATGGCGCAGACACCATATTTTTTATCCTTAAACCGGTAAGCCACATATAAAAGAATAAAACCGGCGGCCAAAACAATAGCCAAGATTGTTTTTTTAATTAATTCTTTGCCGATGCTGGGACCAACGGTTTCAAACCTAACCTCTTCAATTTCGCCAAACTCAGTTTTGAGATTTTCTAATAACTGATTCTTTTTCTGTTCGTCAATTTCTTTTGTTTTGAGAATGTAGGTTTCCTCACCTGATTTCTGAACCGATAGCCCTTCTATTCCTTCTGTTTCTGAGATTTTGCTAGGTTCTAAGTTCTGAGTTCTAAGTTCTAATATACTGCCGCCGGTAAAATCAATCGAGGGCTTAATCCCCCAAACAATTAAAGAAAAAATTGAAGGGATTAGAAATAAAGCGGAAATTAAAAAATATAGTTTTTTATAATGCATCAAGTTCATGGTTTTGACCGATAAAAAATTCTAATTAATGTTCTAGTTACTACAATCCCCGTAAATAAGCTGATGCCAATCCCTAAAGCTAAAGTTAAAGCAAAGCCGCGCACCATTCCCGAGGTATTTAAAAAAGACCAATTAAACGGATTAAATAAAATAAAACAAGTAATTAAAGTACAAATATTAGCATCCTTAATTGATTCCCAAGCTCGTCCAAAAGCAAGTTCAATGGCGGTGGCCGCCGGTTTACCCAACCATTTTTCTTCTTTCAAACGTTCAAAAATTAAAATATTGGCGTCAACCGCCATGCCGACGGAAAGGAGGAAACCGGCAATTCCGGGCAGAGTTAAAGTGACCGGAATTAATTTATATAATGCCAAGCTTAAAAGACCGTAAACCACCAGTCCCAGACTGGCCAGAAAACCTAAGAAACCATAGAGAACAATCATAAATAAAATCACTAAAATCAAACCTACTAAACCGCCTCTAATACTTTTCTCCACCGATTCTTCTCCTAGAGTAGCGCCGATGGTTTTTTGCTCCACAATTTTAATGGGTACAGGTAAAGCGCCGGCATTAAGCTGAATCGCTAAATTCTTAGCTTCCTTAAGATCAAAACTGCCACTGATAACTGCTTGACCGCTTAAGATTGGTTCATTGACTGTGGGTATGGTCACCGGCAAGCCATCTAAAAATATGGCCACTTGGAAACCAACGTTGTCTTGAGTAATGGCTGCAAATTTTTCTACCCCTTCGTTATTAAACTGAAGCGCCACCATTGGTTCGCCGGTCTGCTGGTTAAATTGCACTTGGGCTTTTTTTAAATCTCTGCCGGTCAAGTCTGTAGGCATAAAGTCAAAAATTTGCAAAGCCGAGGGAGAAGCCTTTTTGTCTTCACTAAGTTCACGAAAATCAAGTTGGGCAGTTTTGCCGACCAAAGAGATAGCTTCATCAATATTTTTAACTCCGGGCATTTCCACCATAATTCGAGATTTATCTTTAGTCTTGGCGATCTGAATCAGAGATTCTGTTAAACCATAAAGGTCAATCCGGCGGGCAATGACTTCTTTGGCTGCCTGCAAAGCTTCATCCTGATCTTCGGAAGCAATATCCTTCATTTCTGCCTCTAAAACCAATAAAGCTCCTCCCGCTAAATCCAGGCCTTTTTTTATCTTCAGCTCCCGTCTAAACTTAATTGGACCCCAAGAAATATTAATTTCTTCAGGTAATTTGAAAATAAAGGGAAAGTCAACTATTAACGAAACTAAGGTCAATAATAAAATAAACCAAATTAGAAAACGGGGTTTGGTCATTTGAGGTTTTTTTTAGGCTTCTTTTTAGTGCCCCTTAGAATATCAGAAGCAATCAATAATTGTTGAATGCCAAAAAATTTATAAACCAGTTGGTTTTGGTCTACTCTTTTTTTCACTTCCACCGTATCTCCTGGTCTGATGCCTACAGCCTTGACAAAATCGGCAGGCACAGTTACTCCTAGGCTATTGCCTATTTTCATTACTCGCTGCTTCATTTTGCTGCCCTCCAGCGACTAATTCTTCCTCGTCGCCCGCCAACATTACTCTGCTACCTAATAAAATACTATGAATGAAAGGATCTCTCCTTTTTTTACGAAAGTCAAACTCCTCTTTGCTCATCACCGTATAATTAATATCCCTGCCTAATTTAGTTTCAAAACCGCGCACTACCGCCGCCAGCTGAGGTAAAACCACTTCACCCACGATGAGAAGGTCAACGTCGCCAGGGCGGGGATCCAGACTGCGGCTAAAACGACCGGAAAGCATCACAAACTTTATCTTGCCAATTTTATTCTTATTTTTAATCAATTCCCTGCCTAAACCACTCGTCTTAACTACTAAATGAAGCAATTCGTCATAGAATAAATAATTTTTATTAAAAGAATAATAAACCCTATTAGCTCTAGCTTCTTTTCTAACCATCCCCCGTTCTTCCATCCGCTTCAGCTCCCGCCTGACCGCATTAATTTCTTCTCCTGTTTTCCTGACCAATTGACGCACATAAAATATTTCTTTGGGTTCAGATAAAAAAATCTGCAATAGTTTGGCTCTAACTTTGGAAACGAAAAAATCAGTCAGCAGGGCCATTTTCCACTCCTTAATCTAGGGCAGGCCCCCCCGATGTAACATCGGGGGAGGGTAAACTTAGTAAGTTACCTCTGTTCCTGTAGGTAGAATTTCGATCCAGATTTTACCTCGAACAAATTTTATTTCTTTGCCGTCACTGGAATAAAACTGGGTTCTGCCTTTACGGGAATCCTTGCTCCATTTGGCCTCAATTACTTTACCGTTTTGAAAGACTAAAGCTTTCCCCTCAGTAATAGTCTCATAAATAAGATGAATATTGCCCGGGTAACCATCATTAGCCGGACTTTCCTTGGCAAATTGAATCACTACATTTTTACTGGTCAACTGTTCATTTTTATTCAAGTCTTGGTGAACTTTGCCGCCGTTAAGCCTTTTATAGCTATTAGCCGCCTTATCATATTCCCAAGCGACGGTATAATCACCGTAATCGGACCAGAACGGAAACTCAATTTTAGCTCCATCGCCCCTGGTTGATTCGGCGGCTTCGTCTTGAAAACTCCAAGCGACAAAGTTACTATCCCAGCTTTCTCCTTCAGGATCCTTATTCGTCCAACCTCTTTTTTCGGCCACGGCCCAAAGTTTTTCCGTGGTGGTATACATCGTATGTTCGGTAGCGACGGTGTGGCCAATTCTTTCATAATCACGCCAAAAAGTGGGATAGCCAATGGAAAATTGGTTTAAATCGTTTTCTCCTTCCCAGCCATATTTTCTGATTTGACCCAAAGCATCAGCCTTTCCTCCGTTAAGACAACCTTCTCCAGTTTGAGGGTCGCAGTGGGCACCGCCAACATGAACATATAAGGCCGGTCCATATTCAGAAGCCCAGTCCACAAAGTAGGTCCGCGCGCTTCTGACCGGACCTAAAATTTCCTCTTTCGCCACCACATCACAATAAAATAAAGCGCCAAAGCGGGTAATGCCGCCTTCAGCGACCGCCTCATAAATAACGTCTGCTTCAGAAATGCCTGATTGAGGTCGAGCTTCTTGATGATTTTCGATCATGACGAACAAAGGTCTTTTTTCTGACCATCTTTCTTTCTCTACCTCAGTAAACATCTTGCCATTTAAAGGACATTGAGCCGTCTTAGGTCCGGAAATATCTATTAAAAGACTTTCCTCTGTCTCAATCCCCGTCCCCGGTTGTTTTAAAGCCATCGGTTTTTTAAACTGGTTGAAAACAGCAAAAGAAACACCAGTTGATAAAAGATAAAGGCCTAAAAAGGCTAGAATTTTAAAAACAAGGTTAGATTGATTTTTAAACATTTTAATTTTTTCCTTTCTTTGCTTTTTGTATTGCCTGTTCTTCTTCTTTGGAAAGCTGAAGGTCAATCGCTTTGCCTTTTTTAATAGTCTTGGCATAGAGTCGAGTTTGCCCTCGACTGTGAAGAGAACTTAAAACCAAACCATTATCTTCTCCATCTAATAAACCTAAACAAAAACTTTGGTCGCCGCCCGTATCAGAAAAAGGGTTAAAACGGACAAAACCTATTTTCTGAAAATGCTTTAAAGCTCCTTTTTGAGCTTTACCAAAATCTTCACTCAAACTACCAAGGTCTCCACCTTGACTCTCCACCTTTTTTAAAATCTCTTCTAGGATCGATTTGAGGTCGCCTTTTTTAACTCGAGAAATCAGGAAACGATAATGCCTGACCGTCTTGATTAAAATGAAAGTTAAGAATCCAAGCCAGATAAAAATAAAAATCAAAAATGCTGGTGAATTAAGAACTTGATTGAGTAACATCTGTGTTCTTTTTATTGTATCACGTCTAACGTGATTTTAGAAAGTTTACCTAGGCTTTGTCAATATATGATATCATAAACTCATGTCAAGGAAAAAAAGAAGAACCAGAGAGCAAAAAATTATTGCTAAGTTAAGGCGGGAATTGGAACAAACGCAAAACCTGTCAAAAAAAGCTGAAGTCAAAATTCCGAATAAAAAACCAACAACACTGAAAACACAGAATCCGCCAGCTGGCGGAGCTGAGAAATCTGAAGAAACACTTTTTTCTTATGACCCGAAGTTAATTAAAAAAAGTTTAGTCAAAACCCTGCTTATTAGTTTTATTTTTATCCTCATCATTATCATCCTTAGATTGGTTATTTTAAAGTAGCTTTCCATTTTGAAGTATGACTTTGCCATCGATAATTACTTTTGAGCCTTTTTTTCTCATATCTTTAACCAAATCCCAGTGAATAGCTGATCTATTTATACCCCCACCTTCTTTTTCTTCAAAAGCCTTGCCTAAAGCTAAATGGATGGTGCCGCCGATTTTTTCATCAAACAGGGTGTTCAGCATAAAACGTTGAATGTTGTAATTGGCGCCAAAGGCGAATTCGCCTGGCCGGCAGGCGCCAGCATCAGTTTTAAGTGCTTTTTGCAAATAATCTTCATTATATGAAGCAGAAGCTTTTACTACCTTGCCTTTTTTAAACTCTAAATGAATATCTCTAACTTCTTTACCAAAACGAAGAGAAGGAAAGTCAAAATATATTTCTCCCTCCATGGTGCCGTCTAAAGGAGCACAATAAACTTCACCGTCCGGCATATTATATTTACCGTCGCAAACTTTAGCCAGCCGGCCTTTTAAAGAAAAAGAAAGATTAGTTTTCTCACCGATGACCTCGACTTTTCGAGCATTATCCATAATTTTTTTTATTTTATCTAATTGGCCGCCGATTTTGGACCAATCCTGAAGACAGGATTTAAAATAAAAGTCTTCAAGTTCTTCCAAAGACATTTGGGCAGTTTGGGCCATTGATTCGGTCGGATAATAAGTTATCACCCAAGGTTTTTTTAAAATTTTATCCATTACCTGCCTCATTACCTTTTGTCTTAAAAGCAGTTTTTCTGACTTAATATTAGACAAAGCTCTTTCATTTTTGGCCGCCCTGACGCCAATATATTTATCCAGCCATTCAACCGTAAAATCAAAGACTTCCGGTTTGGCAGTCAGCTGTTTTTTGTTGGCATTTTTGAAAAAAAAGTAAGATAAGTCTTCGGCACCTAAAAGTAAATAAGGATAAGCTTTTTTTAATAAAGTTAATTTGTAAATTTCTTGGGCCAAAGGCAAACCTAAAGGATCGCTAGATTCAATCAAAACTTTGTCTTCTTTTTTGATGGCTACCGAATAATCAACTAAAATTCTGGCTAATTTTTTGTTTCTGGAATCAATCATATAAGGTAGTATAGCATTTTTTAGCTATTTTATTCAGTTAGTTGGCAAGAAGTAGCCTGGTAAGAAATTCTGGGATTATAAAGCTTTAAAAAAGCTTGTTTTAAATCAGCTTTGATTAAATGGGGTGAAGAAACTCTGTTTTTTAATCTAACACTTCTGACTTGAAAATTTTGGTTCTGAGTTTCTAGAAAAATAAATATTTTCCCCACTCGGCAGTTAGCTCTCTGAGCTTTTTTAAAAGCAGATTTAAGATTGCTCATTAAACCTGCCCATAAAAATTGAGAGTCATTAGTTGAAGGGTAAAAATTTTGATTCTGAGAAATAGTTTCCATTATATTTTTCTCACCACTCCTTTAACCACACCAAAAATTTGTAAATCTTGGCGCGGATAAAAAGAAGGATATTTTTTATTGGCTGATTGTAAGAAGATCCTTTTACCCTTTTTTTGAAAAATTTTTAAGGTCCATTCCTGATCAATTAAGGCCAAAACAATCTCTCCGTTTAAAGCCTGTTGTTTTCTTTCGATGACCACCAAGTCCGCTTCAAAAATACCTACGTCTTTTAAAGAATCACCGGAAACTTTGAGCAAAAAAGAATCATTGGGTTTCTCAACCAAATAGTCATCTAAGGACATAAAATCAATTACCTCATCAGCTGGTTGAGGAAAACCAGCTTTGACCAAACCTAAAACCGGCAGAGCAAAAAACTTTTTAGTGGGAGCCAGTTTGCCTTTAATCTTTTCCAATAAACCCAAATCTACCCATTTATTCACAATTTTAAAAATCGCGTTTTTGGAAGAAAGTTTAAACATGGCCAACATTTCTGAATAAGAAGGTAGCCGGCGGAATTTTTTATAAAAATCTTTTAGTTTTTCTATCCTTGTGTCTTGCATATAACTCTATAGTAAACAATCGTTCACCCAGTGTCAAGGGCCAATTTTAAAATTGGCCCGCAGACCCCGTTGATTTTATGGCAGTGATACCGGCTAATGACCGTGTGAACGCGCCATAAAATCTTAGCGGGGTCAACTAGCAATCTTTGTATCAAAACAAGTCAATTTTGGGGAAAGTTTTATCTCAAATTAAGCAAGCTACCATCGACGAAGTGGTTTTCCTGGAACAATTTCCTGTTGCACGCCATTTATAGTTACGGTTCCTATTGACCGCTGCTCTTCTGGCTCGGTCAGTCTATCGGCTCTCGCCGCTGAAATGACAATCCATTTCTCTTCGTCAGTAAGCCGTACTTTATCTAATTCAACTTGCTGTTCAGGAGTAAGTCTTACTTGAGTTAATTCAATTTCTGGCCCTTGATTTATATTAGATTCTGCCATAATTTTATAGTAAATGATGTGTAGCCGCGTGTCAATGATTAAGATTTACCACCTAAGGAACTCATGGCCGAGCGGTGAAAGCTCACCAGTATCCCAATCTATAAGGGAAGTGTTGCACTCTAGTGGAGGTGACCAGGGTTCTTCACCTGTATAGGAAGTCATAAAGTGGGCAGCTCTTTTGTCTTTTTCAGCTTCTGGACTGGTACTTAACCACTCAAACATGCTGTTCATAAATTCAACACTGGCGTTCATTCCTCCTTCCCAGCAAGGCAAATAGGCAAATTCGGTCAACCAAACATCCTTTATTCCATGGGCCTCAGCCCACTCGTTAGCTTCTATGATAGCGGTGCGGCAGTCTTCAAATGTGCCATAAGCATGAATGCCGAGAGCATCTATCCGGGGAGGCCGGTCCTGCCCTTCTTCGCTATGCTCTTCAATGAAGAGCCCATACCACTCATTCAACCAATTAAAAGCCCTACTCCTATAATCACATTCGCCAAAGCAAAGAAGGACGTTTGGGCCAACCAGTTTTAAATTAGGATATGCTTGTTCTGCCTGCCACCAGAAACCAACTCCCTCGCTTGGAGAAATATTCAGTTGAGCAGGGTCTGCTGGTTCATTAGCGATCAAAATACAATCGCTATTGCCTCCTAATGGCAACCCTACATGACCAAGCCCCCAATTCATAGGAACATGATCTATTCCCAGTCCCGGACAAACCTGGACGCCCGGACCCCAAACGTAATTCCATTTGGGCTTTAAGATTGCCAGGTGGGAACAATTCCCTCCTCCTACGCCTTTACCTGGCCAAACAGGATGGTAATCTCTCTCAACTATGGGCAGATAATATGTCTTTTCCTCTAATGGTTCTGATGGTATTTCTAATGGCTCTAATGGTATTTCATCTAGCCCTGGTGTTGGCTCTACTGGTTTTTTATCGCTGGCCGCGGCTCGAAGAAAACCCATCCTATCCATCAATGCCAGCGCCCCCAGCGCCACCAGTCCCTGCGTCGACCTTTTTAGAAAATCTCTCCTGGACTCTTTCATTTTTTCCTTTTTTCTTTTTAACCTATATTGTGAAACTATATCATAAAATAAAATAAATTTCTAGATCCATTTGCTTTTTTAGATTGATTTATTAGATAATATTTTTGGTGAAAAAAAAATTTTTTTTCCTAATTATTTTTCTAATTTTAATTTCATTTCTTAGCTCTCCGGCTATCTTTTTCCGGGTTTTCCCCCAGGCTTTGATCTCTTCCCGCCGTCTTGGTTTTTTCTCTCCGGGCTGGATAAAAGAAAAGGGTAATTTGCTGCCCGAAAGAAAGGTTTTAGGCATAGAAGATTTATCCGTCTACCCGTCTTCCTATCCCTTCACTTTCAAACAAGCTCCACTCTTAAGTTCTCAAGCCTGCCAAAGACAGCTTTCTTCTTGGTTAATCAATCAAAAAGGCATTTGGGGAGTGGTGGTTTATGACCTGGTTCAAAAAGAAAAGTTTTCTTTTAGGGGCGAACAGAAATTTCATGCCGCTTCCGTGATGAAACTGGCGACGGCAGTTTCTGTTTTTAATTGGATAGAAGAAAATAATGAAGAGCTCGAAAGCATAATTTGGGGCGCCAGCCTAGAACAAAGATTAACTCTTTTAATTAATAAAAGTGACAATTACCAATGGGCTGATTTAGAAAGCCTGGTTTCTTTGGCTAGGACCCAGAAAATTTTAGAAGAAAATGGTCTTCTTAATTCTGACATTTACACTAACACGATGACGGCCGAGGATGTTTTTTTGCTTCTGAAAAAAATTTATGAAGAAGAATTAATACAAAAAGAGCATCGAAATTTTTTATTCAAAATTATGCAAAACACCATTAATGAAAGCAGAATTCCGGCGGCCGTACCTGAAGAAATCGCCGTAGTCCATAAATATGGCACTTGGCAGTCTAATATCCATGATGCCGCTATTGTTTTTTATCAAAGTCCTTATATTCTAGTGGTTTTAACGAACGCTACTCCCCAAGCGGAAACAAGAATTGCTGATTTTTCTGCTCAAGTTTACCAAATTTTTTCTCAAAGAAAATGCTGGCTAAAGTAATTTCCGGAGCCACCATCGGTTTGGCAAGCGTCTTGGTGGAAGTGGAAGTAGATATTACCAATAAAGGTTTACCCACTTTTAAAATCGTGGGTTTACCGGATAAAGCGATTGAAGAAGCTAAAGAAAGGGTTCGGAGCGCGATTAAAAATTCGGGCCTTGAATTTCCCCGTCACCGGATCACCATTAATTTAACGCCGGCTGACCTCCCTAAAGAAGGGCCGGCTTATGATTTACCCATGGCTTTGGGTATTTTAATGGCTGACGGAAAATTAGGAGCTGATGTTTCTAAAGGTTTGATTTTAGGCGAGCTTTCTTTAGATGGCAGTCTGAGGCATACCAATGGCGTTTTACCCATGGCCTTGCTTGGCCGGGAAAAAAAATTTAATTCCATTTTTTTGCCCCAAATTAATGCTCAGGAAGCAGCGGTAGTAAAAGGTATTACTGTTTATCCAGTCAAGTCTTTGTTTCAATTAATTTGCCACTTAACCAAAATCGAAGCAATTAAGCCTCAACCACATCTTTCTTTTAGTCAACTAAAAGAAAAGGAGGATTTTGATTTTGATATGAGTGAAATCACCGGTCAGGAAAATGCCAAAAGAGCTTTTGAAATTAGCGCCAGCGGCAATCATAATCTTTTTATGACCGGACCGCCCGGAGCCGGTAAAACCATGCTCGCCCGCACTCTACCTTCGATTCTGCCGGAAATGACCGAAGAAGAAGCCCTGGCCGTAACTAAAATTTATTCTATTACCGGCAATATTCCCGCCAATGAATCGATTATTAAGAACCGGCCTTTCAGAAGTCCGCATCACACTACTTCGCGTATTGGCTTGATTGGCGGCGGCACCAAACCTACCCCTGGAGAAATTTCTTTAGCCCATCGGGGGGTTTTATTTTTGGACGAATTCCCTGAATTTCCCCGTCATGTTTTGGAATCTTTACGTCAACCCATGGAAGACGGTTTGGTACAAATCTCAAGAGCTAAAGGAACAATGGTTTTTCCTTCTAAGTTTTTGCTGATAGCCGCGGCTAATCCCTGCCCCTGTGGTTATCTGGGCAGCCAGAAAAAAGCCTGCACTTGTTTACCTGGACAAGTAACTAGATATCACCAAAGAATTTCCGGGCCGATTTTGGACAGAATTGACATGCACATTGCTGTCCCTGAAGTAGAAGTAAAGAAGTTAACTAAAAACAAAAAATCAGGAGATTCAAGCCAAGCAATAAGAAAAAGGGTGCAGCAGGCTAGAAATAGGCAAATAAAAAGGTTTCGACCAAGGGCCGGTAAAACTCCAATTTTTTCTAATAGTGAAATGAGCAATAGACAAGTAAAAAAATTCTGTCCTTTAAATTTAGCCTGTCAACAATTAATAAACCAAATTATGACAAAAATGAATCTCTCTGCCCGGGCATATTTTCGGATAATTAAAGTCGCTCAAACGATTGCTGATTTGAGCGGAGATAAAAATATATTGCCTCAGCATTTAGCTGAAGCGGCCCAATACAGATTTAAAGAAGAGAGTTTATAAGAATTCCGGGGTATAATTATAATTGAGAGTAAAAAATGATTAGAAATCCCGTGGTTGCCGGTGCTTTTTATCCGGCTGATAAAAATACTTTAATTAAACAGATTAATGATTTTTTGGATCAGGCGGAGAAAATTAAAACCGATCAACGTCTAGCTGTCTTAATTGTACCTCATGCCGGTTATGATTATTCGGGTCAAACGGCTGCCTGGGGTTTTAAACAATTAGAAGGCACTAATTATTCTCGAATATTTCTTCTTGGTTGTTCCCATCGCGCTTATTTTAGTGGCGCCGCCGTCTATAACCAAGGCGCTTGGCAAACTCCTTTGGGAAAAGTGGCCATTGATGAAAAATTGGCTCACACTTTCCCAATAGTTAAGGACAACTTAGCCGTTCATCAACAGGAACATTCTTTAGAAGTAGAAATTCCCTTTTTGCAAGTTGTTTTAAAGCAATTTAAAATTGTGCCTATTTTGTTGGGTCAAACCAATCATCAGGTTTTGGAAGACTTAGCTAAAGCAATTGCCAGTAATTTTGATAAACAAACCCTGCTGGTTATCAGCTCTGACCTTTCCCATTATCCAAGCGCGAAAACCGCGCAGATAGTCGACAAAAAAACAATCAAAGCAATTCTGAGCGGAGACATAAATCAGTTAAATCAAATCGTTGAGGAAAATGAAGGAAAATCAGGAGTGGCAACTTGCGCTTGTGGAGCGGAAGCAATTAGAGTCGGAATGATGGTAGCCAAAAAATTGGGCATAAAAACGATTAAGTTATTAAACTATTCAAATTCGGGTAATAGAGGTGGGGATAAAAATCAGGTGGTAGGATATACCGCCATAGGTTTCTATGGTAAGTTCAAAGTTCATCCGCCAGCTGGCGGATCAAAGTTCAAAATTGAATTAAATCAAAATCAACAAAAAGAATTATTAAAAATCGCCAGGGAAACACTCGAATTTTATCTTAGAAATAAAAAAATCCCAAAAATCAAAGTAGAAGATGCTGCTTTGCAGAAAAAATTGGGAGTTTTTGTTACTTTAAGGAAAAAAGGTCAATTAAGAGGCTGTATTGGTGAATTTGAAACTAAAAAACCTTTATATCAATTAGTCCAGGATAAAGTAGTGGATGCCGCCATTCACGACCCCCGCTTTCCCCTAATTAAGCTAGAAGAATTAAAAGAGATTGAAATTGAAATTTCGGTGATTTCCGCGCTTAAAAAAATTGATAATTGGAAGCAAATAAAATTAGGCCAAGATGGGGTTTTACTTAAAAAGGACTTTCAAGGCGGGCTTTTTTTGCCTCAAGTAGCTAAAGAAACCGGCTGGGATTTGGAAACTTTCTTGGCTCATCTTTGTCTTTATAAAGCCAGGTTATCCCCCGATGCTTATAAAAACCCCAAGGTAGAAATCTATACTTTTACCGCTCAAGTTTTTGAAGAGTAGAGTTAAAAAACGCCTTAAAATTAAAGCCGTTTTTGCTTTAATGGAAAAAAAATTAGGAAGAAGTTTTTTCGATCAACCAACATTAACAGTAGCCCAAAAATTATTAGGCAAATATTTGGTTCACCAGATCGGTAAGAAAAAATTAATAGCCCAAATTATCGAAACCGAGGCTTATGTTGGCTTTGACGACAAGGCTTCTCATGCTTCATTCGGTAAAACTAAGCGCTGCTGGCCTATGTATGAACAAGGAGGAATTGCTTATATTTATCTGATTTATGGAGTTTATTGGATGTTTAATATTGTTACTGAAAAAAAAGGCATCCCCGGCGCTGTTCTAATCAGAGCCGTAGAACCGCAACGAGAAATTGAAAAATTAAAGAGAATAGGCTCGGGCCCTGGGAAATTATGCCGATGGCTAAAGATTGATAACCGGTTTAACGGAGAAGACTTAACTAAAAGTAAAAAGTTATTTGTTATTAATGGAGGTAAGAAAGTTAAAGCCAGTCAAGTCGTCAGGACTAAACGTATTGGGGTTGATTATGCTGGTCAATGGGCAGAAAAACCTTGGCGATTTTATCTTAAAAATAATCCCTTCGTTTCCAGAAAATGATAAGATGATAAAAATGTCCAAAACCTTATTGATTGCTACCAGAAGAAAAGGAAAATTGAAGGAATTTAAAGAGATTTTAAAAACTTTAAAATTTAAACTTTTAACTTTGAAGGATATTAACTTTCCTAAAATAGAACCTAAAGAAAGCGGTAAAACCCTGGCGGAAAATGCGGTCATTAAAGCTAAATTTTATGGCCAAAAAGCCGGACTACTGACTTTGGCTGATGATACCGGCCTTTGGGTTAAAGCTTTACCAACAAAACTGGGAGTAAAAACCAAACGTTATGCTCAGGGAACAGACATTGACCGCTACCAAAAACTACTTGATGAAATGCAAGATGTCCCTGAGAAAAAAAGGGTGGCCTGCTTTATTTCCAGCATTTGTCTTTTTGATCCCCGAACTGGTAAACTGAACCTAGTTCAGGGTGTTTGCCAAGGTAAAATTGCCCATCAGGCTAAAGGAAAATATGGTTTTGGTTTTGATCCTGTTTTTGTGGTTAAAAACCTGAATAAGCATTTTGCTGAATTGAGCTTAGAAGAGAAAAATAAAATCAGTCACCGAGCCAAAGCCCTGAAAAAAATAATTCCTTTTTTAAAAAATGAAAATTAAAGATATCTTATTAATTTTTTTAATTGGCATTGTGGTGGGGGTAATTATCAGCCCTTTGGCAAAACTGGCTTCACCCCAAAATATCACCTCTCCTCTTTCTTTAACTCAAGCTCAAACCTGTCCTGCAACTGAAAATAAAGAAAAGATTTTAGGGTTAGAAAAAAGTTCTCCTCAAAAAAGTTTTGCTGAGTTAATCAAGGAAGGTCAGGAAAAGCCGGTTGAAGCAGAGATGGAGGAAAACAAACTCTCTCTTTATGAAGGGAAAATAGAAGTGGCAGTTTTTGGTGATTCTATGGTTGACGTTATGGGCACCAGCCTGCCTTATCTAAGAAGTTATTTACAAAATTATTATCCCCAAGCCCAGTTGCAGCTTTTTAATTATGGCATTGGCGCTCAAAATATAGAACAAGCTTTAACCAGAATAGAAGAAAATTATCACTATCAAGAAAGGGATTATCCTTCTTTACCGGAACTTAATCCGGACATTATTGTTTTAGGTTCTTTTTCTTATAATCCTTTTGAAAAAGATAAAGATGAACTTTACCAACATTGGGCCAACCTAGCTGTTTTAGTAGATTTAATTAAGAACAAAACCAGTAGTAGAATTATTATGCTGGCAGAAATTGCTCCTAATAAAGAGAATTTCGGTCAAGGTCCTAAGGGAGTTAATTGGAGCGCCGAGGTTAGCCAGAAACATGCGGTCAAAATTCAAGAATACCTGAAAAACACCATTAGTTTTGCTAAAGCTTACGAACTCCCTTTAGCTGACGCTTATTCTCTTAGTTTGGTTGAAAATGAAGAAGGAAACCTGAAATACATTAACTCGGAGGACCATATTCACCAAAATAGCGCGGGTAATAATTTAATGGCTCAATTAATTGCCCAAGAAATTTTTTCTTTAAATTTATTCTCGGTAGGTAAAAAACTGAAGTGAATAGATTAAAATGGTAAAAAAAACTTTTTGGTTGGTTAAAAAAATCATTATTCTGACCGGAATGGTCATTATCATCGGTTCACTTTTAAGTATTTTCTCTCCCTTAAAGCCTAGAATAGATGAACAGAAAACTGAAGAAAAAATCCAAGAGCTCCTAAATCAGCAGGAAAGTTTCGCTCATCAAGTAGAACAACTTCACCAGGAGAAAAAATACGAAGAAATAAAAAATTTAATCTTAGAACTTCAAGAGAACAACCAAAAACTTCTAGGTTTTAATCAAGTCCTCATTGATGAAGTTTGGGGTAAAGAAAAAGAGAATCTGGAAGAAAGACAAAAAAGCTTTTTATTTGACTCTCAGCTTTTAGAGCGAATAAAAACTTGTCTGGATTTTTATCCTCAAAATCTGGAGGAGTTTGACCAGTGTCAAAAAGAAATTAAAGAAATCAGTCCCACCGAGAGAAGCAAACAGTAAAAACCAAAATATAACAGTCTGCCTTTGGTGACAATTCGATATAAAATTTTCAAAGCTAAAAGGCCTGAGAAAGCCGCGACCAACAATCCCACCAGTCCCATTGCTAACTGATCGCTGTTTTGACTAATTTTAGGCATCTGCAAAAGTAAAGCTCCTAACATCGCCGGCAAGCCTAAGAAAAAAGAAAATAAAAAAGCCGCCTGACGAGTCAAGCCTTGACCTAAACCCGCTACAATGGTTGAACCTGAACGGGAAATGCCCGGCAATAAGGCTAAAGCTTGAAAAAGTCCGATCTTAAAGCCTTCTTTTAGTTTTAACTGAGATAAATTTTTACCCATTTTTTTAATCAAACCGCTGGAAAAAAGCAGCAGACTGTTAATAAATAAACAAAGGCCAACGATTAACAAAGAATTAAAAACCGATTCCAAATAATCATTTAAAAAAAAGCCGAGGATGGCAGCGGGCAAAGAGCTAACGAAAATGAGTTTTAAGTTAGAAATTTTTTTAAAAAACAGAAAAATTTTTCTGTTTAGAAAAAGCAGGATGCTTAAAAAAGTTCCCAAGTGAACTAAAATATCAAATAAAACCGGCGGTTTTTCTAAGGCTAACAATTTTTGAGCCATCACCAAATGCCCGGATGAAGAAACGGGCAAAAATTCAGTTAAACCTTGAAGCAGGCCTAAAATAAGAGCTTGTCTAAGGGTCATTTATTTTTTAACTTCTTGTCTGAAGTTATCATACCATTCGTTTAAAACCCTGGAGACTAAATCTTTCGCTCCCAAACCAATGGCCAAACCCACGCCCAAAGCTAGCATGGCGACAAAGCCAATAAAAAGACTGTTGATTAATCCTTGAGCAATTTGCAGTTCATTAATGGCGGCTAAGCTGGCAAAAACAACCACGAGATAACTGCCAATCTTAGCTAAAAGACGTGAAGCTTTCACATCTACTTGTCCCAAGGCGCCTTTAATCACTCCTTCTACTAAACCTGCTAGTAAAACACCAACAGTCAAAATTAAAATAGCAGAAATTACTTTAGGAATGTAAGCCAAAACGCTATTTAAAACTATGGAAACTGTGGATAGACCTAAAATATTAACCGTGGTGATAAAAAATATCAAAATTATCAGCCATCTGGCTATTCCCCCTAAAATTTCTTCTATTCTCGATTTAATCTCTGCCTTTCTTAAAAAGGGTTCCAAGCCAGTTTTTTCCATTAGCTTGGAAAGCTTAACGGTTTTTAATAACTTAACTACTAAGGTCCTCACCCATTTAGCTAAAATCAAACCAATTAAAAAAACCAATATGGCCGCTAAGATAGTAGGAATATAGGATAAAACATTAGTCAAAGTATCAGATAAGGCTAAAATAAATGCCTCTTGCCAATTTAATGTTGAAGCCATTTTCTCACCTCCCTTCTTTACCTCGCCATAGTTTTAACTTAGGCGGGCTTTTTTTCATCATATCATACTTTTCCTTCTTAAAGCAATGGATTTTTAGGCCTTTTTTTGGTAAAATACCTCCTGCTTAGGAAATCCAAAGTGACGGTCCGATTTAATCGGACAGGAAAGTCCAGACAGCAGGAAGCAGGGTGGTCCGATTTAATCGGACACGGGTAACCCAGCCGCTCTCGAGCGGCGGGGTAAACCGCTAATTAGAGCCACAGAGACGATGCTTTGTTTTGCTAGGAGTTTACTCTGGGCGAAGCGAAGAGTGAAACGAGGCAATCTTCCCCGCTGCAACTTCCGATCGACCCGTTATGAGCACGCTTCCGCAAGGGTCAAAGTTTGAAGGCAGCCCCGCCTTTGGCGGGGCTATAGTCACGTTTAGCGTGACATAAGACAAATGTCACTTATCCGCCATCCGCCAACCGGCGGAGGCGGAACAGAATCTGGCTTATGGATTTCCTAAGCTTATTCCCGATGGACAAAAAACCAAGACTTTTTAATCCCTAAATTAATATAATTTTCGCCAACGGGATTTCAGCTCGGATAAAATGAAAGTTAAGTCAAATATTGAATAGCATCGAGGGCTTTTAGCCCTCGCGAGCTTCAATCTAAGGTTTCATTTCAGAGGCTCGGGGAGAAAAATAAAAGTGTTTGAAAATTACCCTTAAAAAAAGTAAGCTTGGCACCGCCAGTAAAGTTCCCACTACTCCTCCTAAAGCCAACCCCACCATTAAAGCAATTATGGTTATCAACGGATGAAGGCCAACTACTTTTTGCATCAGTTTGGGAACAATAAGGTTATTCTCTACTTGTTGAATTAAAATATATAAGGCTAACACTGCTAAACCAATCACCGGAGAAGAAGCAAAACCAATAATAATCGCCGGAACAGCAGAAACAGTCGGGCCGATGTTAGGTATTAACTCCAAAAAGCCAGCAATTAGAGCCAAAGGTAAAACAAAATCCAAATCCAAAAGTTTCAAACCCAAATAAGACATCAAACCTATAATAAACATTAAAACAAGCTCTCCCCTTACCCAACCTCCTAAAGTTTTCTCCAAATCTAAAATAAAATTCTCTATTTTTTTCTGCTTGTCTTCGGCAAAAAAGTAAACCAAGTGTTTTTTTAAGTCTTTCCTTTCCATTAAAAGATAAAAGTTAATTACCAAGAAAGCAAAAATTTTTAATATATTAGAAAAGGCGGAGGCGACAATTTTAAACAAATTGGCCGGAATTTTAGTTAACTGGTCTGTGTAATCACTAAGCTGGATATTGAGCTTGAAGAAACCAATTTTATTCAGAAACTGAGGCAAGTCTTTTAACAAATTACTCATTTGACTGACTACTGCCGGGACAATGGAGGCCACCGTAGCCGCAAGACCTCCGACAAATAAAATATAAAGAAGAATAATGGCCAGCCAACGAGGGATTTTTATTTTTTCCATCTTGGTAATCACCGGGCTAATAGAAGTAGTAAAAATAAGAGAAATGAAAAGTAAAAAAATAATCTGGCGAACTTGATATAAAAGCCATAAGAAAATCAGAAAGAAAACAGTAAAAACAATGGTTTTATAAGAAATCTCAATTTTTTCCACGGCCATTATTACCAATATACCAAGTTTCCACTAATTTTACCACTTCCTGCTGCCAATTTTTCTTTTTAATATTAAACCATCTGGATTTATCCTGAGCCTGCCGAAGGAGTTTTTTAAAAAAGGTCAGTTGGCGGCGAGTATAAGCATGTTCGCTGTATTTCCAGGCCTGAATGATTTCATCTTTAGTTTTAAATCCTTCAAAATATTCCCGCCATTCTTGATAACCAATTCCTGTCATTGAAGCTAAATCCCAAGAATACCCTTTTCTAAGCAAGTCCTTAACTTCTTTTTCCGCCCCCTGTTTGAATCGCTGCTTTACCCTTTGATCGATGCGCTGATAAAGGAATTTCTTGGGCGCCTTTAGACCAATGATGAGCGAATCATAATTTGTCTGAGTTGGCTTATTGGGCTTATGGGAGAAAGAGGCAAGTTCTATGGCTCTTATTAATCTTCTAGGATTATTTCTATCTGACTGATTCATCTCTTCCCATCTTTTTTTATCAAGTTTTTTTAAATAATTTGACAATTTATCAATAGACCAATCTGACAATTCTTTTCTTAGTTCCCAGTCCGGCGGAATACCAATGGAGTCACCAGGATCTAATAGCATCTTTATCCAAAAACCAGTACCGCCAACGATCATGGGTAATTTCTTTCTTTGCCAGATGGACTTAATAATTTTATGGCTAAAATTCAACCAGTGAGCGGCAGAGAATTCTTGATTGGGCTTAACTAAGTCCAAACCCCAAACTTTTATGCCGTCGAAATCATAGAAACCGTGCTTAGCTTTAGAACTTGCCGACAAATCCTTGCCGGTAATAATGTCCATTCCTTTATAAACCTGACGGGAATCAGCAGAAATAATTTCCCCGGAAAATAAGCGAGCTAGTTTAAGTCCCAAACTGGTTTTTCCAGAAACAGTTGGACCACAAATAATCAATAACCTGTTTATTTTATTCATCTTGCTACTTTCTTATTATAATAGAAGATTAAGTTAAGGAAGAAGATTTAATGCCCCCAATTATTAATAATGACACTCAGGTCAAGAGTATTAACCTTCCCGTCTTGATTAATATCTGATTGACCATTACTGGTTAACCACTGGTCTAATAGGATAAAAATGTCCAAGACATTAACCTTACCGTCTTGATTAATATCGCCAGGGGAAGAAGAAGGGCTAGGGACAACTGAAGAAGAAGGACTGGGTGAAGGGAAAAGGCTAGGTGAAGGAGAGGGTGGAGTGGCACTGTTCCAGCCGGCCAAACGGGCCATCATCCACCAAAAAGCCTTAGCTTTGATAAAACAATTAAAACGATGGGAGTGATCACAACAATACCAAGTGTTAGTTTGATCGTGGTTAAAACAATTGTCGCCTGGGTTATAAGGCAGGCAGGCAGGATGACTATTACACCAATTCTCACACCAAGAGCAAGCATCCGTCGTATTGTGATAATGATTTCCCGCCGGATCCCAACTTTCAATGTCAGCAAAATCAAAAAGAATTTTGTTATTGGCCTTGACATAATCTCGGACTAAATTATTATTCCGTTTCAGAGTTGAATTAGCATTGTCTTGAGTTCCATCAGTATGTCCGGTCATATAAATAAAGTTCATCTGCGGATACTCTTTTTCCAACTGATCTAAAACCCTGAGGTATTCTTGAACGGTTTCCACATCATTATCTGATTGTTGACCGCACCAAGACCACATAGAGAAGTCAAAATATCCAGTATCAGCTACCGCTCTGGTTCTGTTAATAGCTGATGAACCCTGCCAATAACCATCAGGAGTAATGTAAGTTTCTGGTGGATTGCCATCATAGATTCTTAAGGCTGGCGGGTTTTCTGCTGCGGGTAAATTAGGACTACTAGAACTTTGGCGAACAGCAACACTATAGCGGGAATCTACCTCTTCTAACTCAAGCAAACCGCAAATTATCTGACCACCATGAGAAGTATGAGCATAATGAAAGGTCAATTGTTTGGCTTGTTCCAACCAATAATCAGGAATCTGGTCAAATTGCATCACCGCATTATGATCAACAATTAACGGCTCTGACCTGGTCGCTCCCCAAGCATCACGGGATAAAAAGGGAGTAAAGAGAACTAAAAACAATAAAACAATAAAACGAGGTGTCATGTAAGAATAAACTTTTCTTGGTTTTAGGGTGAAACAGGACAATTTTGATTCCAATAACCAGTCACATATAAAAGATCACTTAAGCCAACATTCCCATTGCCATCCAAGTCTTCCAAGCAGGAAGGACAACTGCCCCATTTAGGCAAAATATATAAAAGGTCATTCAATCCTACTGTTTGGTCAGAAATATCAATGGCGGCCCGGCAAACAGGCCTGGCTTTAATAGTGATACTAGCATGATTGGTGGTGCCTAGAATATCTACGATCTCGTTGCCTATAACTACCACATTAGAGTCGGTAGTCGCATTAACTTGGGCAATAAAATAAATCGGTGAAGAGTTGTCTTTTCTGACATCTTTAGCTCGAAAGTGAACCTTGGCTAAAAGGACATTGCCATTAAAAGAATTGGTAGGAGCTGCATCAGTAAAATTACCATCATTGTTGGGATCAAAGTCGAAAGCTAAAGCACTGAATTCTATTTTTCCTGAAGATTGATTAACCGCCGCCTGCCAGTTAAAAGATGGGTTTTGCTCCGAGACAATCGGGGCAAAAGTTTTAAAATTTCCTCCCAGATTGGGATCAATCCCGGAAACTGAGTAATGATTAGGGTTATATTCTATCACGACGTCGGCCGCGCTCACACTTTGACCACCAGTATCCAAATTAATTTCTAAATCCAAAATATTATCCACTCCAACATTGGCTGAAGTAGGAGCCATTAAAAGAGCACCACTTGGATTCTGAGCTTGAAGCACCTGGGGTTTACCAGGCAGTTTTTTCACAATCTTAGTGCTTAAGACGCCGGCTAAAAATAAAATTAAAGCTAAAGCTAAAACTAACAGACCTTGAGCTAATTGTTTCTTTGGTTTGACTAAATTTCTTTTAATTTTCATTTTATTACCAGTTTAAGCCCCACCAAGAGACTAAAATCTGGATATCAGCTACATTAACCCGATTATCTTTATTTAAATCGCGGGAACAAGCTGTTGGTGATAAACTAGCAAACTTTGTTCCCCAGCCAGCAACAATAATAGAAAGGTCAGTAGAATTAACCTGACGATCGCCATTAACATCAGCCGGATAAGTAGCACAATCACCAGTAGGACTAGCTATTGGGCTGGGTGAAGGCCTGAGTGAAGATGAAGGCCTAGGTGAACGTGGAGTCCAAGGCCAATAACTGGGTGAAGGACTGGGTGGGGGTGGAGTTGGACT
>CAZPUR010000009.1:0-1763 GCA_964589815.1 uncultured Pseudomonadales bacterium
GGAATCGAACCCACACGGAGTATTACCTCCACGAGATTTTAAGTCTCGCGCGTCTACCAGTTCCGCCACCGTAGCATTAATCAACTGAATTGCATTGGAATTTTGCTATATTTTACCCTAAAATTTATTGGTTTTCTACTGGAGGTTTTAGGAGAAGATAATTGATTTTTGCTTCTTGTCTAAGATTATCCACCCAGGCTTGCATGACCCCTAACTGTTTTTGTTCTTTTAATTGGTTTCTAAGCTCTTCTTTAGCGGCATCTTCATCGCTACCTTCGGGTAAAAGTTGCTTTCTGGTTTCAAAAGCCTCATTCACTTCGTCGTCGCTGATTTCTATATCTGTGGCTGATAGGGCTTCCGCGATTTTTTGGAGCCTAATTTCATTTTTTAAATCTTTTCTGGTCATACCTCTGATGGCTAAAAGTTGATCTAGGTCTTGTTGCTGCTGGTTCAAGTCTTCTTCTATTTTTTTAATCTCTTCATCTATTTCTGTTTCAGGAATCTTAACTCCATTTTTTTGAGCTTCTTGATCAATCAAGTTCTTAATAATTAAACTGTCCAGGATTTTATTGCCAGCCTGTTTTTCCAATTCTCTGATGAGAGCAGTTCTAAAAATCGGTTGACCATTTACTGTGGCTACAATAAATTGAGAACGGAAATTATATAAAATAACGGCAATAGAAATAATAGTTAGAGCTAAATAGACATGTTTTTTCTGACAACATCCAGGCCATTTTTTCTTAAACTTTTCACACTGCTTTTTAAATAAAAAAAGACATTTTGCTTTTGATTTCTTTTTTTGAGGCATAATATTGCTAATATAGCTTTTGGTTTTTAATTAGTCAAGGATGAATTTAGGGCAAACAATTAACCCAAGCCCTTTGGCCGCCGTGGCTGATTTTAAAAGCAGCGGTTCTAATTGCTTCTTCAGCATTTAAACGTAGGTCGGGATTAGGATCAGTCGCCATAGAAACTCGGGTCGAAACCCAAGTGTTGGCGCTAAACTGAAATAAACCGGCATAAGGGCCATTAATCACCTGAGGATTCATTTTTGATTCACACATAGCAATGTATTTTAAGAGTTCTTGACTGACATTGCATTCTTGAGCATATTTTTCAAACCAAAAGTTAAGTTGTTCATCATTGACTACAATTGATGGGAGTAAAAGACTGGGAGAAGGTTTGGGGCTAGGACTAGGACTGGGAAAAGGCGAAGGTGATGGTAATGGAAATGGAGAAGGAGAAGGCGAGGGTGGTAGTGAAGGTGAAGGTGAAGGTGAAGGTGAAGGTTGAATAGTGGGACTAGGACTGGGTGAAGGAATAGGATCAGTTTCTGGCGTTCTGGTGATTAAGAATAGGGCTAGAATAAGAATGGCAAGAGTGAAAAAGGAGAAGAGTATTAAGAGTAAGGAGCTTTTACTTAACATAAAAATCATTATACCAAAACTTAAGAAAATTGTTATTTTCTGGTAAAATAACTATAGTTTGGGCGAGTAGCTTGGTCTTGGATCCGTGGCTCAGTGGTAGAGCGTTCGGCTTACATCCGAAAGGTCAGAGGTTCGATCCCTCTCGGATCCACTCCTCATTAATATTCGGAATTAACATTCGGAGTGAACTGGGTTTTTCGATGTTACCTATGTTACAATAGAGTTTACTTTGAGGATCCGCCAGCTGGCGGAGACGAAAAGCCAGGATAGCCAAGGCAGTCACGGCGCGTGTCTGAAAAACATGAGATCCAGGTGCAATTCCTGGTCCTGGCACAC
>CAZPUR010000009.1:1863-40374 GCA_964589815.1 uncultured Pseudomonadales bacterium
AGCGGGTGTAGTTCAGGAGTAGAACGTTTCCTTGCCAAGGAAAAGGTCGTGGGTGCGAATCCCATCACCCGCTCCCCTTTTTTCAATTAACCCCTGGGCGTTAGGCTTTTAACCCAAGCCTCATATTCTTGCTGAAGGCTATTCGTGAGTTTTCTACTAGATAATTGTTCTGTTGATATTTCGCTAAATGCCTGAGGTTTAGCAAAAGTTACTTTTAGTTTTGGGAGAATATGCCGAATTCCTGGAACAAATCGGAGGGGATCAAAATTAGAGCATCCTTCAACGTAGGCCTTCACAAGAGAAACATGTCCTTCACTCCCTAGCAAATTTACTATTTTCCCTAACCCTGAAAACCATTTAGCCTCTTTTCCTTTAATACCACCAGGGAATAATACTACTAGAGCGCCTTCTTTTAATTTGCGTACGGCTGTTCCAACCACTTGTTTATTGATTGCTTTTGCTTCTTCGGAAGAAAGTTCTGGTGTAATACGGAAATTCAACCTTTGTCCTAATTTAACTGAGAGTTTGGGGCTAGCTTTGGCATGATCAGTGGTATAAACAGGGATAAGATGTTCTACAACATTTGTTCCAACTCCCTGAAAAGCAGAGGTGCCAATGATATAAATGTCATTTCTTTGAGGTAGAGAAGCAATTAAGGGAATTCCCTCTGCATCATAAGGATGATTGGCAATCAATAGGGCAGGTTTTTGAGCCAGGACTTGTCTTGTTTCTTCATCTAAACCATTAACTTCAAGTTTGCTATGAGTTTGTTTGATTAAATCCATCATTGCAGTTTGTAGGCCTTTTTCACCAACCGCATGATCAAGCTCTTGGAAGTATTTCCCCACAATTGGCAACTCTCGATACGGAGTATATGATTCACTTGAATCAACCATTTAACCCCTTTTTCTATTTTACATTCTTCCCCCTTTCCCTGCAATATTTGATATGATGAATATAAAGAAAGGGTTAAAGAATAGCTAGACATCAGAGGTAGTTTGGGATAAAATATGAGCAGTTTTTAACGGCACATTGACAATCAGAACAAAGATTAGATATTATATAAAATATATACACAGTTCGAATATTGATGATTAAAAAAATTCAAGAAAGAAATTTAGCGATAGAATTAAGAAAACAGGGATATACCTACTCAGAGATCCTTCAGCGGGTTAAGGTTGCTAAATCAACTCTGTCTGATTGGTTAAGAGGGATAAAATTAGCCAAAAAACAAAAACATAGGATTACTGAAAAGAAAAAGATGGCTCGCTTGAGAGCTATAGAAAAGATTAGAAAGATAAGGATTCAAAGAAGTAAAGCATTAATTAATTCCAGTAAAAAGGACATAAAGCAACTTTCGAAAAAAGATTTATTTATTCTTGGAATTGCTTTATATTGGGCGGAAGGATCAAAACAAAAGGCCAATAATATCTCTCAAAGAGTTAGTTTTTCAAATTCAGATATGCAGATGATAGGTATTTTTTTAAAATGGTTAAAGGATATTTGCAAAATATCAGAAGAAAGATTAAGGTTTGAGGTCTACATTCATGAGTATTGGAAGGATAAAGAGGTTGAGGCAATTAAAAACAGATGGAGGAAGTTTTTAGAAATACCCCTAAATAAAGAAGTTAAAATAAGATTCAAAAGGAATATATTGAGAAAAAAACCAAAACTAAAAAATTATAATGGAGTTTTTAGGATTGACGTATCAAAGAGTACAGATTTAAATAGAATTATAAGTGGTTGGATTGAGGGTGTTATAGAAAATTTTTAATATTGGGGAGTGGTGGAATCGGTAACACGTCTGCCTTTGAAGCAGAAGGCTCCAGGTTCGAGCCCTGGCTCCCCAGCCAGTAAGAGGCTGGTAAAATGGACGGTGAACGCTGAAAATTAAACAAGGGGATTACCTAATGAAAAAAGTAGCTATTGGCTCACGAAATCCAATTAAAATCGACTGTGCTAAGAAAGCGTTTAGAAAGTATTTGCCAGGAATAGAGTTTGAATTTGTAGCTGAGAGCGTTCCGTCGGGGGTTAAAGATCAGCCAATGTCAGATAAAGAATGTATCCTGGGAGCAAAAAATAGAGCCAAAAGAGTTCTCCAAAAAATGAAAGCCAATTATGGAGTCGGCATAGAAGGCGGAATAGTTAAAGTCAACAGTCAATACTTCGCTCGTGCTTGGGTGGCAATTGTTAATGAGGAGGAAACAATTGGCCTGGGTTCTTCACTAAGTGCTCCGATACCTCCAAAATTTATGAAATTAATTGATAATGGCGTAGAATTAGGCGAGGCTAACGATGTGATCACGGGAAGGAAAAATACAAAACATAAAGAAGGTTATTTTGGTTTTATTTCCGATAACATTATCACCAGGGAAAAGGGTTATATCGATGCAGTGATAATGGCTTTGGCAAGATTTAAAAAATCTGAGATTTTCGAAAGTTAGACTAACTGATAATAACTAAAAGCTGCTGGGCAGATTTAAGTGTCGTTTCTGGAAATTCCAGGAGGTCTAACCAGTTTGCTGACCTAAAATCGTTCCATTTGTCCAGCCACGCACCATTCGGTGCATGGCTATGCCAGGTAAAGAATAGGAAGTGAGGGATGAACCGTATGGTTCGTCCCTCAAGAGTATAGCACGTCTCAAAAAAATAAATGAGATTTTATTATATCTATGTTTATGTAATAAAAAGTATTCATAAAAACTTCCTATAGTATTGAGGAAAACCCATTTTTGGTATAATTCTTCCAATCATGAGTTTTATTGATAAACTATTTCCTGCTCGATTTCAGAACCTTCAAGAAATACATATTGGTGACGAGCTTGCTTTGGAAGCTGAAGTAATTGTTCCTCTGGCAGGTAGAATTCCTGATTCTAAACTGGAAAACCTTGCTTCGTTGACCGCTAGCTTCACTGCTCTTTCTGGCCAATGTGGAGATGGAAGTTTTTTTAATGACTCACCAAAATCAGAGGATGGCAGAGTTCCGCCTCCAAACGTGGTAGCAGGTTTTAATGTTGCTCACGCCATAGAGCATATAACTACAACGTTAATAAAGGTTGACTGTAGTGGAGCGGGCGGTGGGGAAACAATTGGTCATGTACAAGATCCTCGTCGATTTACTATGAGGGCTTTTATTAACGAGGCTGATGGAATTACACCAGGAACTATAACAAGAAAAGCAAATCTTGCCTTAAAACTTGTTAATGATGTAATAGGAAGAGGATGATATAGACCCTAATGGTAAAATTCATAAATAATTATTCTTCATATTTTTTACCAAAACAGCCTCCGGATTTGGTGAAACCGGCCTTCTGCGCCTCTTCTTCGGTGCAAAACCATTGATCTCCATTAAACTTTTCTACTATCGCCGGAGAGTAAGTACTGCAACCGGGAAAGTGATAAAACTTTGCTTTAGTATTCCTGTTTATATTCCCCTTAATATTGCACTCAGGATTATCAAGATTTTCTTTCTGATAACATTCAGGTCCAAAAATACCCAACTCCCCTTCCCTAGCCTTTTCCTGCAGTTTTTTAAATTCTTCGGACTCAGGAATTTTTCTGGCTCCATATACGCCCCAACCCTCAGCCAGCATAACTCTGTTAATTAACTTATTGCCATCATAGGCCATCACTAAACTTCTTTGATAGACATCAGTGCCAACTCTTTCAACGCTTATCTTTTTGTTCTCAATCAATTCTTCCAGTCTTTTTTTGCTTTCTTTGCCTCCGCAAAACTCCAGTTCGGGAGCATCTACATCCAAAAGCCTTAGTTTTTGACCATCCTCAGTTAAAAAAGTATCTCCATCCAAAACATCAATCACCAAAACCATATTTTTTTCTTTTTCTCCCTGATATTTTTCCAAAAGGAAATAATTAGCAATTAAAGAAGGAACTGCTACCAAAACCACCACCCAACCCAGAAGTTTTTTAGTGAGCTTGATTTTCATTATTTATCCATAATACCACTTCTGATCTTAAATTTATATTGTTATAGTGGTAAAATTAGGCTAATCTAAAATACTGATTTTAGCGATATGGAAAATACAGATTCGTTAACTCAATTCTTTTATAACATCGTCCCAGGTTTGTTGTTTTTATTGGGTTTAAAGTATTTATTAAACTTAAATTCATATGGGTGTTTAAATGTTAGAGACCTAGTAGATGGAAACAATACTGTATTAGTGATAGCTTATTTATCTTTTAGCTTATTGGTTGGTTTCACTCTTCAAGGATTTACAAAATTTGTAAGATCAAATTCTTGTCTAGATAGAACGAGTGTTGAAGCAGTCGTTAAAAATAATAATCATATCTTCAAGAAATCCGAAAGTTTTTTAAAGGCTAACAAATTATTAGATAATAAATCCGCTCAGGGGGAAATAAATACCTTTTACATTATGCATAATTATTTAGAGGCTAAGAAGAAAGGGCAATTACCAAAATTCTTTTCCCTCCGCTTGGCCTTCTGGTCAAATATATTCTTTGGCAGTTTAGCTTTACTTTTACTGGCAATGTTTTTCCCAGAAAAAAAAGCATTATTTATCACTTTCATAATTTTGACCCTCTTTTATTCATTTTGGCTTTTTAAAAAATATCTATATATTCTATATGATACTATTCTTAAGAGTTTTATATCTGCCATAATAATTAACAATAAATGAAAAATAATTTCGAATTTATCTTAACTGAAAAATTTAATTCAATATTAAATAGAGATTATGAAGATGCAGATAAAGCCTTAGAAAGTGGTTTATTTAAATCTGCTGTAATCTTATATGGTGGTGTAGTTGAAGGGGTGCTTAAATATCTTTTGTTAACTAAAGTTAACGACCGTAAATTTCAGGAAGCTTTAAATAAATTGAAAATCTCCAAAACTAGAAGTTACTATAAGCGGATAAAAAAACTTAAATTTCATGAAGTTATTATTCTTGCTAATAAGATAAAACTTATAAAAGAACCGGGAGGACCTTTTTTAGTAAAGAATTTTAGGAACTTTGTTCATATTTTTAAGGAAATAGAAGAAAATATCGAAATTAATAAAGCGGAAGCAGAAACGGCTAAAAAGTTTACCAATAGCATTATTAAAACCTTAACAGATAGTTGGAGAGATAAGATAGAAAATGGTGAAATATTCTTTAATAGCACAAAGAATCAACCCCAAAAAGCTAGGAAAAAAACAATTAATAAATCGATAATTAAAGATTTTTACAATAAAGGGTATATAGATTTTTCTAATCGTTCTGGTAAATTTTTTGGTGCTCATTTAGGAAGTATGAGCAAGAAAGGAATTTGCCAGGTGGATCCTTTATCTTGGAGTGTAAAAACTCGTCGCTTCCAAAAGAGACTTTTTAATACTTATTTTAAGAAAATGGCAGGAAATTATTTAAATTCTAAAAACAATAAATAAATATATAATTTATTAGATAATTATTAAAATAAAAGCTTCTAACTCTGTTCACGGTTCGCGCAGATTGGGAGTTTGAAAATCTAAACTAATACGGATTTTTCTAAATTTAAATTGATATAGCAAATAATTTCATGTACGTCCCTGAATGACGTCCCTGAATGATAAAATTGGGTATGGACCTTTAAAGAATTTTTTTATATAATGATTATCACAATGCTTAACACGCAGAATCGATGCCAATCTAGATGCAAAAATAGAGTTGATAGTAGAAAAATAAACAGAAAAAAAATGCCGTTAAATAGTATCGTTTGTGGAGATTGTGAGAATGTTCTTAAGATTTTTCCTAGTAGTTCTATTGATCTTATCGTTACTTCTCCTCCATATTCAGATAAAAGAAAAAACACTTATGGCGGAATTCATCCCGATGAATATATAGATTGGTTTTTACCAAAGGCCAAACAATTTTATAGGGTTTTGAAGCTTCGCGGTACTTTTATACTGAACATAAAAGATGGTGCGGCCAATGGAGAAAGACATATATACGCTCTTAATTTAGTATTAGAACTTAGAAAACAAGGTTGGTTTTGGACAGAGGAGTTTATATGGCACAAGAAAAATTCTTTTCCTGGTAAATGGCCCAATAGATTTCGGGATGCTTGGGAACCATGCTTTCAATTTAACAAACAAAAAAGATTCAATATGTTTCAAGAAGAAGTTATGATACCAAGGGGAAAGTGGGCGGAAACAAGATTCAAAAATCTTAGTGAGGAAGATAAAAAAAGAAGGGAATCTAAAGTTAACAGCGGACTTGGAAGAAAGGTTTCAAATTGGATAACACGAAAGAAAGTTTATCCAACTAATGTCATACATATGGCTACTGAAAGTTCAAATAAAAATCACAGTGCTGTTTTTCCAGTTGGCTTACCATCTTGGTTTATTAAGTTGTTTACTAAAAAGGGAGACGTTGTTTTAGATCCTTTCATAGGGTCAGGAACAACAGGTGTAGCTGCGAAAAATTTAGGAAGGAAATTTATAGGAATAGATATAAAATCCAAATATTGTAAATCCGCCATGAAAAGGATTAATACTTCTATTTAGAGTGCTTTTCAATTTTTATAGAGAAGGAGAGAATTTCAATTTCTTGCCTCCAGTGCTTTTGATTCAGAAATACCTTGCGATAAGGGTTTTTTATTTGACGTAATGCCGTTATCTCGAGCGTTTTTCTATTTTTTACAGGAATTAAGTATAAATAATAACTTTCACCTAAACACTTTGCCTTACTAATCTCATTTTTTGACCAATAAAACTTCCAATCATCTGAAGAAACTGCTTTTACTTCAATATATTTAGGGATAATTTTCCCGTCCCTTCGTATTTCGTAACTTTTAATATCATATCCTGCCATTACATTTTCTAGCGAAACGTGACGAATTTTTTTTTGGACATAGGTATTTTTTTTAAACTTATTCTTCTCCAATTTGTAAATCAGTAGTTCAGCAATTAAACCTAGTTCTTTTTCTGAGTTAATCCTTTTTTCAAACTGGTCATATGTAATATTTTTATAAGAAAGATAGGTGGTAGCAAACTCTTTTTTAATAAAGTACCTATTCGTGATTGGTTCAAAGTGAAGCACTCCAAGACCAATAAGGAAGTTTCTTACTCCACTGTATTTCAATCTCTCTTGTGTTGTTGGCACAATTCCATAAGAATCTTGATTTTGTTCAAAACCATTAAAAAATTCCCCAAAGTATTTTAATAGATTGTTTTTCTTTTGGAATAAAATATCTATAAAAAATTGTTTTATAGATTCGCGGTCTAGTTTAATTACTCGTTTTAATGCTAAACTTGGTAAGAGTTTCTCATTTTTTGTTTTGATAACTTTAACTTCTTCTAAAAACTTTAAAGTATCTTGGAAGTTTATCGATTCAAGGTTGTACCATCTAGCTATTGTTTTAATGTTGAGTGATGAAGATGAATGAATTACTTTACACAAGATCAGAATTTGTTGCCAAGAAATTTTATCGAAATTAATTATCATTTTTTATTTTTACTAAATAGTCTTTTATATGCTTGTTCATCTTCATTTTCATCAACCATATCTAAACTATATATGTTATAGTCTTCTTCGATTAAATCATTCATTCTTTTTGCTTTATCGTCTAGGTTCTGAGCGATATCTTGGTCGATTGTATTTTTATACTGCAGAAAATAATAATGGGTATCAATCTTTTCAGAGCCACCAACTCTGTGTATACGGTCTAACGATTGTAAGTATTGAGCACAATTATATGAAAGGTCGTAGTATATGGCAGTATGGCAGGTTGTATGTAAAGATATCGATTCGGCACACGCTGCTGGATTAGCAATGAGAACATCTAGACCACTCTTGGAGTCCAAAAATTCTCTTCTAATTTTTTCTCGGGTTTCTTCTTTCCTTATAGACTCTTGTTCTATAGGTGTTTTACCATAAATAAGTTTGCTATAAATATGGTTTTTAGTAAGAGTAGAATGAATTAATTCAATGGTTTTTATGAAGTTGGACCAAACGATAACCTTCTTTTTTTCTTTCTGTATTTTATTAATAAATTTTAATAGATATTCTAGCTTTCCAGGCATCTCATAATTATCATAATTTTTAATTATCTTAATTAGATCGGGATTAGATTCTAATAGGTCTTCGTTATAATTTTCTATTGCCGTTGCAAGAAGTTTAGCATATGAGGTACATTGTCTAAGTCTTATAATTCTTCCTCGCCTTAATAATTTAACTATATTAGCATTTCTTATATAATCTTCTTTACCATATTCTACAATGCGATTTTCTAAAATATCATAAAGTTTTTTTTCATAAGCATTCATATCAATAAGAATTGGTTTATGTGAAATAGGGGGCCTAAGTCCTAAATCAGACTTTCTTACCCTATAAAAAAGAGGTCCAACATTTGATTTAAGGATTTCTTTGACTTGAGAATAATTATTCTGACGTTCAAGTTGCTGCATTTTTATTTTTAAATTTACCCCTATTGGATTGTTCATGGGCCACAAAAAATCAAACAAGTTGTAAATATCGGCATAACTTCTAGGCATTGGTGTTCCTGTAAGAACGCATCTAAACTTAGCGTATTTAGCTAAATCAAGTATTATATTTGCCCAATTTCCTTCAATTTTTTTTATATAATGTGCTTCATCTATAACTAAAAAAATGTCTATTCCCCTTCTACGCATAAAAGTTATTACATCTTGATAATCTTGTAAGAGAGTTTGGAAAGTTGATAAATATAATTCTGGTCTTCTAGCATCTGTAGCAACAAAATAAGAAGACTTTCTTAAACCCGGATTACCACCCGCTAAAATTTGGTATTTTGGAGATCTATTTAGGGTTAATTTAAATTCGTCTCTCCATGGTTGAAAACATGAGGGCGGTCCAACAATAAATATGATATTAACTTTATCTTCCAATCTCAATTTTTCATAAACACTAAGAACTACTGATGTCTTACCACTGCCCGGAACTGAAAAATTTGCACCATTTTTGACAAGATATAAATGTGTTGCTGCTTTCAACTGGTGTTTTTTTAAAGGACGTGCAAGAATTTTGCTTAAATCTGTAGTAATAGTTTGAACCTCTTTTTGCTGATAAACCCCATCTTTAAATTTTTTTCCAGCTTGTAAAATATTTCCAAAATTTTTATTAGACTTTTTAATCGCATTTAGTACCTCTTTACAACTATTACTTAATGAAAACTGGACGTCTTCATTAATAAAAAAATTAACTATCTTTAGTAAAAAACTACCATCATCGTTAATTTTTCTTTTGTAACCAGCACCGTCTCTTCTAAATCCCCAATAGTTGAGTTGACTTTTTTGTGAAGACTTCAAATCACAATTCAGAAGAATCAAAAATCCATTCTTTAAATCCATCAACATAGGATTAATTAACGTCCGGAGCACGTTTTTTTAGTTGTTTTCCTATTTGATAAAATTCATGCTCAATTTCTTTTATTCTTTCCCTAATACTACGGATCAACTTTTTAGCTTTATCTTGATCAGATATTTGAATAGATCTTAACTCCATTTTTTCATGCTTTAATTTTTTGAGTGCAGCTTCTAAAAGAGTTAAAGGTGTTTCAGCGATCTGACTATGATCAAAAAAATTCCTAGCTATTCTAACGTGTTTTGTTATTTGTGTTTCATTTTTTCCACCCCAAATTTTATCGATAATTCTAGGGTCAAGTTCTTTTCCTTCTTTATCAACTTTTTCTTCTTGAGATAAATCATTATCTATTTCTGTAATTTTTAATATTTCTATCTTTGCTTCAGGATTCGCCAACCACTTAGTAAAAGACCTCATTATTTCATGAACTTTACCTATAGTGGGAATCTCACGCTTTCTTATAATTTTAAATGCGGCATCTTCTATTTTGCCAATTTCCCCTTCCTCAACACCAATTTCTATTAATTTTTTCCTATTCAGTAATTTTTGATGAACGTTTTTATGATAATCAATGAAAGCTTGCCATCTCCCTTCTGGATCATCTCTGCCTTTTGATACAGTATCGTAGAGTTTATCTCTGCCCAATATACTGAGATAGTTGTCTACACACGCTAATGGACCAAGAAATTCGTCCTGTATTTTCTTCACTTCTTTCTTAAAGGCGCGCTGAGATAAGTTAATAAAATTTGGATCATCACGTAACTGGACTTCTAGAGGCATTCCTGATTCAATTTTACGTCGGATAGAAAGAGCTCGATCAAAGTTATAATATTCTGCCTTCCCATCACTCTGAAGTTGACATCTATTCTCTATTTGTTCTATCTCTTTAACTGTAGGAGAACCTCCTGGATCAGTCTTGCTAGGAAGAATAACTACTCTTAAAACTTGGAATTTAGGATCCTCTGGAAATTCTTTTTGAAGAAGTTCAAGGGCAAGCTTTCTTCTGTTGCCATTAATTAAAAACCCATCGCAAGTTATTATCGCTGGTTCTCTTTGGCCACCATGAAGTAAGGAGCGTTTTAATTCCTCTGTCTTTTTTATATCCTTGTTATACAAAAATTTTCCAAGGATTTTTTGATCTTCTATTTCAACTTCAGAAAGAGGTCTATAGTTTTTTTCAAAACTTAAAACGTCAGAGGCTATCCTACCATTATCCTTCCTAAAACGCAAAATATTAGTAGGAACCTCAGATACGGGACGTGGACTATTATTTGTTCGTTCGTTTCTGAAGTCTATAACCCATTTGGTAGGCTCCGCGGGGTTTCTTTTATTTACTTCAATTTCATGAGTAAAGTCATCAATTATCTCTCTTCGTGGTTCTTTTGTTATTTTTGTCATTGTTAAACTGAATATATACAAACCCCTGGTAAGATATTCTTATATTTATTTTACCACTTTAAATATAAACTATCATCTTTATCGATTAATAGGATTTCCAATATGGATTAACACCTCCTACTTAAATAATCTTTAAACTTCCCTCACTAGAAAATCTCCTTAGATTATTATCTGGGTTTCCCACCTGGGAGGTTCCGCCAGCTGGCGGATTGAGAACACCTAGGGTTTTTAACAAAAAAGGACTAAGAGGTCCTAGACCGAGCTGTTCAGCGTAAATATAATCAAAATTATGCTGACTGACTTGCATTTTTTATCTAACCCAGTAAAATAATTTACCATAAAACTGTTTTTAATGAAAAAGAAGGGTATTGTCTGTTACTATATGATAGTAGACTGAAATTTAAACCCTTTTTTAATCAAAAAAGCCAGAAAATCTTATGCTTAATAGATTACATAGACAGATTAGAGAAAAAAATTTTACTGGTAAGCTTAAACAGAAACCTTCAATGCAGGGAAAAATTTTGAAGGCAATACAAAAAATGTATGGCCAATTTCCTTTTCCTCCACCCCAGCGCAGATATAGTTATAAAAACCATGCAATTTATGTTTACAAATTATTTAAGAAGTTAAAAATAAATCCTGATGGTCAGACTTTTGCTGATATTGCTTGTGGTACAGGATTAATGATGTTGGACTATGCTTTACAGTTTCCTAAAACTAAATTTATAGGTTATGACATTGGTTCAAAGTCAGTAGAAATTGCAAATAAGAATTTTAAAAGAGAAAATGTAAATGCTAGAGCCAAGAGCTACTTGAAAAATATATTAAATATAAAAGATAGTGAACGGTTTACTTATATAGTTTCGTGGGGAACAATTCATCATTTATCTGATCCAGAAAAAGGGATTCATTTGCTTTGCAGAGCGCTCAAATCAGGTGGTATTCTTCGTACTGGTATTTATGGGTATTATGGAAATTGGGAACGGAGAATTCAACAAGAAATTGTAGATACTATTCTTAAAGATTCTATGGATTTTGAGGCTCGGATTAATCTGGTTCAAGCTTGGATAAAAGGCGATAAAACTTTTAAGAATATATTTACAGCACCGCCTGTCGATGTTCGAGATAAAAATTGGATAGTTGATGAATTTCTTCATGTTTGGGAACAGCATTTAAAGTTAAAAGATGTAATAAAATGGTTAAAGAATGAGAATATGAAAATAATTTGCTTAACGGATTATTACGATAACGAAATTTCTTTGGATATTCGTAATTATTCTACCAATGCTCAATTTATTAAAAGAGTTCTCCAGCTTCCATTTGAGCATCAATGCCACTTAATTGATCTTATAGTGCGTCCATATTGGATTTCTTTAATTGCTCAAAAAACTTAACTTCTTAATTTGAAAGTAAGCCTTTATTTTTTTCTATGAATAAATGATGTAGTACTTGCGTAGTAAGGATAAATACAAAAGCACTTTCAATAAACTTACGATCTTTTTCCTTACAAAGGGTATTCAGCCTAGAACTAATATCTCTAACCATTTCCGGCTTAAAATATCCTGATTTTTTAATCATCCTATCTGATAAAAGCTCCTCAACATAGCTGCCCTTAGTTTTATTTTGAGAAAAAGGCGTATCGTTTGGAGCCAAATATCCTTGTTTTGGCCTATGAACTATTTTTTTAGGAAGTAGCCCTTCCATCATTTTTCTTAGAATATATTTATCGTTCACTCCATGCTGTCTTAAATCTTCATTAATTTGCAACGCAAAGGAGGCAATTTCTTCACCAAGGTAAGGAAGCCTTTTTTCTACAGCATGGGCCATAAAAACTCTATCCCCCTGAGAAGAAAGAATATACCCTTCTTGTTTGGTAATAATTTCTGCATGTTGAGCCCATCCAAGATTGGTTATTTCTTCCTGATTGTTTCCCATAAATGTTCTCAGAGATCTAAGGGCAATTCTGTCTGCCCCTTCTCTTAAATAATTTTTTTTGAATAGACTAAGTAATTTTTTTGTAGCTTTCCAGCGTGAATAATGGGAAGGGAATCCAGGAATTATTTTTGGATTGGTTTGATACTCCCTTTTCATTTTTTGAAATTCATTTAGACTAACTTCTTGCTGCAAAAAACCTTCAAGGTCTTTTTTAGCTCTTTTTTCTGATTTATTGTTAAGGAAAATTGCCCTTATTTCTCCTTCCAGAAAGATAGGATATCCACAAAATAATTCATCTGCTCCCTCGCCGCTCAATATGGTTTTAAATCCAGCCTCAGAAATAAATTTAGAGAAAGTAAACAAGGGAATTGCAGCTGTACGGAAAAGAGGACTTTCTGTATGCCAAATAACTTGTGGTAAGGTTTTTAAAATTAGTCGATCATCGCAATACATTTCATGATGCTTAAAGCCTAAAAATTTGGCTAATTTTCTTTGAAAATATGATTCATCAAACTGCTGATCTGAAAATTTAATTCCAAATGAAGTATTTATTCTTCCAGGTGTGTTTTTACTAAAATAACCTAAAGCTGATGAGTCTATTCCTCCACTTATACTTACTGCCACTGGTTCATCTCCATGATTAGTGTATGTAGTTACTACTTTTTCAAGTTTTTCTTTAAGCCCCTTTTTTAATTTATTAATATCATCACTCCCTTTAATTGATTTTTTATGAATCAGGGGTAAGTGCCAATATTGCTCTAGATCTATTCTCCAAGATTTAAGATCAATGCTTAGGCTATAAGCAGGGGGAATTCTTTTAATGTTCTCAAAACAAGTATTTGGAGGAGTAGGAGAATAAATAAAAGCCGTTTCCGCCAGTCCTTGCGGATCAAGAATAGGAGAAATCATTGAGTCTTCAAAAATGGCTTTCATTTCTGAAGCAAAAATAAAATTATTATAAGCTTTACAGTAAAAAAGTGGACAAATTCCAAATCTATCTCTAGTCGCAAAGATTTGTTTTCTATTTTTATCCCATAAAACAAAAGCGAATTGACCCTGTAATTTCCCCACTGTTTTTTTACCAAATTCTTCATAAAGATGAAGAATTACTTCGCAGTCTGAAAAAGTTGAAAATCTATGTCCTTTTCTCTCGAGCCCCCTTTTCAACTCTTTATAATTATAAATTTCTCCATTGCAGATAAGATATAAACTTTTGTTTTCGTTTGATAAGGGCTGCATAGAGGTTGGTCCACCAACAAATGCTAAACGAGTAAACCCAAGATAACAATGATTATCTGTATAATAAGCTTGAGCGTCGGGTCCTCTATGAATAACGCTTTTTATCATGCGTTTGAGTAAATTCATACGTACGGAGTGGGTTTCAAAATTACTTGATTTACGATAAAGGCTTCCTATAATTCCACACATATCAGAATAGACAATTATTTATAATTTTATCTTTTATTTTTTATAGTATCTTCTTGAAAATAGATTTTATTTCTTTCTTAGAAATTGTTGTTAACCATCCATTTCTGCTAGTAGATGCGACTTCTCCTATCTTTTTAGGCAAGATAAATTGGAAACCCTCAGAGGTAACCAATTTTTTATAAAGAAGCATTTTAGAAAGGAGAGAATCCAAACTTACCTTCTTAGGAAATTCTACTGGTAAACCAAATGCTTTTAATAATCTTTTTTGTCTTAACCATTCATCTTTTTTCCAGATACCTAAATAGCAAGCAATCGCACCTTCTATGTTCATTCCAATAGCAACACACTCTCCGTGTTTGGCGTTTTTTAATAAAGTTTCTAAAGCATGTCCTACTGCATGCCCGTAAAGTAATTTAATCTTATGCTGTGGAGGTTCCTGAGAATTTTTCATTTTAAGATGAGCAGAATGTCTAATGATGTCCAACAAATCTTTGTTTTTTAAATCTATAGTTTTATTTTTAGATAATTTTTCTAATCTTAAAAAGAATTCTTTGTCGAATAAAGCCCCTGCTTTTACAATTTCACCAAATCCTGACCAAAACTCATCTTTTGGCAAATTCTCAAGAGACTTAAGAATATTTACTACAAGAATTGGGTAATGTACCGCTCCGACTGAATTTTTAACTCCCGCAAAATCAATTGCTGTTTTTCCTCCAATTGAGGCATCTGTCATTCCGAGAGTCGTTGTTGGAAAGAGGACATGAGGAATTCCTCTTTGATAGCAAGCAGCAGCAAAACCAACTAGATCAGAGGTAGTACCGCCCCCAATTCCAATTAACACCTCTGGAACACAACAAACAGCTTTTCTCCAAATATTGGAAAGATTTTTAAGCGATTTTGGGCCAAATTTAAAATTAAAAATATGAAGGTTTAAACCAATTTTCCGAAGCCTGTTTAAAATATTATCTACATAATTTTTGGAGATTGATGTATCAACAATAACCAAAGCATTTTTAAACTGTAAAATTTCCTCGGGTTTCCAATAACTAGGAATTTTTTCCCAAAACTCAACTACAAATTTATTATCAAGGCCAAAAGGTTTATACGTTAGTCTATTTATATTGTTCATGTTTTCCTTTCGTTCTAACGGTTAACTTTATCTTTATCAAATTTCATAACTCTTTTTTTATGTCTTCCTTCTTCAAACTTCTCAGATAAAAAGATGCTCACAATTCCCTTTGCAATTTCATCTCCAATTACTCGACTTCCTAAGCATAAAATATTGGCATTATTATGTCTTACTGCCATCTTAATCATGTATTCATTGGTACATACTGCAGCACGGATACCTTTGAATCGATTTGCCACCATGCTCATACCAATGCCAGTCCCACAAATTAAAATCCCTTTTTCTTCTCCTACTATAACTTTTTTACAGACCCTTTGTGCATAATCTGTGTAATCTACTCGTTTAGGAGAATAAGTACCGAGATCTGTGCAGGGAATGCTATTTTGCTTCAAATGTTCAATAATTGTCTGCTTTAAGATGAGTCCAGCATGATCAGATGCAATGTAAATCATGGTAAAGAATCGTATTACCGAATACCATTCGGATGATTTGTTTTTAAAAACCTTTGCTTAAATTTCATAAATCGTTTTACTTGATCTTTAAAGTCTGGTTTAAACAGACAAGTAGTTCCTAACACAAACACATTAACTCCAAGATTTGATAATAGTTCGATTTGTTTAAAGCCAATCGACCCATCCACCCCTACTAATACGGTAGGGTTTAGTTTTTGAACCAAACTAACGACTTTAGCAGCTCTTTCATATGAATCAGGGATAAAACATTGTCCAGTAAAGCCAGTCTGTGCACACATGAGATGGATAAGGTCAACCCTGGGAATATGAGGTCTTAAATTTTTAACTAAAGTGTCAGGATTAATGACTAATCCAGGATGTGCTCCTTTTCTATGAATAGCATCAACCATATCTTTAACATCAAAGGAGGATTCAATGTGAAAAGAAATATAGTCATCTTTGCGCACATGTAGTTGTTCTAAAGCAAGGGGAATATTTTTTACCATTAAATGAATATCTTTAGATATTGGAATATTTTGTAACTGTTTGATTAGATCAAAATTCAAGGCCAGGTTTGGAACAAACTGCATATCCATTACGTCTAAATGGAGAAACTCAAATTTATTATCTAATAAAAGATTTATCTGACTTTTAATGTCTAAAAAGTCAGCGCACATTAACGAAGGCGAAAAAAAGAATTTATGCATAATACTTTTATTCTTTATTATATTATCACCCTTATGCCTTGACAGTTAATTAAATATTCCTTAAGATATTATACATCTTATTAATATTTATACATATTAAAGTTTATGTCTAATAAAAAAACAGCTTTTATAACCGGGATTACAGGACAAGACGGTTCATATCTTGCAGAATTTCTTTTGGATAAAGGGTATAAGGTTGTCGGGCTTGCAAGAAGATCAACAAATTATCGATATCCCAATATTGAACATCTTAAGGGAAAGATTACTTTAGAATATGGTGATCTTATGGATCCCGAAACAATCGAATATATAATTAAGAAGTACCAGCCAAACGAAGTATATAATTTGGCGGCTCAATCTGTACCCGCGGATAGTTGGCGGCATCCAATGATAACCGGAGAGATAACTGCATTGGGACCGGTAAGAGTCTTGGAAGCAGTAAGAAAACATAAACCAGATGCCCGTTTTTATCAGGCAACAAGTAGAGAAATATTTGGTGGTGTTGATCAAAAAATTATGAATGAAAAGACACCATTTTTTGCCAATAATCCTTATGGAATAGCAAAGCTTTATGCTCATTTAATGACATTAACCTATCGTCAATCATTTAACTTGTTTGCTTGCGGCGGCATTCTTTTTAACCACGAAAGCCCGCGAAGAAGCTTACATTTTGTTTCTCGGAAAGTTTGCATGGCCGCCGCATGTATAGGTCTGAAAATTAATAATTCACTATTAGACGAACAAGGGGGTTCTTTAGTTCAAAATGGCAAACTGAAGCTCGGAAATCTTGATGCTATGAGAGATTGGGGATATGCAAAAGAATACGTTACTGCAATGTGGCTTATGCTTCAACAAGATAAACCACAAGACTATATTATTGCCACAAATACTCTTTATAGCGTTAGGGATTTATGTGAAATAGCCTTTTCACACATGGGATTAAATTGGAAAAAACATGTTAGGACAGATAAACGATTTATGCGACCAACTGAAATTACACCTTCGAAAGGAGATTATTCCAAAGCAAAGGCAGAGCTAGGTTGGGAACCAAAAACGTCATTTAAAGATCTCGTTAAGTTAATAGTTGATGAAGATGTACATCAATTAAAGACGGGAAAGCTTTAAGAATAAAAACAAACCCCTTTGCTTATATTCTGAAGTATTTTAACGAATATTAGCATTTGTTATCTACTTTAGGGATGAAGGCGAGATTTGATAATTATATCAAACTATGTCAGTAAATGGGACGTTCTTTTTTATACTGTCTCATTTGTCTCGCTTCGCTTTGCTCAGCGTAAACTATTTTGATAAAATTAAGCCAGGCAAGAGAAGTTGATATAATGACTAACAGGCCCTAGACCGAACTGCTCAATCTTTTCGGATTCGAACATATGAGGTATAGGATAGAATGGGCCTAGACCGAGTTGCTCAGCAACAAATAAATAAGACTGATTTTTCAGTCTTTTTTAGTATTTATTAAAAGTTTAAGAACATGTTAAAATAAAAGAAATGAAGATTATTATTTGTGGCTCATTAACCGCTACTAGGGAGATTCTTGAAATTAGGGATAAATTGGAAGCTAAAGGTCATGAGGTGGAAATTCCCCATGGTTGTAAAAATCTGGGAGTAAGAAAAAGAGTCAAAAATCGTAAAGTCATTATAGACTCGGAAGAAGCAGAAGAAAAAACTAAATATGATGTGATTAAGAAGTATTATGAACTTATTAAAAAACATGATGTAGTTCTGGTTATCAATCCTGATAAAAAAGGTGTTTCAGGTTACATTGGTGGTAATACTCTAATTGAGATGGCTTTTGGCTATGTTCTTGGAAAAAAAATTTATTGTTTATATCCTCTTCCAAAAATGTCCTATACAGCTGAGCTTCTAGCCATGAAGCCAATTATTTTAAATGGAGATTTAGAGAAATTGTATAATTACTCATAAAATAGGTTCGTTTACACTGAAAAGTTTATGAACTTTTTATGTGAACTCTGTCCCCTTCTACGCTTCCTCCTCCGATAGGGCTATGGATGGACAGGAAAGTTTCGGAAGGACAAGGCACGGTTTGCGAAAAAATGAATATAGAAAAATTTATTACAAAGTTGCCTATAAATACAAATTGCCAACAATAAGAATCGTGCCGTTTTTATTACGACTTATAAATATTTAGTAAAACATTGTTGTATAATTCTCTTATGACAATAAATTTTTACGACAAGGTAGCTAAAAAATTTGGAGGATACGCCTTTGGTAAAAGCCATGTAGAACACATTTCCGAATATCCAAATGGAGACCCGGAGAAAATTTTTAAGAAAAAACTGCTTGGTTTGGCAAATGAAAACAAAATTGCCCTCGATGCTGGGTGCGGTGACGGAAAGTTTTCTTTTCAAATAGCAAAATATTTTTTAACTATCATAGGAATTGACACATCCAAGGAATTATTAAAAATTGCCAGACAAAAACAAAATTTATTACAAGTCAAAAATATTATTTTCAAACTCCAAGATGCCAGCAAAACATTATTTTCTGATAAATATTTTGACCTAATTTTTTCTCGTCGTGGTCCAACACCTTTTTCCGAATTTCAAAGATTATTAAAATCAGGCGGTTATTTTATTGGTATAAATATAGGTGAAAAAGATTGTCAGGAAATTAAAGAAATATTTGGTCGTGGGCAAGGATTCACAGGATGGAACAGTTCAAGATTAGAAAAAGATAAACAAAAACTAAAAAAAACAGGCTTTGAAGTTGTTTTTGCTCAAGATTATTTCTATAATGAGTACTACGCATCTTATGAAGATTTGGACTTATTTTTACAAGGAGTTCCTATCTTTGAAGATTTTGATTCAGACAAAGATAAAAGATTTCTGGAAGTATACACTGCTAAATTTATGACAGAAAAAGGTATAAAATTACCTAGGCACAGAGTGGTGACTATTGCAAAAAAGCTTTAAGACACTCTTTTTTATACTGTCTTATTTGTTTCACTTTGCTTGCCTTGCCCAGCGTAAACCTATTTTGCTAAAATTAGCCCTGGATGGAGAAGTTGATATAATGACTAAGAGGGTCTAGACCTACCTGCTCAGCAGTTTGGATAAAGAAAGCATTATTCTCCTTTTTTTAAAGCTTGAAAGCCATTTTTAAGAGAAGTAATTTGATTAGCATTATAAAGAACAACAGCAGGATGGTAAAAAGGGATTATTTTAATTTTTCCCCATGAGGCGTTAGTTTCAAAAATTTGACCATGTAAGAGGCTTATTTTTTGCAATTTATCTTCAAGTCCGTAAAGTTTCATAATAAATTCCATAGAAAACCTACCCAAGGTGGCAATAATTTTAGGCTTAATTATTTCAAGTTGCCTGGTCAGAAATGGAGAATAGGTTTTTATTTCTTTAGGGTTGGGGTCGCGATTTCCTGGCGGTCGGTCTTTAACAATATTGGTGATATAGACATCTTTGCGCTTGATATTAACAGATTCTAGAAGCTCATCCAGGATTCCCCCGGCTGGGCCGCAAAAAGGTTTTCCGGTTTCTGCTTCATTTTTGCCTGGCGCCTCACCGATAAAAATAATTTTGGCAGAATGATTCCCCTCCCCTATAACCGGATAATAATTATTCTTTTTACGATATTTATAGAGCGGAGAATTTTTTAGATGCCAGATTTCATCTCGGATTTTCTTTAGTTCTTGGCCCCGTTTGTTTCTCATTATAAAGATGGTTATAATTATTTTAAGTAATTGCTTAAGGAATAACAAGGCCAAAAATACCTAGAGCAATGATCTAGTAAGAATTGAAGGAGGTGATTTTATTATGAGTCCAAGAGGTTTTGGCCGAGGAGCTGGTAGGAGTCGAGGGTTGGGACGCGGCAGAATGGGAGGACCATTTGCTGCTGGTCCAGCAGGCACTTGTGTTTGTACCAACCCAGATTGTAAAAATGAGGTATTTCATCAGGTCGGTATACCTTGTTATCAAACTAAATGTCCAAAATGTGGTAGTCCAATGGTTAGGAGGTGAAGGAAAAATGAAAATTGCTATTGCTTCGTTAGGGACAACTTTAGAGGCTAAAGTGGATGCTCGTTTTGGCCGTTGCCCTTATTTTTTAATTGTTGACACAAAAACAAATGACTTTGGGGTCATTAAAAACACTGCTGGCCAAGCATTTCAAGGAGCAGGAATTTCTGCGGCCCAGCTGATTGCCAATAAAAAAGTAAAAGCAGTATTAGCTGGTAATTTTGGCCCCAAAGCTGTTGGCGTTCTTAGTGCTTCTGGGATTAAAATTTTTGCTGGAGTTTCTGATCTAACGGCAAAACAGGCTTTAGAAAAATATAAAGACGGCAAACTTAAACCGTTAGACAAAAATGCTTTTTCTTTAGGAATGGGTATAGGAAAAGGGATGGGTCGTGGTTGGAACAAAATGCTAGGTTAATTAAAAAATGAAAAAAGAAATAGAAAGTCTTAAAAAGGGACAAAGGGTTGCCGGTATTGCCATTTGGCTGGAGGGAGCCTTAGTTGTTGCGAAAACAGTTGTTGGTTTATTATCCGGCAGTCTAGTTCTTATTTCTGATGCTATCCATAGTGCTTCTGATATCTTATCAATTATCACTTCTTGGTTTGGTCTAAAAATAGCCCAAAGAAAACCTGACCAGCGTTTTCCTTATGGTTACTATAAAGCAGAAAACCTAGGGACATTAATAATTTCTTTTTTGATCCTTTATGCCTTTTGGCAAATGATCAACCAAGGATATGCAAGACTTTCTTCTTTTTCTCAGATTAAAATTCCTTTGTTGGCCTTGACTGTTTCTTTATGTGATGCTTTGGCTTTGTTCTTTTTTGGCAATTATGAAATTAAAGTTGGAAAAGAGATTAATGCTCAAAGTTTAATTGCTATGGGAAAGGAAAACAGGACTCATCTTTTTTCTTCAATGGCTGTTTTTATTGGCACCCTAGCCGCTTATTATCACATTTCCTATATTGAAGGACTAGTTACTATTATTATTTCTTTTCTGATTTTAAAAATTGGCCTTGCTGCTGCTAAAAACTCTATTTTCAGTTTGATGGATGTCAGCCCGGCCAAAGAAATTGAGCAAAAAGTGATTAAAGCCATAGAGTTGATACCCGGGATTGAAGAGTTTTTTGACTTGCGTCTACGAAAATCAGGCCCTTTTATTTTAGGAGAAACTAAGGTTGGCATTAGAAAATTTGTTGATGTTAATAAAGCCCATCAGATAGCTGACAAAATTGAAGAAGAGGTTAAAATAAGAGTTCCTCAAATAGAATCGTTTATGGTTCATGTTGAACCTTTTAAAAGCGATTGGCAACACTTAGTCCTACCTATTATTGCCAAAAAAGGCTTAGATTCTAAAATTGCTGATCAATTTGCCCGAGCACCCTATTTTTTATTTATGAATCTTAAGAAAGATAAGCTTAAAGGTTTTTATCTTTTGAAAAATCCCCACAAGGAAAAAAAAGTAAAAGCAGGGTTGGCTGTTAGTAAACTAATTATTAAACAAAAAAGCAATATTTTAATTACTAAACAAGTTGGCGAGATTGCCTTTTACTCTTTAAGAGAAAATTTGTTTGATATTTATCAGACAAAAGATAAAACTGTTGAAAAAGCGGTAAAAAGTTTTATAGACGGTAGACTTATCCAATTAAGGAAAGCAACAAAAGAAATTAAAAGTTAAAAATGGAAAATAAAAAATTAAAGAAAATTGGAGTCACCGGTGGCAAAGGCGGAACAGGCAAATCAACTGTTTCTATTCTTTTAGCTAACAAATTAAGAAGTCAAAATAAGAAAGTAGTTTTAGTTGATTGTGACGTTGAATGCCCCAATCTTCATTTGTTATTGGGTGTTGACTTAGATAAAAAAACCTGCCCGCCGAAGCCTTGGCGAAGGCGGGTCTATGCCCAATTTCCAAAGCTCGACAGGGAAAAATGTCAAAAATGCGGTCTTTGTGTTTCCAAATGCCGTTCAAACGCTGTTTTCCAGGCGCCGGGCAAGTACCCTATTTTTATTCACGAATTATGTTCTGGCTGCGGACTTTGCTGGCATCTTTGTCCGCATAGAGCCATAAAGATTGAGAGAAAATTAATCGGCCAGGTTTTTGAAAATAAAATTAACGATAATTTTTATTTAATTACCGGCAGATCAGTCGGTGTGGTTGATGAAACTGGCCCGATTGTTACTAAGACTAAAGAATATGCTCTAAATTTAGCTCGAAAAGTTAAGGCTGACTATATTTTATTTGACACCGCTGTTGGTTTACACTGCGGCGTGATTAGGGCCTTAATTGATGTTGATTTAGCTTATGCTGTTACCGAACCAACGCCCCTGGGCGCTCATGACTTAAAACTGATTTTAGATCTTTTAAAAATCCTTAATATCCCGGCGGAAATTGTTGTTAATCAGGCCGATTTGGGGAAAATTGAACTGGTTAACAAAATCAGCCGGGAAACAAAAACAAAAACAGCTTATCAAGTTCCTTATTCAAAAGAATTAGTCAAAGCCTATTCAAAAGGCAACTTAGGAAGTTTAAATATTTTATAAAAATCATCATGAAAAATAATTTAATTCTTGAGGTTAAAAACCTTAATGTTGAACTAGCCAAAGAGAGAGTAATCGAAAGTTTAGACTTTAGTCTTAGAGAAAAAGAAATTTTGGTGATTTTAGGGCCGAATGGGGCTGGCAAAACTGTTTTGCTTAAAACTCTACTTGGTCTTTTCAATTTTAAAGGCTCTATTTACTGGAAGCCAAAAACTCATCTTGGTTATGTGCCAGAAGATTTTGATGTTTCTGAAAATTTACCCCTAAGTGTTAAGGAATTTTTTAACTTTAAAAAGTCAGGCACGATTAAGATCTCTCAATCACTTCAGAGGGTGGGGATAAAATCCTCAGCTAAATTCCTTAAAAAAAGACTAGGCACTCTTTCTTCAGGTCAATTACGTCGAACCTTGATTGCTTGGGTGATGGTTGACAATCCCCATGTTATTCTTTTAGATGAACCCATGGTGGGTATTGATATTCACGGTCGAAAGACAATTTATGACTCTTTGGTAAAACTTTGGCAAAAGAGAAATCAATCAATCATTTTAGTCAGTCATGAAATTGGCGAGGTTTGTAAAAAAGCAGACAAAATTTTGGCTTTGAATAAAACAAAGTTATTTTATGGTAAACCTGAGAAGGTAATTACTTCTCAAAATTTAGCTAAAATTTATGGAGACACAATTTCTTTATAGTTTAATTGTCAGCATTTTTATTGGCGGCCTGGCCGGTTTTCTGGGTTCGTTAATGATTACTAAACGAATGGCCTTGGTTGGCGATGCCTTGGGCCACGTCGCTTTGCCTGGCGTGGCTTTAGCTTTAATTTTAGGTTTTAATGTCTCCTGGGGAGCTTTACCTTGTTTAGCTTTAGGCATTTTTCTAATCTGGTTTTTTGAGGTAAAGACTAAATTACCAATGGAGGCCTTAACCGGAATTGTTTTTACCTCCAGTGTCGCCATTGCTTTTTTATTCCTACCTGAAAGTGAAGTTTCTAACGCTTTGATCGGCGATATTTCCCAAATTACTTTGGCAGACACTTTAATCTCAATAGTGGTATCTATGATTACCTTCTTTGTTCTAAAAAAGATTTATTCCAAAATGATTTTACTGAATCTTTCTGAAAATTTAGCCCAGGTGGAAGGTATAAAAGTTAAAAAATACAATTTTATTTATTTAGCCTGTATTGCCATGGTTGTTGCTTTAGGCATTAAAGTGACCGGTTCACTTCTTATGGGTGCTTTGGTAATTACGCCAGCAGCAGCAGCTCGAAATTTTGCTCATAGTTTATCTCAATATTCCTACGGAGCCTTATTAATCGGCACTATTTCTTGTTTTTTGGGAGTTCTGGCTTTTAAGGTTTTTAATCTGCCTGCCGGACCTTTAATAATTTTATTTGCTAGTCTAATTTTTTTAATTTCCATTGCTTTTAAAAGGAGATAAAATGCCAACTTATACTTTTCGTTGTCCCAAGTGCAAACATAAATTTACTGACATTTTTCCTATGAAACAATCAGACGGAGAAAATATTGTTTGTCCGAAATGTAAAACAAAGGGTGTAAAAAGAGTTTGGGAGGAAGCATTTTCTATAGGAAAAAGTTCTAAAAATAGTTTTAAGAATGAGTCATCCTGCCCAACTTGTTCATCAGGAGTTTGCGGCCTAAACCATTAATAATTGGAAAAATAACGATGAAAAAAAGTAAAATCGTGATTGCCTCAGGAAAAGGAGGCGTGGGAAAATCCATGATTGCTTCTGTTTTAGCAATGCTTTTTGCCAACCCTAAACCAGAACAAGTACGGTTTAGGGCGAGAAAAATTGTGGCGGTTGACTGCGATGTTGACGCACCTAATTTGCATTTATGGTTAGGCGAGGATGAAAAATGGGATCAAGTTGAAAAAATATCTACTAATGAAATACCGGTTATTGATAAAAAGAAATGCAATTTGTGTGGTGAATGTGTTGAAATCTGTGCCTTCAATGCGCTAAAAATTGAAAATTGTAAATTGAAAATTGTAAATTTTTTTTGTGAAGGCTGCGCTGCTTGTGAAGCTATTTGTCCTCAAAAAGCGATTACTATGAAACGGGTTAAAAACGCTGAAGTGAGAATAAAAAATAATGTTTATGGTTTTCCTTTAATTTCGGCCCAACTTTATCCCGGCCAAATCGGTTCAGGTAAAGTAGTTGAAGAAATTAAAAAAAGAGCCGAAAATTTTGATCATCAAATAATGATTTTAGATTCACCTGCCGGGACTGGCTGTCCAGTTATTGCCGCCCTGCAAGGATCAGACTTTGCTTTATTGGTGACTGAACCTACTCCCTCCGGACTTTCAGACTTAAAAAGAGTCTTACAAGTCATTAAACACTTTAAAATTACCTATGGAGTAGTAATTAATAAATGGGATATAAATAAGAATTTAAGCAATAAAATTAAAAAAGAGTTTAAGGATAAATTATTTGGTAAAATTTCTTATGATAAAAGAGTTTTTAAAGCCATTGCCAGCCTAACGCCGATTTTAAAAACAAACTTACCAGCCAAAAAAGAAATTGGAGAAATTTTTGAAAAAATAAAATATAAATGACAAATATTTTACATATAGCCCTACATTGTTCCAGTGAAGAAAAAGCAGATATATTTATTACTAAAATAAAACCAAAAATAGCCTATGAGCATATTTGCTTGGCAGTTGGTAATAAAAAAAGCTAATCGCTAAGTGTAAAAAATATGGAATTCAAACCTATGTTACGAAAAAAAATAAAAAAAGAATATTTATTTATTAAAGATTATGCTGGTTATTTTTACGAGATAAAAACTTTATGATCTTAGGCGGATTGCAAAAAACTACTTTAATTGATTTCCCAGGCCGGGTGGCTTGTACGGTTTTTACCGTTGGCTGCAATTTTAGATGCCCTTTTTGCCATAATAAAGATTTACTTGCACAAGGACTGTTTAAAAAGTCAGGTATTAAACCTATTCCAGAAGACTATTTTTTTGAGTTTTTGGAAAAAAGAAAAAAGATTTTAGATGGAGTTTGTATTACTGGAGGAGAACCAACTATTTGGAAAGATTTACCTCATCTTTGTCAAAAAATTAAAGATTTGGGTTTGGAAGTAAAATTAGACAGCAATGGCAGTAACCCAAAGGTTTTAAAGAATTTAATTGATAAGAAACTCATTGACTTTATTGCCATGGATGTAAAATCGAGTTTTGATGAATATTCAAGAGCAATTAATGTCAAAATTTCGGCCAAAGGCCGATCGTCCCCTGGAGGACAAAACTTAAAACTAATCAAATCTATTAAGAAATCTATCAAAATAATCTCAAGCTCTGGGTTAGAATATGAATTTAGAACCACAGTGGTGCCGGGCATTCATGATAAAAAAACAATCGTAAATTTAGCCAAAGATTTAAAAAAAGTAATCGGCAAAAATGGCAATTATTATCTTCAGTCCTTTAGGCCTCAGAATTGTTTAGACCCAAAATATTTACAGATTAAACCCTTTAATGATAGCCAAATGAAAAAAATAATCTTAGCAGTAAAAAAAATCCTACCCAAGGCAAGACTAAGGGGCAATTCTGAGTAATATTTAATCTAAATATATTTTAAATAAGAAAAGAACATGAGGGTATTTTGATTTTAATAAAAACGGCCAGGAATTTTTAGGATGAACCGGATAAATCCACGGTTCGCAGCATTAAAAATCCAATAATACTATGTTCACCCGAAAAATTGTTATTTGCTAGGGGGAGGACTTATAAATTGTTCAACAGCGGATTTAGGCAATATCTTTTGAATCAAGGGGAACGTGTCAATAGAGATAATTATTTTATATATAATGGCTATAGTTATACCTGCAAAGAGAGTGGCACCGATGGCGGTTCCAATCCCCTGAACGACAGAGAGAAAAAAACCTCTTCTGAAAGAATTTTGTTTAATTAAATTCGAATTAACGCTTCTTAATTCTTTAAGAATATCTTCTGGAATTTGACCCCTTTTTCGGGAACTTACTTTTTTAGCCTTGTGTTTTTTAAACATATTACCCTAAAATTATAACAGAAAACTAGGAATCTTGAATAAGTCGTTTGAGCTCTGTCTCCTTCAGGGCTGGACAGGCATGCTTCGCAACCCCTCGACAGACTCAAGGCTTTAGCACTAAAAAACACACCTGATTTTATGACGTCTTTCAGGTAAAATTGGCTTTTTAGCTTTTATGGCTTTTGGATCTATAAGAAATTAGACCAGGAGTTAGCGATAGCCTCCACCTCTGTTGTCAAACCTCGGTCTTTCTTCTCTTGGTCTGGCAACATTAACAGCAATCTTTCTTCCTTCCAGCTCAGTCTCATTTAACTTTTTAATCGCCTCATCTGCTTCTTTATCGTTTTCCATTTCAACAAAAGCAAATCCCTTGCTTTGACCACTATATCTGTCAGAGATTACATCACAGGAAACAATCTTGCCAAATTTAGAAAACATTTCTTCTAGTTGGGAGCTAGTTACACTATAAGGAAGCCCTCCAACGAATAGTTTTTTGGACATTTATTTTTTCACCACCTTTCTGTTTTAAAATACTGTCTCTGTCTGGTGTATAGAAAAAATCTTTGGAGGATTCTTCTTATCTAACTAGAAGAAACAGGTGTTAATAAATCCCTCCTTAAGGGATATGTTGATATTATAACATAATAATGGTTAATTCCATAGATTAGTGTTATAATATACCTACATTCATTAAGAAAATTTTTACTTAACTCCCTTTGACCTTCATGATTTTCTTGACGAAGAGAAAAAGTAAAGCGGAATTATGAAAAATAATAAAAAACTAAAAGTTGGGGATAAAATTATTAGATGCAATAAAGTATACAGGATTTTTAAAATTGAAAATATAAAGACAGCCAGTAAAGAAGAAACAATAATCCTTTATAAACCTTACTTCAAAACAGGTTATAATAGAAGATTAACTCTCTCTATTCCTTTTAAGAATTTCGACAGGGCCAATATTAGGTTGCCGATGATAAAAAAAGAATTAAATAAATTTTTTAAAGAACTTTCCCGAAAATCAAGAACAGAGGTATCAATTAATATTCTTGATGCCAAAGAAATATTAAATTTAAATGATCCTTATAAGAATATTGAAGTTTTAAAACGGCTTATGGCTGAAAAAAATGACAAAACAGCAAATTTTACCAAAAGCAAGCAGGATATTTTTAATCAGGCCATAACTCAGTTGGTAGAGGAAATAGCTTTTGTGGGTGGTTTTTCTTTAGCCCAGGCTGAAAGAAAAATTCAAAAAAGCTTAGGGTAATTTATCGAGCCTTCTTTTTATTATTTTCATATCTTGGTGGAGTTGTTTTTGAAGACTTTTGATTTCGGTTAACTGGCGGTCGGCTTTTTGATCGAGTTTGATGTCAGTTTCCAACCTTTTCCTGTCATTAACTCTCTGCCTGGCTTCTCTTTTATCTCTTAAAGTTTCGGCTTTATTGGCGGACATTAAAAGAAAAATGCCAATGAAAATGGCTTCCAAAGAGACACTGAAAGTCAAAACATTAATATCAAAATCAAGGATTAACCAGACAGTAAACCAGAGAGTGTGGAAAATGACCGCCCACCAGCTTCCCAAAAAGCCGGAAACAAAATCAGTAAATCTGGCCAAAAAAGTTTTGGTCTTTTTTTTGATTTTTACTGGCGCGATTGGTTGTTCCATAATAAGTTTGTTGAGGTTTATGAATATTATAATAATAAGATAATTTTTTTGTCTAGGGTTAATTTTTTTAATTCCCGCGAGCCTCGATTTACTCAATTCAGACTTTTTGGTAAAATTAGATCAAATAGTGGGCCCGCTTCGCGTCGGCGAACAACGCGAGTCTAGGCGGGTAGACAGGTGAATTAAAAGTCAGAGTGCTGGAATTGCCTGTCCTCCGAAGCACCCTGAATAAAACACGGCTGAATAAGCCGAGTGCAATATCAAGGGCGGAGGAGGAGTAGACATTTCCGCCAAAGGCGGAAAAAATAACTTTATGCCAGGGTGCTGGAATTGGTAGACAGGTGAATTAAAAGTCAGAGTGGCGGAACTGGTAGACGCGCAGCATTCAGGATGCTGTGGCCCATTGGGCCGTGAGAGTTCGACCCTCTCCTCTGGCACCAAGTTGCGAACTGTCGGGCGTGCCGCTAGGCACGCCCACTGTTTTTGCTTGATATATCCTACTCTTTTATCTTTTAAAAATAGGTTCAGATCTGCTTTTTGAAAAAATGAGGCTAGTTTGACTTCTAAAGGACTGTTTTCCTTACTTTGCAGGGTAAAATCAGCATTTTGGTTAGGTTCAGATCTTGTTTGACCATTGAGCTGATTTTGTGGTTTTAGAACCTCATCTTTTTCATCCCTGAACATATTTTTAAATCCATTCTTTTTTCTTTTTTGAGCGATTTTTAAGAATAAAGAAAGTTTATGAGCCTGCATTGTCAGGTTAATAAACTTTCTAGCAGACTCTATGCCTTCATCTTTAAATTCAGCCAGATTTAAAAGCTTTTCTTCAATGGTTTTCTTTTGGGATACCAGATTGTTTTTCTTTTCTAAGTATTGGTCTTGATCAATCAGGCTGTCTAAGTGTAAATCTAGGAGCTTATTGAGCTTGTTTTTAACTCCATCTAGTTGTTGGTTTAATTTCTGGCTGAATAAATTAAGATTAAGCGTCTGCTTTTGTTCATCTTTGGATAATCTTTCCAAAACTAGTTTCCCTACCTGGGGATTTAAAGAAACTTTTTGACAGATTTTAAGTAAATCTGTGATTGCCTTTTGTTTTCTAATATATGGTTGAAAACATTTTTGGGTCTTGGATTTTTTCGTACAGCCATAATAGGTAAAGGATTGGTTATTCCCGTTTTGGTAATGCTTAATATGGGTTTCTGGACTGATATGATAACCACACTCGCCGCACTTGATTAATCTGGAGAAAACAAAAGGATGATATGGCCGTTTGTTTCTCCCATTTTTTCTGTTTGCCAAAATAGACCAGCATTTTTTTTCCAATACCTTTTGCACTTGGTCAAAAAGTTTCTTACTGATTAAGGGTTTATGTTTGCCTTCATAGAGTTCACCAGAGTATCTAAATAATCCGGTGTAAAAAGGGTTTGAGAGCAAATATCTAATTTTATCTGGTTTAAATGGTTTATCCCCTTTAGCTTTTTTAGTATAAGGGGCTAGTTTATCCATTAGCTCTTTGGAGAGTTTGCCTTTGTCATAAGCTTCACCGAGTTTAATGACATCAAATTTAATGGCATATTCCCATTCTTTGGAGTTTCTCATAATCTCTTCGATTATTTTTCTATCTTGAGTATTTTTTTTAGGAAAGATTGTTTTAAGCTTTGCTGAAACATAAAGAAGAATATTCCCTGATTTTAAGCTTTTCATATTGGAAGTTTTGGAAAATTCAGCTATTCTCTTTTTATGAACTGAAAATTCTTCTTCCAGCTCATTTCTTTTTTTAAGGAGAACAAGGTATTGGTCGACTAAATCTTGGGCTTTTTGAAGATTTTCATTTAAATCACTCATAATTCTTTTAATTTTTTAGCGTCTTTTATTGTCAGTTTCTTTTTCTCTTCATCTATTTCTATTTCCAGATTTTGTTTTTCTCTCCAACCTAATTTTTTGAGAAATCTTCTAGGAAGATTAAGGAATTTGGAGTATTTTTCTGAAGCTGTTAGTTTTCTTTGTGCCCTAGGATTACTCATACTTACTTAATATTAACACAAATCTAAAAAATTTTTACAGTAAGGTTTTTATGGCACACTTTTAAAATAGCTTTATAATTTGTTCTTTATAATATCAACAACCTCCTGCGGTGTTTTCCGAGAAGTGTCAATTGATAAAAAATCACTATCGACTAAAAAATCTAAAATTGTTTTATGTAAAGTAGTTATAAAATTAGACCAATCTTTGTTCCATTCAGATTCGGTTAACTCCATTCTCTGCATAAGTCTTTCTTTAACAACTACTGGATCAGCAAAAAGAAAAACGCCTAAGCCTCGTTGCCAATCTTGTTGTTTTGCTTGTTCAACAATAGTGTGAAAAACAGTTCTGTGATATAGGGTGGAATAAATAACTGGATCAATCCAAAATCTATCAACCACAACAAAATTACCGTTTTCCTTTAAAAGTCTGTTTTTTTGAATATGCTGATTTAAAACCCAAAGTTGAGCTTCCATCTGTTGCTCAAGAGAGGAATTAACTCGAGCGTTGATAACAAAATCTGGTATCGTCTCCAAAAATTCTGGAATTATAGAAACACCTAAGCTTTCACCTAAAAGATTTGCTGTTGTAGTTTTACCACTCCCTGGAAGTCCAACTAAATAAACAAAGCCGTCGCTCTTAGAAGCTTCAGGTGGTTTTAAACTTTCTCTTAATCGCTCAATCATAAAGCAAAATTATTGCTTTTGTCTTTTTGGATGGTGGGAAAAAGCTCACCCCAAATAGTCCATATCTCATATTTCTCCATTAATTTCTTGAGTTCTTTCTCAAAATCTTTGATTTCCTTTTCTCTACTTTTCACCACATTCTCTGCTAAAGTTGATGGTCGAGCATTAATAACAATCGTTTTATAGCTAAATTTCATAATATACCTCCAATTTTGATAAAACTTTTTTTAATGTTTCTTCCTTACTGTTTTTAAAAGTATCAATTACCAAGTCATACTTTTCAGGAGAATAAAAATTAATTGGTTTGCCTCCAATCCATTTGTTCCATTCTAATCGATAAGTTTTAGACCAAACTTTATGGTTTTGACTTTCCCGCTTCCGGATGGATTTTTTTGCTTCAGCTACAGTGACATTTTCTCTATTACAATATCTATCTATTCGTAAACTATCATCACAAACTAATAAAACTTTTAAAACGTCTTCAATTCCTTGGGCAAAAAATCCTCCCAGTTTTGCTTCATAAACAATATTCTTATCTCGAATTAAAGCCTCTCTCCCTTTATAATCTACCTTCCGTCTAACCTTGTCAGATCGTGCCTCTGTATCTTCAAGTTTTAAACCATGTTTTTTACAGTAATCTCGAAAAAAATCACCAATATTAATATAACGCCAACTTAATTTTTTAGCAAGCGCTTTAGCTAAAGTAGAGCTTCCTACACAAATTTTCCCAGAAATAGTAATGTTCTTAATTTTGCTGATTTTTTTGCTCATTTTTTTCTGAACTGCTCTAATAATCCAACAGTAGCTGGATTGATATTATCAGGTAAACTATCTAAAGAAAAAAAGGACCATTCTTCACAATAATCTGGTTCTTTTATTTCAGGTTTCTCACTGTTTATATGGGCAATTAACCCTATTTGTAAGTGATGATTGCCTGCTGGAAAAGCGTTATTGCAAACGCCAAAAATTTCAATGCCATCGGCTTCTATACCCGTTTCTTCATGCAATTCTCGTAAAGCCGCTTCTTCTATTTCTTCACCAAATTTTAACCGACCACCTGGTAGCCCCCAAGTTCCAGCGGCAAAACAGTTTTTCCTTAAACCCATTAAAAGACAACTATTTTTTATAATAAAAACCTGAACGCCGATTTGTATTCTTTTTTCTTTTAGAGGTGATTTTTCTGGACTCATATTTTTGATAAATTAGGATTAGCAGGATATTGTTTCACAAAATAATCCTTTCCTGATTTTCGAGAAGGAATAATTATTTTAACACTCCTGCACAAATGAACAAAGCTTGGATCTCCGTATTTGCTAACCTCACCAGTACTAACTGTAGCTGGACAACCTAAAGTTGGATGTTCAGCATGAAAATTATAAAGTTCAAGTTCGTGTTGGGGCAACAGCCCCCATTCTTTACGGCAATCATTCTTATTTAAAGTAACTAGTTTCCCTTGTTTAAGAACCTGAAAGCTGGCAAGTCCAGCAAAACCAACTAAAGCACAAACATGAGTTGAACCAGATGGTCTAATTCCTAATCTATCAGAATTACCCTCACCAATACAACGGTAAACCCAATCTTCATCTTTATTCGCTAAAACTGTATTTTTTAAATCATCCGGTTTAATAGGACCAAAAACCACGGGAAATCTTAAATTTAAACTCTCAAATGGACCATGAGCCACTAAACGATTAACTGTGTTAAGCCATTGTCGCGCCGGAACCAATAATTCTGGATAATTCATTGCTCTTCCTTCATAAGAAAGTAAATGTACATTAGATTCCCTAACCCCTAAACCTTCCAGCCAATAAAGGGTATCAAAAACTTCATCAACTGTTTCCGAAGTTAAAGTAGTACAGGTCGAAATAGTAAAGCCCAATTCTTGGGCCAATTTAATTGTTTCCATTAGATGTTGATAGTTGTTTTTTTCACCACGTGCGGCATTGTGTTTATCTTTTCTATGAGAATCAATGGAAATATTAAGTCTTATTTTTTCTGTTACGTCTGGAATTGTTTCAACTAAATCCCGAAGTAATTTTTGAGCTGGTTTATCTCCATTGGAATCAATTACTACATGAAGCCCTTGGTTTACAGTTTCCCTTGCCAGCTCCAAAGTATGAGGCCAAATAGTTGGTTCCCCGCCCATAAAAGTTATGCTTTTAGCCCCCCATTCTTTAGCACTTAAAACAGCATCTCTCATAAAAGTATAGCTTCCTTCAGGCCTACTAGGCCCTGCAGAAGCGTAACAACCACGACATTCTAAATTACACTTTTCGGTTAGATATAGAAAAGCACGAGTAAGATTTTTAACATAATCAGAAGCTATTTGATCCCGTTCCCAAATGTATGGATCTGTAGGCGGTTTATAATTCAAAACTTCACTTCTATTCATATTTTTACCTTGTTACTTACTTACAATATTAAACAATACCTATTATACCTTTTTTATCAGATTTATCAAGGTTTTCTGAATTTATTAATCAGAATTTATCTATGAATTCTTTATCTTCAGACTAAAAAAATTTTAATTATTATTTCGGAAAGAACCCTTGTTTTTCTGCATCAGAAGCCACTGAGCCACATTCAACGAAGCGCCGCTTACCATCAGTTGAAATTTCGCAATTATAACAAAGCCTAGCGTTAATTATCTGAACATCTCCATCAGATAAGACTACTTTTTGCTGAAATTCTAGAGGGATTTCCTCTACGGGAGTTACTCTTTCTCCACGATAAATATGATTAGCACGTGATTCAGCAATTGTCATTATTATTTATTAAAACTATTTTATATCTTCTAACTCAATATTTCTACATTTTATATTATATCAGCTATGAAAAAATTTCCCAAATTTTTTGCCAGTAACTTCTTCTTTTCTTTTAAAATCCTTTTTGGATGTTTCATAATCCCGCATTTTGCGGGGCTAATCTTTTTCTTTTTCTTCGCCTGGGGCAAGGAGTTTTGTGAAACAGGAAGAGTTTTTTCCAGGCGAAACAGTAAAGCCTTAACTCCGCCTGCCCAGGCGCGCACATGGCTAAAAGGAAAAAAACAGGCTGGAAGCCTAGTTTTTTTTCTCTGTGCGGAACTACAAAAGGCTGGCAACTAACATTGTTTACACTAGACTATAAAGTAATAAGGGGGTATCAATAGCAGTAGCCGGGGCAGGCGGAGCAATAACCCCAGTGACGAACGCTCATATCCTAGAAAAGAAAGACTGATAGCCCTTTTTGTTTTTTCCCCGCATGTTGCGGGGCCTATGACAATATGGAGAAGTAAAAAGGGCTGGAAGAGATTGTAAAGCGATCCTAAATTGGGCAAGTGAAGACCAAGCGGCATTGCTTGCGTTTACGCAAGTATGCCGCCTGGCCCACGGAGTTTCGGAAAGGCGCCCCCCAAGGGCGCCCAGGTGAGGAACTGGGGCAGGCAACTACCATTTTGTAGTGGAGGGCGGGGGTTTGGGATGGCTGTGTTTCAGCCTTTCGGAACTAAATAACAAGATTTGGAAGAAAAAATAACCAACTTATGGAACTAGTTTTTTCCCCTTCGCTTTCCTTCCTTTTTTTCTTTTCTTAATTGCTGGGAAATTTTTTATATTTCCTTACTTATATAAAACCCCAAACTTTTTTCTTGTATATATAAAAATTTTTCCCAGCAACTTGTATCCCCCCGCCAAAAAAAATCTCTAATATAAATTCTGCAAAGCAGAATGAGAAAAGAGCGAAGAGGAAAAACTGCTCCTGAAGTATAGCCCCGCCCGTGGCGGGGCTGTACGAGGGAGCAGACAAGCAAGCCAGCATTTCGGGACTAGCATAAATTTTCATGGAGGAGGACTAACTTTCGGAATTAAAAAGCCCCGCATTTATGCGGGGCTAAAAGGCTTCCGACTACAGAAGCCTATCATGAAATTGTTGGGAAGGTTTGGGACTAGGTAGCCTTCCGGCAAAATAGCAGAGTGAAGGCCCGCCCCGCAAGGCGGGCCTGAGCGAAGCGGCTGCAATTTCTTTGTTGTTTGGTTTAGGATTAGCAAGCTCAGCGCGAAGCGCTGAGCGACTGTGGCGGTTGCAAATTTTAGCGGCTGTTTTTTTTAACGAGTGTTTTTTTAATGGCTATCCTTTTTCAAAAGCAAACTTTAATTAATTGAATTATTCTTTTTGTTTTGTAAAGTTCTTTTGTTTTTTTACTGTTTTCTTACTGATTTCTTACTGTTTTCTTACTGATTTTAGTCATTAGTTTTTTTGATTACTGATAGTTTTGTTGTTAATCAGGTTATTGTTTTTTTATTGGTTGTTTCTAAATTGATGTTGAGTTTTTTACCCAATGCACCAGTCCCACAAAATGCGGGAGGGTGCAGGGTTGAGTTTCAATTTTTGAGAGAAGCCACCAAGTCAAACTCGGTGGAGATTCACTGGTGGTTTGTCAATAGACTGTTAGAAGATTTCATTAGCTTAAGTTGCTGGTAGTTATCAGCAACTTATCAATAGCTCATTATTGCCAGTTTGCTGACAACTTCTTGCCAAGTTCTCAGGACTAACTAATGGGTGTAATATATCTATGGTTCTGTAATCCTTAATTACAAAAGAAGTATAAAAAGAGGTGAAAAGCGATGGTTTTAAAACAATCAAATCTGATCGCTTTTCACCCCCTGCCCATCAGCGCTGGTGGTTTCAAGCCCGCGGTATCGCAAGCAGGCTTGCGATCAGTCGCAACTAGACATCAGATATAGCTTGGGTTAAAATATCAATAGTCTATTTTGAAATAGGTTCGAATTGCCTTTAAAAAAGGCACACTTTACTGCGTTTAGTGTAAACTGAAATTTCGGAGAGTGGCGCAGTTGGTAGCGCGCACGGTTCTTGCGCTGTAAAATTTCGGGGCGTAGTTCAGTGGAAGAATGTACGGTTTGGGACCGTAAGGTCGTCGGTTCGAGTCCGACCGCCCCGACTATAGGCTTTTTACAGTGTGAAGGACCGTGAGGTCCCGGGTTCGAATCCCGGCTCTCCGACACCTTTTTATATTTTTTCTTTAGTTACGCCCATAACTTTTCTAATAAAAAAGTCCGTTCCATCAGACTCTAAAATGATATAGCCGGTGTTTCCTATGGCTCCAGGATGAAGTTCTTCATATTCTGCCCAACCAAGATGAATAAGAAAGGCATACATTATTCCGGCATGGGTAATTATAAAGATTTTTTTCCCGCTATTGGTAATAGCCAATTGTCTTAAAAAAGTAATAAAACGAGCCATTAGTTCTTCATCGCTTTCAATATCATCGGCCATTTTAAATTTAAACCTTTCTTCTTTTGCCAGTTTATTTCTTTTTTCAATTTGTTTTTTAAGCTCTTGGTGTAGCTCTAGCACTTTTCTGCCTTGAAATGTTCCCAGCAACCTTTCTCTTAAGAGTTTGGTAGTTTTGACAACCATTTTCTTTTCTAAGGCAATAATTTCTGCGGTTCTTTTGGCCCTTAAGAGATCAGAAGAGTAAATGGCATTAAATTTAACTTTTTCAAAAAGTTTGGCAATGTTTTTAGCCTGATTAATACCATTTTTAGTTAAAGGAGAATCTTTGTGGCCCTGTATTAGCCTTTTTGTATTCCATTGAGTTTCTCCGTGGCGGACAATATAAAAGGTACAATTTTTTACTTTCATTAGCTATATTTTACTTGTTTTTACTTTCATTAGCTATATTTTACTTGAGCTTATGGTTTTCATAAAGCAGGAATAATGTGGTCTTAAGATAAAAGGAGAAACTTAATTTAAAGTCTTGACCCAGGCCCAATATTTTTCTCTTAAATTTTGAGCCATTTCATCACAGTCTTTATCTTTTTCTAAAATTTTTCTTATTGGCTGAGGGGAAGAAAAACTGACTTTGATTTTGGGAAAGAGCCAGCCGATTTTAATCAGTCTTCTAAAAGGATCAAAAAAACTAGTTCCTTTAACATAGGCCTGAACATAAAAAACTTCTTTTTTATTTTTGAGTAATTGCTTTAATAATTTGACTACTCCAGGTAGCCAAAGTTTTTGCCCCTCTTTTTCCCCTTCCGGGAAAATAATTACTAAAGAATTTTGTTCTATCTTTTTAACTGCCTTTTTAAGGCTCCTTTTGTTCTTTTCTTGGCATTCTTCGTCAGGAAAAATCTTTACCAGATTGAGGTGACGGCAAAGACGGCTGGATAATTTCTTACTGCTTTTGTGCACTTTTTCCTTAAGATAAACCGGGATCAGATGTGAGGCAAAACTGGGGCCGATACTTAAAAACTCAAATGAAGCAATCATATTAATATCTTTTCTTTCAGGTAGAGCGGCGACAAGAAGGACTACATCCGAAGCATGGGGGTGATTGGAAACCAATATAACCGGTTTACTAGCTAAAATCTTTTTGGTTTTTTTATTTAAGCCGTTTACTTGAAACTTAACTTTAATATGATTAATCAAGAGGCGCATCGCCGGCTGTAAGCCCCAACGGGCCACCTGTTGATCAAATTTTCTAAAAAATCTACCCACCAAGGGCAATTGGTTAAAATTTCTATAAACTTTATTGGTAGCCATAAAAATATAGATAAACCAGATTGAATTTACGCCTGTTCTTAATCATTTTGTTTATTTTGAAGCAAGTAAATTCAAACGGTTTACTATTATAGTGAACCCATCTTTGATGTGGTTCATTATATCTTACTGAAAAAAATGAAATTGGACAACTAGCGGTAATTTGGCTAAAATAAGATAATGACGATTAAAGCCAAGATTCTTGAGGAAATTAAGCAGGCCTTAAAAGAACAAAACAAGGATAAGTTGGAGGTTTTGCGATTTCTGAATGCCCAAATTCAGAATGAAGAAATCAACCAAGGGAAAAAAGAATTAACTGATGAACAAGTGATTAAAGTGATTCTGAGTCAGATTAAAAACTTGGAGGAAGGAATAGAGTTATTTAAAAAGGGCGGCCGGGAAGAATTGGTGGAGAAAAATCAAAAAGAAATGGGTATTTTAAAAACCTATTTACCTGAGCAGCTCTCTGACGAGGAATTGGAAAAAGAGATTGAGCAAATAGTTAAAGAGAATCCGAATCTACCTCATCCTGGAGCCTTAATTGGTATTGCCGTAAAAAAATTAGCGGGCAAAGCGGATAATAAAAGAATTAGTGAGTTAATACTAAATAAATTAAAAAAATAATCACAAGGCTAAAGCGAGGT
>CAZPUR010000009.1:40474-43016 GCA_964589815.1 uncultured Pseudomonadales bacterium
CTGCCTCGCCGAAGCTTTAGCGTAGGCGGGATTAGTTGATCGGTTCAACATCAGCTTTCCAAGCTGAGAAGAGGGGTTCGACTCCCCTATCCCGCTCCATATCGAACTTCCTGTGGACCTCTCCCAATTTTTGCCTCAAAATCAAGCTTTTCTCGGTTCGAACCACACTTTTAACCACTTTTGCCGTAGCCTTGAAAGCTTTATACTATATATGGGGATCGAACCCATTTGTAAAGTAAAGTACAATAGACCTTGACACCTTACCTATGTCAGGTATATTATTAATTGGTATGAAAAGACTAACCGAAAGGCAGCGAGAAGTAATAAAGCTCATCTACGAAGGACAGAAATCTGGAAATACACCGACTTTATTTGAGCTTGCAGACAAGTTGGGCGTTTCTTCACGACAGACAGTAAAAGACCTCTTAGATGCAGTTGCCAAGAAAGGTTATTTAGTGAGAGAACCTAGACGTCCGCGCGCAATTCTGCTCAAACCGGAAGCGATCCAAGAGGTAGAAAAGGACAGCAATTTTTTCAGAAACACCCAACTTAATCTGGGATTGGCATTCGCTCAAAGCTCTAGTGCGTTTCAGTGGTACAACCCCACTAACGTTATTATTCATCAGGGCGTACCATCGAGTGACCTAAGGCAGACTCTTATAGATAGCAGTAGCTTAATCTCTTTATCCGATCAGAATGGCGAGGTAGCAAAGGAGTATATGCAGCTTCAGCTGGTTGCAGAAAAATCAAATTTTGATAAGCTGCAAAACTCGACCAGCGAATTCTTGACCACGACCTATCGGCACCTTGTCGTTAGCCCCATCATGCCGAGTATCGGAAATGAGACAGGGTATTTAGTCATAGATGGCAACAATCAATACCAAATTATTTGGTCAGGGGTAAATTCCGAAAATTACTACTCCTTCGGAAAAGAATATGGGACTACCACTAATATCTCCATTATTGACAGTGGAAGCGAACAAATGAAACTTTTTCCACAGTCAATAGGTAGCGCTGGAATATCCGGCGTACTATCAAAATTTAGAAAGGAATTAAGATCATGGTCACAATATGTAGATTTCCCTATTTACGGCGCGGCATTAAAGAAAAACGGCGAGGTTATCTTTTGGTCTAGAAAAACAGCCCGAGATGTCAATGACCTGCGATACTTTCTCTTGGTTGATGTAACTGGAACCAGCATAATCGGGCATGATAAGGCTCTATTGAGAGATATTTCTTGCAACTTTCCTAAATTGGCTAATAATTCTACCTACTAATATGTCTTTAGCAATAAATACCACAACCCCAGAAGGAATCGTTTTTGCCACAGACAGCAGGCAATCTTTTCGCAACCGAAAAGGCATGGCGAGAATTGGAAGTGACAATGCTTCGAAGCTTTTTCAAATTAACAAAAGAGTAGGTGTAGCTATCACTGGCCTTGCTTTTTTGCCCGAAAACGGTGTTATGAAAAATATCAGTAAATTCATTGATGAGTTCAAGCATGAAGTGGAAGTGCAAGAGTTAGATGTTAAAGAGGTGGCAGAAAAGCTTCATTACCTTTTTGACAAAAAATACAACTATCAGGAGCAACTGAAAAAACTACCAGAAAAAATTAAGTCTGATCTGCAAAAACAAGGTTGTGAGGTCTTAGAGATAAAGGAAGAAAAAAATGTTGTTAAGTTCCGCTTTAAGGATCCCCAAGGTCAGGTGAAAGAGGGTGTTGGCGGCGTTGACATGATTAGTCTAATGGTTGGTGGATATAATAAAAATGGTAACCACGAAGTTTACATTTGCTACATCCCGGGTGAAATTCAGAAAAAGCGAGATGGAAAAGAAAAAGGTAAAGAATATGGAGCTTCTTGGATCGGCCAAATCGATGTTGTTTCAAGAATTGTATTAGGTTTTGATGGCAGGATTGGGAATCTTAAGTTTGTAAACCAGATAACACAAAACAGTAGCCAAGAGGAAATACAAAAACAACTCAGAAGTTTAGAGTACGTGATTCAATGGGGCACAATGACAATTCAAGACGCAATTGATTTTTGCACTCTTATGATTCAAACAACCTCTGCTATTCAAAGGTTTTCGGATGGCGTTCATGGTGATCCAGGTGATATGCCAGGCGTCGGTGGACCGGTCGATGTTGCAGTTATTACACAAAATAAAGGCTTTGTTTGGGTAAACAGAAAGTTGTTAAGTGTTAATGACTCAACTGTAGATCTAGAAAAACTACCTGATATACTAATACACGAACCTGATCAAAAGAAATCACCCACTAAGAAAAAGAAATAAGTTTCTGAGAGACAACCCCTGCTTGCTCTTTCTGAAAAATACCGATTATAATCGGTTATGCAAATGCAAAATTATCGACGCCCATGTGCTGTTTCAAGGCTGAAAGCTGTAACCCAAGCTCTGGCGTGATATATTTTGATAGGCCCGCCTGCAACGCTGTAGCAACTGCGGGCAGGTTCGACCTTAGTACGGTATCCAGCTCCATACGGGAATTACTTCCGGTTTTTTGGTTTTTTAGCCTTAAAATCGC
>CAZPUR010000010.1:0-42699 GCA_964589815.1 uncultured Pseudomonadales bacterium
TATTTATTAAGTAAATAGATCCTGAAACGAGTTCAGGATGACAAAAAGAGCGTGGACCCCAAGAAATTAACTTATAAATCACAGGAAAGTTTGGCTAAGGCTATTTCTTTGGCTAAGGAAAATAAAAACTCTTCAGTAGAGGATTTGCATTTGCTCCAAGCTTTGCTGACTGATGAAGACGGAGTGATCACTGGCATACTGGATAAATTTAAAATTACGGATGAAAAATTAAAAATTGAAGTTGAAGAAAAATTAGATAATTTAGCTAAGATCAGCGGCGCTAAACAAGAACCGGCGATTGCTCCAGAATTAGTCAGGGTTTTAGAGGAAGGAGAAAAACAGGCGAAAAAATTGGGCGATGAATACGTGCCTCAAGAAATGCTTCTTTTAGCACTCTTATTGACAGACTGCCAAAGTAGTGCTATTCTTAAAGAGGCAGGTTTAAATAAGGAGAAATTATTAGAGGTAATTAAAATGATAAGAGGTAATCAAAAAGTTCAAGACCAAGATCCTGAAGCCAAATATCAGGCATTGGAAAAATATACCATTAACTTAACCAGACAAGCTAAAGAAGGCAAATTAGACCCGGTGATTGGTCGAGACCAAGAAATTAGGCGCTTAATGCAGGTTTTATCCAGGAGAACTAAAAACAACCCGGTTCTAATCGGCGATCCCGGCGTAGGTAAAACGGCTTTAGTTGAAGGTCTGGCCCAAAGGATTACCGCCGGCGATGTACCGGAAAGCCTGAAAAATAAAGAGCTGATTATCCTTGACCTCGGTATGTTAGTGGCTGGCTCTAAATACAGAGGAGAGTTTGAAGACAGGTTAAAAGCAGTTTTAAAAGAAATTGAAAAATCAGAAGGCAAATATATTGTTTTTATCGACGAGCTCCATACTTTGGTCGGTGCCGGTGGCGCTGAAGGAGCGATTGATGCTTCCAACATGCTTAAACCAGCCTTAGCCAGGGGTACTTTGCGTTGTATTGGCGCTACCACCGTGGGTGAATATCGCAAATATATTGAAAAAGATGCGGCTCTGGAAAGAAGATTCCAGCCGGTCTCCGTTTCGGCGCCCTCGGTTGAAGACACGATCGCCATTTTAAGGGGTCTAAAAGAAAAATATGAACTCCATCATGGGGTTAGGATTTCTGATGATGCGCTCATCGCGGCGGCGCAATTATCTGATCGCTACATCACTGACCGTTTTTTACCAGACAAAGCTATTGATTTAGTTGATGAAGCCACCAGTTCTTTAAAAATAGAAATTGAATCTTTACCCCAAGAGTTAGATGAACTGAAAAGAAAGATCACCCAGTTGGAAATAGAAATGGCTGCTTTAAAAAAAGAGAAGACAGAAGGTGGCAAACAGAAGAAGGAAAAACTAAGAAAAGAAACAGAAGAATTAAAAGCCAAAGAAAAAGGCCTCACCTTATCCTGGCAAAAACAAAAAGAAATTATTAGCAAAATCAAAGACTTAAGCAAAAAATTAGAAGAGAAAAACCTGGTTTTGGAAAAGGCGGAAAAAGAAGTGAGACTGGAAGAAGCAGCCAAGATTAAATATGGGGAAATTCCGGAACTGCAAAAAAAATTAAAAGCCGCCCGGACTGAATGGCAGAAAATTCCTGAAGAAAAAAGATTTGTTAAAGAAGAAGTGGGAGAGGAAGACATTGCCAAAGTGGTTTCCCGTTGGACCAATATTCCCGTGACCAAGATGCTTAAGTCTGAATCAGCCAAACTGGCCCATTTAGAAGAAGAACTGCACCAAAGGGTGATTAATCAAAATGATGCCATCAAAGCGGTCAGTGATGCCATTCGGAGGTCAAGGGCAGGCATTGCCGAAGAAAACCGGCCGATGGGTGTTTTTATTTTTATGGGGCCAACCGGCGTCGGTAAGACGGAAACGGCTAGGGCTTTAGCAGAAACTTTGTTTGACGATGAAAACGCCATGATTAGGGTGGATATGAGCGAGTATCAGGAAAAACATACGGTTTCGCGATTGGTGGGGGCGCCGCCCGGTTATGTTGGCTATGAAGAAGGCGGTCAATTAACTGAAGCGGTGAGGAGAAAACCCTATTCAGTCATTCTCTTGGATGAAATTGAAAAAGCCCATCAAGATGTTTTTAATCTTTTATTACAGATTATGGATGAAGGTCGTTTAACTGACGGCAAAGGCAGAACGGTTAACTTTAAAAACACAATCATCATTATGACTTCTAATTTGCAGACAGAAGAGGAAGTGAAGAAAACCTTTTCGCCGGAATTTATTAACCGAGTCGATCAGGTAGTGCTCTTTGAACAATTAAGCGGAGCGATGATGAGAGAGATTGTTAAACTTCAATTGAAAGAAGCCGAGTCGAGACTGGCCAGACAAAAGATTAAATTAGAAATAGATAAGGAAGTAGAAGAATATCTAGCTAAAAAAGGTTATGATTCAGAATATGGCGCCAGACCTTTAAAGAGAATTATTCAAGAAGAGATGATCGATCCCCTGGCCTTGAAAATAGTGGAAGGAAGAGTGAAAGAAGGACAGAAGGTAAAAATAAAAATAAAAAATAAAAAACTAGCTTTTATCTTTTAGGAAGTTTTCTCCTGTTTGTCCTATGGGGAATGAGGGAAGTTTTTCAAATAGAAGTACATAATTAGGATTTCCTATAAGTGCTTGAGGTACAAATATTGGCGGGGTTCTTTCGTCAACAAATGAATAACCAGGATCATTTCGGGCTTCCTCAGCAGCACAATCTATAAGACACTTTAGAGCTCCCTCTTGGCGTTTCACAATGAGGAGACTAATCGCATCACCTATGGCGTCGTTATGGTTGCCTGTCCCTTCTTCAACCCGACACATACTGGTTTTTTTATACTAAAAAACTTATACTATTGTTAATGCTTAGCAGAAAACAAGTACTTCATATTGCTCAATTGGCCAATTTAGACCTTTCTTCCAAAGAAATAGAAAAATTTAGGTCTCAACTTTCAGACATTTTAGGCTATATTGATATTTTAAATGAACTAGATACTAAAGAAGTAAAGCCCACTTCTCAGGTGACGGGTTTAGAAAATGTGATGCGGGAAGATGAGGTGAAAAAAAGTTTAAGTCAAAAAGAAGCTTTGTCTGGAACAAAAAATAAATATAAAGGATATTTTAAGATCAAAAGTATCTTTTGATGCTAAAGATGCTAAAAATGCACAAGTTGCTGAAGATGCTATGAAATTTAATTTTGAAAATCTGGACATTTATAAATTAGCAGTAAAATTAACAAAGCTAGTTTATAAACTAGCGGGAAAGCTACCTAAACATGAAGACTATGTATTAAAACCACAGCTTTTAAGGGCAGCGACGTCAGTTGTTTTAAATATTGCAGAGGGAAAAGGGCGTAAGAACGATAAAGAGTTTGCTAGGTTTTTACGAATCGCGATAGCATCTTGTTATGAAGTTTCAACAATCTTGAAAGTTTTAGTTGATTTAAATGAGATCGACAGGAATGATTTAGGGAAAATTTGGGAGATAATAAAAGAGTTGCATTTTAAAATGATTGCTTTAGAAAAAAAACTAAAAAATAAATAACGGGCAATTTTAGCACTTTGTGCAATTTTGCATTTTACGCATTTATGAAATTAAATCAATTAACCATAGTTGAGGCGCTAAAGGGCCTAAAAGAAAAAAAATTCTCGGCAGTAGAGTTAACTCAGGCCTGTTTAAATCGAATTAAAGAAGTTGATGATAGAATTAAGGCTTTTATTACCGTTTGTTCTAAGGAGGCGTTAGCACAAGCAAAAAGAGCAGACAAAGAAATTGGTCAAGATAAAAATATTTTTACAAAAAAACCATTATTGGGTATTCCTTTAGCCATTAAAGACAATTTTTGCACCCAAGGAATTAAAACCACCGCTGCCTCCAAAGTTTTAGCTGATTATATTCCTCCTTTTGATGCCACGGTTGTCAAAAGATTAAAAGCAGCTGGAGCCATTGTTTTAGGTAAAACTAATATGGATGCTTGGGCACATGGTTCATCGACGGAAACATCTGATTTCTTCACTACTCGAAATCCCTGGGATTTAAATCGTTTACCAGGGGGTTCCTCTGGCGGTAGCGCAGCAGCGATTGTGACTAATGAAACTATTGGAGCGATTGGTTCAGAAACCGCAGGATCAATAAGACAACCAGCAGCTTGGTGTGGGGTCACTGGTTTTAAACCCACCTATGGTAGAGTTTCTCGTTATGGTGTTATTGCTATGGCTTCTTCCACTGATTCACCTGGTCCAATAACCAAAACAATTAAAGACGCCACTTTGGTCTTACGGGTTGTGGCGGGGAAGGATGAACTGGACGCCACCACTTCCGGGAAAAAGGTATCTTTATATAACTCGGGGAAAATAGATTTAAGAAAAATTAAAATTGGGGTGCCAGAAGAATACTTTTTAAAAGATATGGATAAAGAAATAATTAAATTTGTCAGAAGAGGAATAGAATTTTTAAAAAATAAAGGTGCCAAGATTATTCCTGTTAATCTATTAGATCCAAAATATTCAGTAGCTGTTTATACTGTAGTGCAAAGATCTGAAGTTTCTTCAAACTTAGCTAGATATGATGGAATTCGTTATGGCAGTAAAAGGAGTGCATTTGGAACAGAGGCCAAAAGAAGAATCATGCTAGGAACATATGCTTTATCTACAGGTTACTATGATCAATATTATCTTAAAGCCCAAAAAGTTAGAACATTAATTAATAATGATTTCGACAGGGTTTTTAGTAAAGTTGATTTATTAATTGCTCCTACCACTCCAGTACCAGCTTTAGAATTAGGGGCTTGGGGAAAAACACCTATGTTTGGAGAATTAATGGATATTTTAGTGGAGGCTAGTAGTTTGGCAGGCTTACCAGGCGTAAGTTTCCCCTGTGGTTTTACCAAGAACAATTTGCCCATTGGGATGCAAATAATCGGGCCGCAATTTAGTGAAGAATTATTATTTAGGGTAGGCCATTATTATCAACAAATAACTGATTGGCATAAAAAGAAACCTAAGTTATAAGAATTGTTACATTGTTGCATTGTTACATTGTTGGAAAAACAATTAGCAATTAACAATTAGCAATTAACAATTTGGATTATCTACCCATTATAGGTATTGAAGTTCATGTAGAGCTGAAGACTAAGTCGAAGATGTTTTGCGGCTGTTCCGCTCATCATTTCCGAGTTAAGCCTAACACGCATACTTGTCCGGTTTGTTTAGGTTTGCCCGGTGCTTTGCCCGTACCAAACCAGAAGGCGATTGAGTGGTGTTTGATGATTGGGAAAGCCTTGGATTGCCAGATGAGCGAAGAATCTAAATTTGATCGTAAAAACTATTTTTACCCTGATTTAGCCAAAGGTTATCAGATTTCACAATATGATCAACCATTCTGCAAGAGTGGAAAACTCCAAATTTCAAGCACCAAATCACAAATCACCGCCTTTGGCGGGATCCCGTCAAAATGCGGGATAAATTCTAAATCCAAAATTCTAAATTCGAAACAAATCAGAATTAATCGGGTGCATATGGAAGAAGATACAGCTAAGTTATTGCACAAGATAGTTAGGGGTGAAAAAGTAAGTTTAGTTGATTTTAATCGTTCGGGGGTGCCTTTAGTAGAAATTGTGACCGAACCGGAGATTAATTCCAGCGATGAAGCAATCGAATATTTAAAAAAACTGCAACAAATTATCCGCTATCTTGATGTGTCTGATTGTGACATGGAAAAAGGATCAATGCGTTGTGAGATAAATATCTCACTACGCAGTAAACAGAAAACAGTAAACAGTAATGAGGAATTACCAAAATATAAAGTTGAGGTGAAGAATATTAACTCATTTAAGTTTGTCAAAAAAGCAATTGAGTATGAAATAAAAAGACAAATGGCTCTATTGGAAAAAGGTGAGACTCCCCTACAAGAGACTAGGGGATTTGACGAAAACAGGCAGAAAACCTATTTACAAAGAGGGAAAGAGGAAGCTCATGATTACCGTTATTTTCCTGAACCTGATATAGCAGCAATAAAATTCCAAAATTCCAAAATTCTAAAACTTCAAAAAATACCTGAATTACCGGATAAGAAAAGGGAAAGGTTTATTAAGGCATATCGACTGAGCGAATATAATGCGAGCCTACTAACAGTCGATAAACAACGAGCTGATTATTATGAAGACATAGTTAAGGCAGGCGGAGATGCAAGAGGCACAGCCAACGTCATTATCAATAAAAGAATTGACATCAATAAATTCAATCCTAGGGAATTAGTTAGATATATTCAAAAACAGAAAGCTGACAAAGTTTCTGATAAAGATCAGTTAGGACAAGTAATTACTCAGGTTTTAAAAAACAATCAAAAGGCAGTGATGGATTATAAAAAAGGCAAAAAAGAAGTAATTGGTTTTTTGATGGGGCAAGTGATGAAAGAAACGGGGGGGAAGGCTGACGCAGGAATAGTGAGAAAACTATTACTTGAGAAATTAACCTAATTAACCTAATTTCTCGTCCAGAGGACGATCATCCTTTGGTTGATAATTGACCTAAATAATTCTTAAAGCTCCAAGTCCCAATGTAATTGACTAATTGGAATTTGTTTAGAATAATTAGAGCAATTAGAATAATTAGAAATTTTTATGGATTTTGTTCATCTTCATGTTCATACAGAATACTCACTTTTGGATGGCTTGAGTAAAATCCCGGAATTGGTAGCCAAGGCCAAGAAATTAAAGATGAAGGCTTTGGCCATTACTGACCATGGAGTGATGCATGGAGTGATTCCTTTTTATTTAGAATGCCGGCGGCAAAAGATAAAACCGATTATTGGGGTGGAAATGTATGTGGCTCATCGCTCTCGTTTTGATAAGCAAGCTAAAATAGACGCCGATCAATATCATTTGATTTTATTAGCCAAGAATTTTGAGGGCTATCAGAATTTGATGAGATTAGTCACTGCCGCCCATTTAGAAGGCTTTTATTACAAGCCCAGAGCTGATTGGGAGCTTTTAGAAAAATATCATCAGGGTTTAATTTGCACTAGTGCTTGTATCGAAGGAGAAGTTCCTTCTTTGCTTTTGCAAGGTAAAGAAAAAGAGGCGGAAAAAATTGCCAAGAAATTTGTGGGCCTTTTTGGCAATGATTTTTATTTAGAAATTCAAGCCCATTCTAAAATTAAGGACCAGGCAGTAGCTAACCAAAAGTTAATTGCTCTTTCCCGAAAGTTAGGCATCCCCTTGGTGGCGGCCAATGACGTTCACTATGTTGATAAAGACGATGCTGAAGCCCAAGATGCTTTACTAGCGGTGCAAACTAAAAAAACCATCGCTGATAAAGACAGATTAACGATGCTGGATTCGCCTGACTTTTACCTGCGTTCTGCTGAAGAAATGAGTCAGCTTTTTGAAGAACAAAAAGATGCCATAGCTAATAGCCTAAAAATTGCCGAAAAATGCCAACTGGAAATTCCCATTGGTAAATGGATTTTACCGGTTTATCCTTTGCCTAAAGATGAAACCGCTGAAGAGCATCTAAACAAATTAGTTAAACGAAGCCTAAAATTTAGATTTCCTCAGCCAAGTAAAGAAATAAAAGAAAGAATTAAATATGAACTGGAAGTAATTTGTAAAAAAGGCTTTGCCACTTATTTTTTAATTGTCCAGGATTTTGTTAACTGGGCCAAAGCCCAAGGAATTAGGGTCGGTCCGGGTAGGGGGAGCGTGGCCGGATCTTTAGTTTCCTATGTTTTAAGAATCACTTCGATTAATCCCTTAGAACACAACATTCCCTTTGAAAGGTTCTTAAATCCTGACCGGCCGACGCCGCCGGATATTGACCTGGATTTTGCCGATGATCGGCGTGATGAAGTGATTAATTATGTCACCCAAAAGTATGGCAAGGATAAGGTAGCCCAGATTATTACTTTTGGCACCATGGAAGCCAGAGGTTCGATTAGAGATATTGGTCGGGTTTTAGGCATGCCCTATTCCGAACCAGACAAAATTGCTAAATTGATTCCTTTGGGATTTTCTATTGAAGAAGCTTTAACTTCAGTTTACGAACTGCAGGAGTTTTATAAAGACCCTCATTATCGAAAACTTTTAGATTTAGCTAAGAAAGTAGAAGGATGTGCCCGTCATGCTTCCACTCATGCGGCCGGAGTGGTGATTGGTGATAAGGATTTAACCGAATATACGCCTTTGCAAAAAGAGTCCCGAGGAGACAGAATCATTACCCAATATGATATGTATGCTTTAGACCTTAATATTTCTGACGAAGCCATTGGTTTGCTGAAAATGGACTTTTTGGGCTTGCGCAATCTTTCTATTTTGCAAAAAGCGATTGAATTAGTTCAGGAAAACCTGGATAAAAAGGTGGATATTTCCGAAATACCCCTGGACGATGAGAAAGTTTATCAGTTAATCACTCAAGGTCATACTGTGGGTATTTTTCAACTAGAATCAGCCGGGATGAGAAGGGTGGCTAAAAACCTTAAACCTTCCCAGTTCTCTGATATTGTGGCCATGGTGGCTTTATATCGACCGGGCCCGATGGACCTGATTCCTGAATTTATTAAAGGTAAAGCCCATAAAGAAAGAATTAAATATCCCCATCCTGACCTTAAGCCTATTTTGGAGGAAACTTATGGGATTGCCGTTTACCAAGAGCAATGTTTACAAATCGCCAACTTGATGGCCGGTTATAGCATGGGTGAAGCTGACAAATTACGGCGGGCAATTGGTAAGAAGAAAAGGGCGATTATGGGCAGAGAGAAGAAAAAGTTCATTGCCGGCAGCCAAGAGAAAGGTTATACAGAAAAAACAGCAGAAAAAGTTTGGAGTTACATTGAACGTTTTGCTGGCTATGGTTTTAACAAGGCCCATTCTGTTTCTTATGCCATGATTGCTTACCAAACGGCCTATATGAAAGCTCATTTTCCCGTAGAATTTATGACTGCCTTAATGACGGCAGAATCAGTGGCCAGTTCTGGTCCAATTAAAGATGAAAAAATCACTCGGGCAGTAGAAGAAGCTAAAAGAATGGGAATTTATATTTTGCCGCCGGACATTAATCAATCGCAAACCTGGTTTGGTATTGAAAATGACCCTCATTCTTTAACCGGTAAGGCGATTAGATTTGGTCTAAGCGCGATTAAAAATGTAGGCGAAGCGGCCATTGAAGCCATCATTAGTGAAAGAAATAAGAAAAAATTTAGCAGTTTGACTGATTTTTGTTCTCGAGTAGACAACCAGAAAGTTAATAAAAAGGTTTTAGAGAGCTTGATTCAGGTCGGCGCTCTTGATGGTTTTGGTAAAAGAGCGGCTTTACTTTCAGCGATGGAAAAGATTCGTCAACAAGCCAGCAGTGATCAAAAAAGAAAAGCCAATGGTCAAACTTCTTTATTTGATAATCCCGGTTCCGGCCAGAGCGATAAGACCATGAAAGACGATTTACCGGAGATAGATGAATTTGAGAAATCAGACCTATTAAGTCTAGAAAAAAGTCTTTTAGGTATTTATCTTACCGAACATCCTTGGGAAAAAACGCTCTCCCAACTAGAAGAAATGGTTAGTCACAAAATATTTGAGTTAATTCCAGAAGAATTAGGGGAAGCTAAGGTTAGAGTGGGCGGAGTGATTACCCGAATCAGGAAAATATTTACTAAAAGAGGCAATCATGAAATGGCCTTTGTTACGGTTCAGGACAAAACTGCTAGCCTAGAATTAGTTGTTTTTCCTAGAACTTATAGTCAAGTTAAAGATTTTTTAACGGAAGACAGAGTCATTATAGTTGAGGGCAAAATTGATGCTCGGGAAGGAAGAATGTCTTTGATCGTAGATAAAATAGAGGAGATAACATAAAATTTCTAATTATTCTAATTAACCTAATTATCCTAAATTAATTTTAGCCATTGACAACAATTTCATATATTTAGTATATTTTAATCCCAGAACTAAAATTCTGGGATTTTTATGAATAAAAAGATTCGATTTATTAATTATCACCTCAACAGGTGTTTACTTATTGCATCCCCCGCTTAGCGGGGGTTTTTAATGGTGAAGGGTTGTTTTTTATATCCGTACCTTTTCTTTATTTGTAACTAGAAAAGTTTGGAGAAAAAAATGAATAAAGTTCGTCTTTCGACTTCTTTTTGCAAAGTTAAATTCTCTACTCCTTTAATTTCTCCTTCGGGCATCGTCGTTGAGCCTCAAGAAATTATAAAGTTGGCCAAAACTAAAGGCATTGGCGGAGTGACGACTAAGTCTTTTAGTATTTTGCCCCGGCAAGGCCATCCTCTGCCGGTGATTGCCTATTATCAAGTGGGATATATTAATGCCGTGGGTCTAAAAAATCCGGGGATTAAAAAAGCCACTCAAGAAACAGCTAAATTAAGAAAGATAGTTAGAAAACCAATCGTTGCTTCTATTTTCGCCGGCCAGTTGTCTGAATTTTCGATTTTAGCTGGACAAATAAGTAAAGCCAGGCCAGATTTTATTGAATTAAATCTTTCCTGCCCTAATGTTGATGATGAATTTGGTAAACCTTTTGCTACCGATCCTTTGTTGTCTGCTATGGCGGTTTTGGAAGTCAAAAAAGCCGTGAAGAAAATTCCTATTATTGCCAAACTGACGCCTAATACTCCTTATCTTAGTCAAGTAGCTTTTGAGGTAGAAAAGGCGGGGGTCGATGCCATTTGCGCCATTAATACGGTGGGGCCGGGCATGCTGATTAACTTTAAAACCAGAAAGCCCATTTTGAGCTATGGCGTTGGCGGCGTTTCCGGAACCGCCATCAAACCCGTGGCTCTTCGTTGTGTCCATGAGATTTATAAAACCGTTAAAATTCCTATTATAGGCATGGGAGGAATTAACAACGGTAAAGATGCTTTAGAAATGATTATGGCTGGCGCTACTCTAGTCGGTATAGGTTCCGCTATTTATCAAGAGGGTTACGAGATTTTTGATAAAGTGATTAAGGAAATGAAAGAGATTATGATCCAAGAGAAAATTAGCTCTTTAAAACAAATAAGGGGAATTATATAAGAAAGGAAGTTTATGTTTAAAGGATTTTTAAAGGAATTAAAAAAAGTTTTAGCTAAAATTAATCTTCGGGATGTGAGTAGTTTTGCCGAGGAAGTTAAAAAAGCGAAAAAGGTTTATTTAATTGGAGCCGGTCGGTCTGGATTAGTAGCTAAAAATTTAGCCATGCGATTGGTCAGACTTAAAAAAGAGGCTTTTGTCATTGGTGAAACCATTACTCCAGAGGTTAAAAATGGCGATCTTTTAGTGGTCATTTCTGGCTCTGGAGAAACAGGGGAAATTTTAAGCACGGTTAAAATTTGCCGCGTTAAAGGCGCTAAAGTTTTAGGCATCACCGGTGTGGCTGATTCGCCTTTAGCCAAACTCTCTCATGTTTTAATCATCATTCCGGCCCAGATTCCGCAAAGACTAGGTAATCAGTATCAATTAAGAGAATTAATTGGCGTGCCAGAAAGATCGCCGGTGAAATCTTTATTTGAAGTCTGTTCTTTGATTTTTTTAGAAGTAGCGGTGGCCAGGCTGAATACAAGAAAACATTAGGTGTTAAGATCATAACACCTTAGAGGTGTTTTACTCAAGACACCTTAGGTAAAAATGAATTTTAGAAACAAATTAGAAAAAATCATTAGAAAGAATAATTCTTTAGTCTGTGTCGGTTTGGATACTGATTTAGAAAAAATTCCTCGATTCTTGTTAAAAAAATTAGATCCTATCTTTAGCTTTAATCAAGCCATTATTAAGTCTACTTATGATTTGGTTTGTGCTTATAAGCCTAATATTGCTTTTTATGAAGCCAGGGGAGAAAAAGGATTGAGATCTTTGAAAAAGACGATTGCTTATCTTAGAAAAAACTATGCCGAGATTCCAATTATTCTTGATGCTAAAAGAGCAGATATTGGTAATACTTCAGGCCAATATGCTAAGGCGATTTTTGATTATTGGCAAGCTGATGCCACCACAGTTTATCCTTTTTTGGGCCATGATTCAGTTAGGCCCTTTTTAGAATATAAAAATAAATATATTTTCTTTTTAATTCGCACCTCTAATCCTGATGCTAAGATGTTTCAAGACGTAAAAGTTAAAAATCAACCTTACTATTTATATTTGGCGAAAAAGGTAAAAAGATGGAAAGAAAAAAATACGGGTGTTTTTTGCGGGGCTACTTATCCGAAAGAACTCAGGCAAATCCGCCAAATTTTTCCAGATAGGCCGATTTTAACTGCGGGCATTGGCGCTCAAGGGGGCCAAGCCAAACTGGCGGTTAAAGCCGGAGTCAATAAAAATGGCTTGAATCTAATCTGTAATTCGTCTAGAAGTATTATTTATGCTAGTTCAGGAAAGGATTTTGCTAAAAAAGCCAGACTGGCAACGGATAATTTAAGAAAAGAAATTAACCAATATAGATGATTTTTTTATAAGGAGGGAGAAATGACTAAAAATACTGCTAAAAATATGGCTATAGAAACAGCAAAATTATTATTGAAGATTAAGGCAGTGTCTATCCGTCCACAAAAACCTTTTAAATTTGTATCGGGCATTCTTTCTCCTATTTATACTGATAATCGTATTATTATTTCTTATCCTAAAGTGAGGAAAAAAATCATCGCTTTTTATATTGAAATAATCAAGAAAAAAATTGGTTTAGATAAAGTTGATTTATTATCTGGAACTGCAACGGCAGCTATTCCCCATGCGGCCTTCATTGCCCAAAAATTAAATTTACCGATGGTTTATGTTAGAGGAAGTAAAAAGGGTCATGGTAAAGAGAATCAGATAGAAGGAGTAGTGGAAAAGGGCCAGAAAGCAGTTGTTATCGAGGATTTAATTTCAACAGGAAGTAGTTTAATTGGAAATGTAAAAGCCATTAGGAGGGCTGGGGCTAAAGTTAGATATGCTATTACCACTACTACCTATTTAATGAAAAAAGCAGAGCAAAATTTCAAAAGAAACAAAATTAAAGTTTACAGCTTAACTGATTTTAAAAAGACAGTTGACGTGGCTGTAAAAAGGAAATATATTGAACAAAAGGACAGAGATTTAGTTTTGCAGTGGGTAAAAGATCCTAAAAATTGGGGGAAAAAGTTTGGTTTTGAATAAAATGAAAGTAACTATCGGCGTTTCCGGTTCAGCTGAAGGCAATATTACCCAAGAGCTTGAAAAGAAAGCTTTTATTATTGGCCAGGAAATTGCTAAAGCGGGGGCAATTTTAGTTACTGGGGCAACGACTGGTCTATCTTATCAATCAGCCAAAGGAGCAAAAAAAGAAGGCGGTTTGGTGATCGGTGTTTCTCCGGCAGCTAATAGAAAGCAACACGTGGAAGAATATAAAAAACCGACTAAGGAGTTTGACTTTATTAATTTCACTGGTTTTGGGATGAAGGGAAGAAACGTTCTTTTTATTCGTTCTTGTGATGCGGTTATTTGTATCGGCGGTCGAATCGGGACCCTAAATGAATTTACTATTGCCCATGACGAAGAAAGGCCAATCGGAATCCTAGGAAAAGAAGGAATTTCTCAATTAATTCCCCAGATTATTAAGACAGCTAATAAAAAAGGGCCAAAAGTGATCTATGAGTCTGACCCAAAAAAATTAATTAAAAAGTTACTAAAGATATTAAGAGAATGAGAGTATTTAGCGGTTCGTCCAATCCAGATTTAGCCAAAAAGATTGCCAGAAAATTGCAGGCCAAATTAGGAAAAGTTGAATTATCTTGTTTTGCTAATGGTGAAACAAGGGTTTGGGTGAAAGAGGACATTAGCAATGGCAAGGCAGTCGTGGTTCAGTCTTTTTCCTATCCTCCCGACGAACATCTGATAGAGTTTTGTCTGATCGTTGACGCTTTAAAACGATTAGGAGTGAAAAAGATTACCGCGGTCATTCCCTGGTTAGGCTATTGCGTTCAAGACAGGGTTTTCCGACCAGGCGAACCCCTTTCTTCCAAAGTCATTGCCAAGATTTTACAAACAACAAAAATTAGCAGAATTATTACTCTTGACCTCCACAATCAGGTAATTGAAGGATTTTTTGACCTTCCTTTCACAGAATTATTTGGCACTTACACCATTATCGACTATTTAAAAGAAAAAGGAGTAATTTTGGACACTATTGTTAGTCCAGACGTGGGGGCCTTGAAAAAAAGTAACCTTTTTAGTGAAAGTTTTAATCAACCTTTAGTAGTCATTAATAAAAAGAGAGATTTAAAAAGCGGTAAGGTTTCTATTGTGAGCGTAAGTGGTGAAGTGAAAGGAAAAAAAGTTTTAATTACCGATGATTTTATTTCTACTGGTGGCACTTTAATTCAGACCGCCAAATTTTTAAAATCAAAAGGGGTAAAAAGGATTTATGCTTGCGCTACTCATCACTTTTATGCTCAAGGAGTCCAAGAAAAGATTGAAAAAAGCCCTTTAGATATGTTATATGTAACTGATACCATCCAAAAACCTAAGGATAAGAAATATAAAAAGTTAAAAATTATTTCCGTGGCTGGTTTGATTGCGGAGACGATTAGAAAGTATAAATAGATTCCGGATCAAGTCCGGAATGATAATCAATGAAAACTTATAAATATATTTTTGTTTCTGGTGGAGTTATTTCCGGTCTAGGCAAGGGAGTGACGGCCGCCTCTATGGGATTGTTGCTTAAGTCAGCCGGTTTTAAAGTGGCTTTGATTAAATGCGACCCCTATGTCAATGTTGATGCCGGTACCATCAGACCCCAGGAGCATGGTGAAACTTTTGTCACCGAAGACGGGATTGAGACTGACCAGGATTTAGGCCATTATGAAAGGTTTATCAATGAAAATCTTAGCCGAGCCCACTATGTTACCACGGGACAGATTTATCAAGAGGTGATTCGTAAGGAAAGAAACTTTGAATATAATGGCGAAGATGTTGAGGTGGTACCGCATGTGCCTGAAGAGATGATTAGAAGGTTTAAAAAAGCCGGTGAAGCTTCTGGGGCTGATGTGGTTATTATCGAGATTGGCGGTACCGTGGGTGAATATCAAAATATTTTATTCTTGGAAGCCAATCGGATTATGAAAATGCGAGATAAAGAACATGTTCTTCATGTTCATGTGGCCTATTTGCCCACGCCGCCTTCAATAGGAGAAATGAAATCAAAACCAGTTCAGACTTCAGTTAGACTCCTAAATCAAACAGGTATCCAGCCTGATTTTTTGGTTGGCAGGGCTACTAAAATGATTGATCAGCGCCGTAAAAATAGACTCTCTCTATTTTGTAACATTGACCTTGAAGACATTATTTCTAATCCCTATGTTCCTTCTGCTTACGAAGTCCCTCTAGTTTTTGAAAAACAAGGTTTTGATAAAAAATTATTAAAAAAATTAAACCTTAAACCTAAAAAGACCAATCTTTTTCGTAACTGGAGGAAGATGGTATCCAAGGTCAGAAAAGTAAACAAAAAATTGAAAATTGTTATCGCCGGCAAATATCAGACGGTAGGTGATTATGTTCTCCCAGACGCTTATGTTTGTGTTTTAGAATCTTTAAAACATGCGATGGTTAAATATGGTTGTAAACCAGAAATAGTTTGGCTTGACACCGAGGCCTTAGAAAAAGATGAAAGGCTTCTGGAGAAATTAAATCAAGCTAAAGGCATCATTGTTCCCCAAGGCTGGGGTTCTAGAGGAGTAGAAGGGAAAATAAAAGTGGTTAAGTATGTGAGAGAAAATAAAATTCCCTATTTAGGTCTTTGTTTCGGTATGCAGATGGCCGTGGTTGAATTTGCCCGCCATGTTCTACAGCTGAAAGGAGCTAATTCTGAAGAAGTTAATCCGAAGACGCCTCATCCCGTGATTCATATTATGCCTCATCAAAAAGAATATTTAGCTAAGCATCAATATGGTGCTACCATGAGATTAGGGGCTTGGCCCTGCCAGATAAATCCTCGATCTAGTTTATACCAATTTTATCAAAAACCAGAAGCTCAGTTTTTAATAACTAAAAAGCAGCCTTTGACCGTGGCAGAAAGACATCGACACAGATATGAATTTAATATGAAATATAAGGAAAAATTTGAAAAAGCAGGCATGGTTATCAGTGGTACTTCTCCAGATAAAAAGTTGGTTGAGGCGATTGAACTTCCCAAAACAATGCACCCATTTTTTATCGGAGTTCAATTCCATCCTGAATTTAAGTCCCGACCTCTAAATCCTCACCCTATCTTTTTAGAGTTTGTTAAAGCCTGTTTTTCCTCATAACATCTTGTTTCAAAGTCAATAATTTGATAAAATTCTGCTTATGGCAAATAAAATAAAACTATTAGGGACGGCCATTAATATAGGTGATATTATTGGTGTCTATCAAAAAATTAAAGAGGCCGATAAAGAAAGAATTCAGGTTTTTAAAGGTGCGGTCATTGCTATTAAAGGCAAAGGGGAGGGTAAGAGTTTTACGGTGCGTCGCCTTGCTTCTGGAGGTATTGGCGTGGAGCGAATCTGGCCGGTTCTTTGCCCCAGTATCACTAAAATAAAAATTATCAGAAAAGGCAAGGTAAGACGGGCAAAGCTTTATTATTTAAGGGAAAAGGTAGGACGTGAGGCAACGAGGATAAAAACTAAAAGGGAAGAATTAAAGGCAACAAAGGTATCAAAAGTATCAAAAAGCAAGAAAAAGGCGAAGAATGCGAAGAAAAAGCCTGGGAAATCTGGGAGAAAATCTAGTTCTAAGGCATCTCCAAAAAAATAAAGGCTATAAATTTGTCGAACGTAACTTCAGGTCTAAATTTGGCGAGATTGACTTAATTTTTTTAGACAAACAAACTCTAGTTTTTGTTGAGGTGAAAACCAGATTTAGTCAATCTTTTGGTTATCCTGAAGAGGCAGTGACGCCTTGGAAAATCAGATCGATTATCAAAACCGCTCAATATTTTAAACTCAAACATCCAAAACTGCCTGATTCTTTAAGAATTGATGTGGTGGCCATTGATTTAGATTCTCAGAAAAAGGAAGTTTTGAACCTGAGGCATTTTAAAAATATTACTTTATGAAAAATGTGATGAGGACTTATTCCCTTCTGAACGTATGAACGTAAGTTTGTCACCACTTGAAGGAGTAACAGTAAATTCAGAAGCCCTTGTATCTACATCCTCTGACCAGGGGTGGTGATGAAAAATTCCAACCCTTGTTTCAACTGTGGCTGTCTTCTGGAAGCCTTCAATGAGTGCGGGAAAGTCTCCTACTCGAGTGAGACGACGCATCGGTTGGTTCTCGTAAGGAGACTCAACCCTTCTTGGTCTAAGCCCACCTCGATGGACGGCACCCGCAACACTTTCAGGTGCTACGTCTAACATCTTTGCCCATTGGTTTTGGTTAAGTTCAGCGTCGTCCGGATAAGTGGTTATTTGGCCGTCTTTATTTCGCTCTAAAGGACTCATACTTTGTATTATAGGATATTAAAATGAAGATTTCAATTTTTACCCCAACCAATTTCCGAATATAAAATTTTATTAAGGTAGTTTTTAATGGCAAAAGCAATATAAGGAATAGTGTTTTTAGGCAGTTTGTTTAAAGGAAACCATTGCAAATGATCGCATTTTTCAGGCTCAGCGTTTTTGGGTTTACCCTGGTAATTTTTAGTAATAAAAAACAAATCAACTCTAATATCCTTTTCTCTTCGATGCATCACATGAACCAGCTTGGTGTTTTTGATTTTTAATTTAATGCCTATTTCTTCTTTAATTTCCCTGAGCAAGCCATTAGTGATTGATTCATTATCCTCTAGGTGACCAGCCGGCAAGCCATAATTGCCATCCTCATAACCAGTATGATACCTTCTTAATAAAAGGATTTTGTTGTTTTTAATCAGGAAAAGATAAACAGAAACAATTAACTTAAATCTAACCATGGTGCGACTTATTATCTAAAAATTAGGAGATGTTTGCAAGAAAGAGATTAACCTGGGGATGACAAGTAACTAGATTAAACAATCAGTGTGGTGACCCCACGGAGAGTCGAACTCCGATTTTCAGGATGAAAACCTGATGTCCTAACCATTAGACGATGGGGCCAAAAAAGCTTAAAGTTAAAAGTGCAACCCACCCTCGACCGAGTCTAGACGAGGTCGGGAAATTCAAAATTTATTCTATTCTATCATTTTTTTTGATATAATTCAGCATATGGGTCCGTAGCTCAGTTGGTAGAGCAACTGCCTTTTAAGCAGTAGGTCGAGAGTTCGATCCTCTCCGGACTCACCGCGTTAAACGCAACCTCTATGATTATCTTAGGCATTGATCCAGGTTTAGCTTTAACAGGCTGGGGAGTTTTAGAGAAGAAGGAAAAACCAAGAGTTATTGCTTATGGTTGTGTTAAAACTTCTAAAAACCAAAATTCACAACAAAGACTGCTTTCTTTATTTGATCAACTTCAAGACCTAATTGATAAATTTCAACCTCAGATTATTTGTTTGGAGAAAATTTTTTTTAATACCAATGCCAAGACTGCTTTCTTGGTTGGTGAGGCCCGAGGAGTAATAAAAATTTGCGCTGCCTTGAATAAAATTAATGTCGAAGAGTTTACTCCTTTACAGATAAAAGACTGTATTGTAGGCTATGGTAGAGCAGATAAAAATCAGGTCCAGCAGATGGTTAAGGTTTTATTAGGCTTGAAAAAGATCCCCAAACCAGATGATGCCGCCGACGCCATCGCCGCCGCCCTGACTTTTTGTTCGTTTAACAAAAGATTAAGCAAATGATTGGATATTTATCAGGTACGATTAAATCTAAAGAAATTAACAGTCTTATTATTGACGTCCGCGGAGTTGGCTATCACGTCTTTGTGCCTATTTTTATTTGGCAGGAAAGTAAATTGGGAGAGAAAAAAGAATTATTTATTTACACCCATGTTCGTGAAGACGAACTTAGTCTTTTTGGATTTAGCCATAAAGAAGAAAAACAAATATTTTTACACCTAATTTCTGTTTCTGGGATTGGACCAAAATTGGCTTTAAATGTTTTATCTTATGCTAATGGAGTTAAAAATATTATCAGAGCGATTCAAAATGCCCAAGTAGATTTTTTTGAGAGTATTAAAGGCTTAGGTAAAAAAAACAGCCAGCGGATTATTGTTGATCTTAAAGGGAAAATTGGAAGCTTAAAAGAGTTGGAGTTTGAAACAGAGGCAGATAGAGATCTAATAGAGGCTTTAAAAGGATTAGGTTTTGATAAAGAGGAGATTAAAAAGTCTATCAATGGTGTAAATAAATTTTTACACCATAAAAGGATTAAAAAAGATTTATCTTTAGAAGAAAAGATTAAACTGGCGTTAAAAGAGAAATAAGAAATAAGTTCATTAAGTTATTAAGTTATGAGTAAAAGATGAAGAAAAATAACAAGAAAAAACAAGAAGAAGTTTTTTATCTAGGTTTAAGGCCAAGTAAATTAGATCAGTTTCAAGGTCAAAAACCAATTAAGAAAAAACTTGAAGTTTTTCTTCGGGCGGCTCAAAAAAGAAAGGAGCCATTGGACCACCTTCTATTATATGGTCCTCCTGGTTTAGGGAAAACTACTTTAGCTCATCTAGTCGCCTCAGAATTAGGAGTGAGTATTCGTACTACTTCTGGACCAGCGATTGAAAGAAGTGGTGATTTAGCTAGCATTCTCACCAATCTTAAAGATGGTGATATTTTATTTATTGACGAAGTTCACCGGCTAAATAAAACGGTGGAAGAGGCCTTATATCCAGCTATGGAAGATTTCTGTTTAGATATTGTTTTAGGTAAAGGTCCATCAGCTCGTACCGTCCGCTTAGACCTCCCCAAATTTACCATTGTGGCGGCGACGACTCGTATCGGTCTTATTTCTTCACCGATGCGAGATCGGTTTGGGGCTGTTTATCGATTAAACTTCTATGAACCAGAAGAATTAGGAAGAATTATCGTCAGGTCGGCTAAAATTTTAAATATCTTGATTGACAAAAATTCATATCTGGAATTAGCCCGGAGAGCAAGAGGAACGCCGAGAGAAGCTAACCGTCTCTTAAAAAGAGTGAGAGATTTTGCGCAAATCAAGGGATTAGACAAAATCAATCAGGAAATCTTAGACGAAGCTTTAACAGTCTTAGAAGTTGATGAGCTTGGTCTTGACAAGGCTGATCGTGAATTTTTACAAGCCTTATGTTTAGATTTCAAGGGCGGACCGGTGGGTTTGGAAACCTTAGCGGCAAGTATGGCTGAAGATATGGGTACAGTTGAGGATGTAATTGAACCTTTTTTAATGCAGAGACGGTTAATCAAAAGAACTAAGCAAGGTAGAATGGCGACCAAAAAAGCTTTTGAACATCTTAAGATTTCATTAAGCAAAGAGGAGCAAAGCAAATTATTTTAAAAACTTATGAAAATGATTTTACTCAGATTAAAGCTGAAGATGTTTTTAGTTGAAAGGAGGTGAAAAACGTGGCAGATCAAAAAGTGGGCGTAGTAACCCATTATTATGATAAGATCGGCGTGGCGATTATTGATTTAATAGCATCCCTAGCGGTTGGCGATAAAATAAAGATTGTTAAAGACGACCAAGAATTTGAACAAACAGTTGAATCAATGCAAATAGAGCACAAGCAAGTAGATACCGCCAAAAAAGGTGATTCAATTGGTTTTAAAGTTAACCAAGAGGTTAAAGAGAAGGCAGAAGTATATAAAGTCTAATTTTCAATTTTTCCCGATGTTTTTAATCGGGATCCTCGGCAAAGCCGGGACAATTTTCAAGATTGGAAAATTTATTTCTATGGAATTTAATTTGGCTTCAGATATCCAAAAAAGAATTAAAGAAATTATTAAAAAAATAGATTTTCCTCATATGGATGTAAAAAAGGCGAAAAATATTGTTTGTTTTCGCAGTTATGGGTCTAAATCAAGAGCCAGAGCCAGAATTTGGTCCTTACCTTCAATCTGGCAAAAAGCTTTACAAGTCCAACCTCATTACTGCATCGAAGTTTTATCAGAAAAGTTTGATAAATTATCAGCCAAAGAACAAACGAAAACTTTAATTCACGAATTGATGCATATTCCTAAGACCTTTTCCGGCGCTTTACTTCCCCATCGGGGGAGGGGAAGGGTGAGGATAGATAACAGAGAAGTGGATAAGCTATATAAGAAAATTACCAAATCACAAATTTCAAATAAATTCAAAATAACAATGACCAAAATTATAAACGTTTAAATATTTGAATTTAGAATTTAGATATTATTTGTTATTTGGTGCTTGATGCTTGTAATTTAAAAGAAAATTATGATCCATTTCCTTCACGGTGATAATCAAGTTAGCAGTCGCAATAAATTAACGGATTTAACCACTCAAGCTAGAGAAGATAATAAAGAAATTATCCAGCTTGATGGTTTTAAAATGAACCTTAATCAATTAATTCAAGCCCTAGAGGCTTCTTCTTTATTTGGTCAGGAAAAGCTAGTGATTATTGAAAACCTTTTCTCTCGTCAAAAAAGCCAAGAAAAAGAAAATCTGATTCAATATTTTAAAAAAGAATCAATCACACCTGATCTAATACTTTGGGAGAAAAAAGAAATTCCCGGCACCACCGCTCGCTGGCTGCCCAAAGATTGGCAATACCAAGTTTTTAAAACTCCAGTGGTAATTTTTAAATTTTTAGACTCTTTTAAGTCCCACAACCAAAAACAAATGCTTACTCTATTACACCAGTGTATTAGAGCAGACAGCGCAGAAATGGTTTTTTATATGCTGGCCAGAAGAATCAGAGAGCTAATTATTGCCTTTGACCTGGGTAAACCGGGTTTAAAAGGCGCCCCTTGGCAAATTGGCAAGCTGGTTCACCAGGCGAAAAACTTTACCCTCGAGCAATTAAAGGAAGTCTATGCCAGATTATTAAATATTGATATTGATATTAAAACCGGCCGATCTTTTATGCCTTTAGACTGGCATCTTGACTTGTTAATGGTAAATTTATAAGATATTAACTATGCTTAATCCTCAAAGCATTCCTGACCACATTTTCCGCGGTTATGATATTAGGGCTGTGGTTGACGAAGATATTAATGAAGAAGCGATGGAATTGATGGGTCGGGGTTATGCTACTTTTCTTTCCCGTCGCCGAATCAATGAATCAGTGGTCGGCAGAGATAATCGTTTAACCAGTAAGGCTTATAGCCAGGCCTTTATCAAGGGCTTACGTGATTGCGGCATTAATGTGGTTGATTTCGGCTTAGGATTAAGCCAAATTATGTATTTTGCCCAATATCATTATAAAAGCAAAGGCGGTTGTTTTATTACTGCTTCTCATAATCCCAAAAACTTTAACGGCATGAAATTAGCGGTTGGCTTTTCCCAAACCATGGTCACCGAAGAAATCCAAGAGTTTAAGAAAATAACCCAATCCGGTAAATACGTCAAAGCAAAAAAACGAGGCATTTATAAAAAAGACGATGTTTTTCCTGCCTACAAACAAGACATTTTAAAAAGAATTTCTATTAATAAAAAATTTAAAGTGGTAGTGGATGGTTGTAATGCGCCCGGCGGCCTTTTTGTACCCAAGATTTTAAGAGCGGCTGGTTGTGAAGTAATTGAACAAAACTGTAATTTAGACGGCAATTTTCCCAGCGGCACACCTGATCCGACCGAAAAAGCGGTTCAAGAAAGACTGGCTAAAGGAGTGGTTAAAGCCAAGGCAGATATTGGTTTTTCTTATGATGTTGATGGTGACCGCATGGGCGTGGTTGATGAAAAAGGCAATTTGATTTGGAATGATACCTTGGTGGCTATTTTTAGTATGGATGTTTTAGATTTTCTTCCCGGAGCTAAAATTGTTTTTAACACCTTATGCTCTAAACAAACCCCAGAAGTAATTAAAAAATCTGGAGGCTTACCCCTTATGTGGTTAACCGGCCATTCTTTTATTAAGGCTAAGGTAGCTGAAGAAAGAGCTCCTTTTGGCGGTGAACTTTCTGGACACTTTTTCTTTATGGACAATTTTTATGGCCATGATGACGGCGCTATTTCTGCTTTAAGAATCTTAGCTTATTTAGCCAGAAGAAACAAAACCTTGAGTCAAGTAATTGCAGAATTACCTCAATATATTTCCAGTCCCGAAATCAAACTTGGCTGTCCCGATAAAATCAAATTTCAATTGATTGATAAAAAGATTGCCCCAGATTTAAAAAAGTTGTATCCTCAGGCAGAATATGTGGACATTGACGGCATCCGCTTTGATACCAAAACCAGGATGGCCATTATTAGAGCCTCCCAGAATGGCCCCTATATTACGGTTAAATATGAAGGCAAGACCAAAAAAGAATATGAAGAAGTGAAAAAGCAACTAAGAGAAATTCTGCATAAATACAAAGAAATTGATTTTGCCAGCGGGGTTAATACTGACGCCCTAGATTAATGATTGACCTTAATCAAGCTTTAAAATTCAGCCAAAAATTAGCACTTCAAGTTGGCAAAACACTCCTTAAGAGACAAGAAGACGTCCAGATAAAAGCCTACAAGGACAGACAAGACATTGTTACTAATATTGACCTAGAAGCAGAAAAGCTAATTATTAATGCCATTGAAAAGCAATATCCTAATCATAATATTGTTTCTGAAGAAAAAGGGAAACTAAACAAAAAATCTGATTATATTTGGTATATTGACCCTTTAGATGGGACCAAAGAATATTTTCGGGGTTTACCTATTTTTAATATTAATATAACTTTAGAACAAAAGCAGGAAACCCTTCTTGGTTTAGTTTATATGCCCAAAACCAATCAACTATTTACGGCGATTAAGGGTCAAGGCGCCTTTGAGAACGCTAAGAAGATAAAAGTCTCAAAAGAAAAAGAACTTAAGAATTCATTTATTTATACTCAACTGCCAAACTATAAAATGTCTTTAGTAAGAACTAAAAAAATTTGGTCTACTATGGATCGGCTTTCCCGTCTTTGTTATCGTCTGAGAAGTTTCCAGGCGGATATTCTTTCTCTTTGTTGGTTGGCTCAAGGAGGACTGGAAGGATTTTTTGTTTTTGAAATGGAAAAATGGTGGGATGTAGGCGCTGGTATTTTAATCATTCAAGAGGCGGGTGGAAAAGTAACTAATATAAAGGGGGAGTTAATTAAAAACCGAGATACATCAGAAGGTATCGTTGCCTCCAATGGCAAAATTCACGATCAATTAATAGAAATATTAAATAGTTAAAAACTGGTACGATATATAAGGGATATCGTATTGAAGAAAAACCGAAATGAAGATAGGCATAATTTCTGACATTCATGACCATATTCCCAATCTTTTAAAAACCATCAAGATTCTTAATCAACCCTCTTTTGCCCTATTTGATACTTCAAAAAGAATAGGGAAAATGATAAATTTATAATATGAGTATTTTAGACAATCTTCAGGAAATTAAAAAATTAGACAAATCTAATCTTTTAGGTTCAGTCCAGCAACTGGGGCTTCAATTAAAACAAACCAAAGAAGAATTAGCTGACCTGAAAATCCCCGAATCGTATAGAGAGGTAGAAAATATTGTGGTGAATGGCATGGGCGGTTCGCGTTTGGGCGCCCGGGTAGCTCAAAGACTATTTGAAGATACCCTGAAAGTTCCTATTTATCCGATTGGTTATTATGATTTACCAACCTTTGTTAATGAAAAAACCTTATTAATTCTTTCTTCATATTCAGGTAATACCGAAGAAATCATTAATACGGTAAATGAAGCCTTTAAAAGAAGGGCCAAAATTTTAGTTTATGCTCAAGGCGGAAAATTAACTGAGATTGCCAAAGAGAAAAAACTCCTCGGTTATTATGGTTTTATCCCTAAATATAATCCTTCAAACCAGCCCAGAATGAGTATTGGCTATCAAATTTTAGGTATTTCTCTTCTGTTGGCTAAATGTGGATTGCTAAAGATAGAGAGTAAAGAGATAGATAAATTAATTGATTTTATTATTGAGGTTAAAAAAAGACATGATGTTAATGTTTTAGCCAAAGAAAATTTGGCTAAAAAGACTGCGGCAAGATTTAGGGAAAAAATTCCCGTGTTTGTGGGGGCCGAACATCTAATGGGCGCTCTACATGTAGTGCGGAATCAATTTAATGAAAATAGCAAACAATTTAACGTTTACTTTGAAATTCCTGAATTAAATCATCATTTATTAGAGGGCATGCAGTTTCCCCAAGATAATCCCCAAAATATGGTCTTTTTCTTTGTCAAAAGCAATCTTTATCATCCCAGAAATCAAAAAAGAATTGAGATCACTAAAAAAGTGTTGGATGGGTATAAGATCAAACACCAAGAAATCAGCCTAATAGGTAAAACCAAAATGGCACAGGTTTTTGAATTGATTCAATTTGGCAGTTTTATCACTTTTTATTTATCAATTTTAAGCCATATTGATCCAACACCCATTCCCTGGGTTGATTTTTTCAAAAAAGAATTAAAAAAATAGCTGAGTTTTTGATAATTGATAAAACTAAACTAGATTATATATGTCAACCACAGAAGAGCATGAAATACCTCATTTTAGCCAACGGGAGAGAGATACTTTAGCCCTGATTACAGAATTATTTCCTCAAACCCAACTACCCCTTGCAGAAGTCTCGGTTATGGATGATGAAAAAGGGGTTTTATCCAAAGGATACAGGATCATTTTAACTCCAGAACCCGAAAGCCAAAGACATAATTTGTCCTATACCATTGATCTGGACGATACTTTAGTGGATTATAAAGGAGCTAAGGCCAAATTTCATCAACAGGCTGAGAAAATTTTATCAGCCACATCGGCCTTAAAAAAGGTCGATCAGACATTAGTTCCTAGTTTGCTTCCATATATTAACAAAGCTGCCCGGGTTTTACCCGAATCTAAAGTTCACCCCGAATGTTATCTTCCCACCTTGGAAATCTGCTCCATAGTGCAATTAGCCAATTTATTACAGGAAGACGACTTTCAAAAAGACTTAAGCCGATTTAAGCAATTAGCAGCTACGGCTAAGGAAGGAGATAAAGAAGCAGAACTCCAAGCTAACAATTGGGTAAGGAGAAGGATTATTAGTCCGACGGTCCAAGGCAAAAGAGCTATTTTCCCTTTAACTGCTCTGGAATTGTATAAAGAGGAAGGAAAAAACAAATTGTATTTTCGGAGAACGGGTCAAGAAAAGAAAACTCTGGCTACCTGTATTAACGAGGATGAAGTGACTCATTATTCAGATACTAAAAATCTTACGTTTCAGAATCAGGATCAAAAAAAACTGTTCAGAGATCTTTATGATGTTTATCAGCAAACGATGCTTTCTCCAGCCATCAACCGATCATTAATCCCTCCCCTAGAACTATCCTTAAAACTAGAGGGAAGAATGGTGCTAGCTACTTTTGGTGAAGATAGATTTCAATTAGAAAAAACCAGACAGTTCTTACAAAGACTCAAAGAACAAGGTTTAAGAGAACCAGATGAAATTATCTTTTTTGAACAAGGCAGAAAAGCGCCTCTACTTAAAGTAATATATGAACGTAATAAAAAAAGTAATCCTAACTATCAGCAAATCCATTTAGATAATAGCCAGAGACAATGTGAGGAAATTGAAAGGCTAGCTATTTCAGATATGAAAGCGATTCTGGTTAAACCCGAAAAGCTGACCCATTCCTTTATTGACCTGGTTCAATAAGATTAGTTATACTGATATAAGTTGCTTATATAAGCTTTATTTAAAGTCCTGCCTATGGTTAAAGAAAAAAAACAGGAAAAACTCATTGTTTGGTTTAAGGAAGTTGACAAAGATGACATTGGTTTGGTTGGCGGTAAAGGCGCCAATTTGGGAGAGATGGTCAAGGAGGGCTTTCCGGTTCCGCCCGGCTTCATCGCTACTTCTGAGGCCTATTATCAATTTATAGAAGAAAACAAATTCCAATTACAAATAAAGCGTTTACTAGAACCAGTTAATGTTCAAGACCCGACCCAGCTCAATGAGGCTTCACAGAAGATTAAGCAAATTATTAATCGGGGCAAAGTGCCCCAGGATTTAGCCAAGCAAATAATTGGGGCTTATGAAAAACTGGGTCCGCTAGCTAATCATTGTTTAACTGCCGTCCGTTCTTCAGCCACGGCCGAAGACTTGCCTGATGCTTCTTTTGCTGGCCAGCAGGAAACTTTTTTAAATGTTAAAGGCGAAGCCAATTTAGTTAATAAAATCAGGCAATCTTGGGCTTCTTTATTTACCCCGCGGGCGATTTTTTACCGGCAGGAAAAAAAGTTTGACCATTTTAAAGTCGGAATTGCGGTGGTGGTCCAAAAAATGATCCAATCTAAAACTTCAGGGGTGATGTTTACTCTTAATCCAGTTAATAATGACAAAAGCCGGATTATCATTGAAGCGATTTATGGTTTAGGAGAACTGATTGTTCAGGGAAGTGTTACTCCTGATCACTATGAACTTGATAAAAGGAATTTTAAGATTTTAGATAAGCAAATTAATGATCAATCAGTGCAGTTGATTAAAGTAGGCATGGCTAATAAAAAAAAGAAGGTCAAATCCTCTTTGGCGCAGAAACAAAAAATCTCTGATGCTAAAATCATTGAGCTAGCTAAGCTAGGCAAGAAACTCCACCAACATTATTTTTTCCCCCAGGATATTGAATGGGGTCTCGAAGGAAGCAAGGTTTATATTTTACAAACAAGGCCTGTTACTACCATATCAAAAAAAGGCAAAAAGAAAAAAGTTAAAATTACCCTGCCCTTAATTCTCAAAGGCGATCCGGCGAGTCCGGGGATTGTTTCCGGCTATATTAAAGTGATCAAATCTTCAAAAGAGATTAATAAAGTCAAACCCGGCGAAATTTTAGTTACTGAAATGACGACGCCCGATTTTGTGCCAGCGATGAAAAGAGCAGCCGGGATTATTACTGATGAAGGAGGTCAAACCTCTCATGCGGCCATTGTTTCTCGGGAGTTGGGCATTCCTTGTATTGTAGGTTCGGAAAAAGCAACCCAGGTTTTAAAAAATGATATGGTGGTTACTTTAAATGGCGCTACCGGAGAAATATACCGAGGCGCACCATCTTCTAAAGGTCGAGCCAAAAAATACGCCGATCAACAGGTAGCTCAGATATTGAATCAACCCAAGTCAAGCATCATTACCCCAGTCAATTATAAGATAAGAACGGCCACTAAACTTTATGTTAATTTAGCTGAACCGGAATTAGCCGAAGTAGTGGCTAAAAGAAATGTGGACGGCGTTGGTCTTTTAAGAGCAGAATTTATGATCTCTGAATCAATCAAATATCACCCTAAAAAACTAATTGCTGATAAAAAAGAGAAAATATTTGTGGACAAGTTAGCTCAAGGCTTAGAGAAATTTTGCGCTGCTTTTAACCCGCGGCCGGTAGTTTATCGAGCCACTGATTTTAAAACCAATGAATATGCCAGCCTTATTGGGGGTAAGTCTTTTGAACCAGATGAACCTAATCCGATGATGGGTTTTAGGGGTGCTTTTCGTTACTTGGTTGATCAAAGGGTCTTTGGTTTAGAGCTTAAAGCGATTAAAAAAGTGAGAGAAAAATATGAAAACCTTTTATTAATGATTCCTTTTGTGAGAACTGTAGCTGAATTGGAAAAAATAAAACAAATTGTTAATCAGGCCGGTTTCTATCGCCAAGGCTCTTTTGATTTATGGATGATGGTGGAAATTCCCTCTAATGTAGTTTTACTGGAAGACTTTATTAAAGTAGGCATTGATGGCGTTTCTATTGGCACCAATGATTTAACCATGCTAGTCTTAGGGGTTGATCGAGATAACGAAGAACTGGTTGATACTTTTGATGAAAGGAATGAAGCAGTGCTTTGGTTCTTAGAAAAAACAATTAAAACTTGTAATAAATTTAGCATTAGCAGTTCTATTTGTGGTCAAGCGCCGTCAGTTTATCCTGATTTGACGCAAAAATTAGTTAGTTGGGGAATCACTTCTGTTTCGGTTACTCCAGACATGATTGAAACCACCAGGCAAATTATTTACGATGCTGAGCATAGAAGAGTAAGATGAAAATAAAATCAGTTAAAGCCAGAGAAATTTTAGATTCCCGGGGGATTCCCACAATTGAAACAGAAGTTTACCTAGAAGATGGCAGTTTAGGAGTAGCCTCTGTTCCTTCGGGAACGCACTTGGGCAAATTTGAAGCCAAAGAACTTAGAGATAATGATTTGGGCCGCTTTCATGGCATGGGCGTTTTAAAGGCGATTGAATATGTGGAAAAATTAATTGGCCCCAGAATTGTGGGTTTAGATGCCAGCTTTCAGGGCAAACTGGATCAGCTTTTGGTTGAACTTGATGGTACTGAAGATAAATCTAAGCTGGGAGGCAACACTCTTCTCTCTGTTTCTCAGGCAGTTTTAGAAGCTTCAGCCGCTTCTTATAAAATACCCATCTATAAATATTTACAGCAGAAATACCAGTTGAGTGATAAAATTCCTTTTATGCCTATACCCATTTTTAATCTTATAAATGGCGGTAAGAATGGTACTGGTAATTTAGACTTTCAAGAATTCCATATTATTCCTTCTTCTAGAAAAAATTATCTTCAGGCTTTGGAATGTGGTCAAGGAGTTTATCAGGCATTGAAAAAAACCCTTATTTATAGAAGAGCAGGTCACAGCGTCGGGGATAAGGGCGGTTTTACTCCTAATTTATTTACCAATATGGATGCTTTAGAAGTTTTATTGGAAGCAATTAATAACGCTGGTTATAAATTTGCCCGAGAAATTTTCGTGGGCGTAGATGTGGCCGCCAGATATTTTTATAAAAACGGGAAATATGTGATTAAAGATAGAAGTCAACCTTTTTCTGCTAAAGAAATGATTCAATATTACATCAGTCTTAATAATGAATACCAATTGTTTTCCTTAGAAGATGCTTTTTATGAAGAAGATTGGGGTTCTTGGCAACAGATTAACAAACAGATTGGTCAAGATACCCTCATTATTGGTGATAGCCTTTTAGTCGGGAATAAAGAACGAGTAGCTGAAGCCATTAAAAAGAAAGCCTGTAATGCCTTTTTAATCAAACCTAATCAGATCGGTACGATTTCAGAAACTATTATGATAGTCAAAATGGCCAAAGATGCTGGCTGGCAGGTGATTGCTTCCCATCGTTCCGGCGAAACCAATGATGACTTTATGGCTGATTTTAGCGTTGGTATTGGCGCCAATTACGTCAAATTTGGGGCTCCCGCCCGAGGCGAAAGAGTGATAAAATATAACCGCTTGCTTAGAATTTTTGAGGAGTCAACGGAAAATGTCAAAAACCAGTCTGTCTAAAATCTTGATCGCCGGTAATTGTGTGGTTGACCTAATTTTTAAATCCGAAGTCTTTGCTCAAAGAAAAATTAAAGATCGGGTTTCTCTGGCTTTCGGAGGCAAGTATATCACTGAAGACTTTTTTCAGTGTTATGGAGGCGGAGGTGCCAATGCGGCTGTTTCTTTGGCTAAACAAGGCTATGATGTTTCTCTTTGGGCCCATTTAGGCAATGATGTTTTTGGTCATCAAGTCATTCATAATTTAAAAAAATCTAAAGTAAAAACTAGTCTCATTAGGTTTAAAGCTCAGCGAACACCGGTTTCCAGTATTTTACTCACTCCTTCAGGTGAACGAACGATTATCACTTACCGTTCTGATGCCGATCTGATTAAGATGAACAGTGCTGTTTTAAGGGAAATGAAAAAGAGGATTTGGTTTGCCATCTTCAGTTTAGCTCGTTGTCCCAAAGAAGAAAAAATTAAGTTTTTAGCTCAAGCTAAAAAAGACGGCTTAAAAATCTTTCTTTCTCTCCATGGCTCAGAGTATATCAAGGGTTTTGATTATTTAAAGGAATATCTCCCCTTTCTAGACATTTTACATATTAATGCTCATGAGTTGGCTGATATTTTCGGCGGCGATGCCGGTGACTTTGATTTTCACAAAACTAATTTTGCTTTGAAACTCAATTTGCCTTTATTGGTAGTCACTCATGATATTAGAGGCAGTTTTGCCTATACTCCTCAGAAGATTTATCATCAGCCAATGATAAAGGCAAAAAAGGTCGTCGATACCACTGGCGCTGGCGATGCTTTTGCTTCAGGTTTTTTAGGAGAATATATTAAAACTGACCTTATCAATAAAGGTTTAAACTTTGGGGCCAAGAACGCCAGCAGTGTGGTTCAACAATTGGGGGCCCAAAACGGTTTATTATCAAAATGAAGCAAAAGCTGATTAAGAAAGAATTAAGTTTCGTTCCTAATCTCAAAAACTATCAACAGACTTATCAAAAATTTTCCTGGAGTGAGGCAGAAAAAGAAGTGGCCCATTTTACTAATGGCCTGATTAATGCCGCTTATATTAGCGTTGATGTCAACGCTAAAAACGAAAGAAAAAATAAAGTTGCTTTATATTGGGAGGGGGATCAAGAAGAGGAATTAAAACTAACTTTCTTAGAGCTTTCTCTTTTATCCAATCGAGTAGGCAATACCTTGAAAAAATTAGGAGTCAAAAGAGGCGAAAGGGTATTTATCTTTCTTTCTCGTTTACCCGAACTTTACTTTTCCTTTTTGGGTATTTTGAAAATTGGAGCCATTGCCGGCACTTTATTTGCCGCTTTTGGACCTCAAGCTTTAGCCGATCGCCTCAATAACTCTGATGCAGAGATATTAATTACCTCTCCGGAACTTTACCCCAGAATTAAAAAAATAAGAAAATCTTTACCTTATCTTAAAAAAATCATTCTTATTGATGAAGATAATCGTTCCCATTTCTTAGAGGAAAAGCCTTTACTTAAGAAAAAGGCGATTGATGGTTGTCTTTGGTTTTATCCGCTTTTGGAAAAAGCCAGCCACCAACTTAAACCCGCTCAAATGAAACCGACTGACCCGGCATTTATGCTTTATACTTCCGGTACGACCGGTAAACCAAAAGGCGTGATTCATCAACATCGGGCCATTATCCATGAGCAAAAGTCAGCTGAATTTGTCTTAGATATCAAAGATAGTGATGTTTATTGGTGTACGGCCGATCCGGGCTGGGTGACAGGTATTGCCTATGAAATTTTAGGCACTTGGGCTTTAGGAGCTTCAACTTTGGTTTATAATGGCCGCTTTAGTCCGGAAAAATGGTATCAGCTGATTGAAGAATATAAAGTCACCGTTTGGTATACGGCGCCAACCGCCATCAGAATGCTGGCCAGCAGCGGCCTTAACTTAACCAAGAAATACGATTTTAGTTCTTTAAGGCATTTAGCCAGCGTCGGTGAACCTCTTAACCCAGAAGCAGTCTTTTGGGGCTTAAAAGCTTTTGGTTTGGCCTTTCATGATAATTATTGGCAGACCGAAACCGGCGGCATTGTGATTGCCAACTATCCTTGTCTGGCTATCAAACCAGGTTCAATGGGCAAACCCTTACCCGGTATTAAAGCCAGCATTATTAACGATCAGGGTAAAACATTAGGCCCTAACCAAGAAGGTAATTTAGCTTTAAAACCAGGTTGGCCAGGGATGATGTTAAAAATCTGGCGAAGACCTAAAAAATACCGGAGTTACTTCCTGCCTACCGGCAGGCAGGACTCTCACGGTTGGTATATCACCGGTGACCGGGCTTTTAAAGATAAAGATGGTTATTTTTGGTTTGTCGGTCGGGCTGATGATGTCATTAAAACTAGTGGTGAAAGAGTCGGTCCTTTTGAAGTTGAATCAGCTTTAGTTTCTTATCCTTATATTGCCGAAGCCGGCGTTATTGGCAAACCTGATCCAATGCGAGGAGAAATTATTAAGGCCTTTATTGCTTTAAAACCGGGTGTTAAACCGAGTAAAACCCTAGAGGAAGAAATTAAACAATATGTTAAAAAGCATCTGGCTGGTCATGCTTATCCAAGGGAAATAGAATTTGTGGAAAAACTACCGAAAACCAGGTCGGGCAAGATCATGAGAAGACTTTTAAAAGCAAAAGAATTAGGTTTAGCCATTGGCGATACTTCCACTTTGGAAGAATATTAATAATATTTATGAAATTAAAAAAAAGCATTAATATTAAAATCGGCGGGAAAGCGGGTGAAGGAGTTAAGGTTACCGGCCTGATTTTAGCTAAAAGTCTAACTCGCCATGGTTATTCCACTTTCAGTTACCAGGAATATCCTTCTTTAATCCGCGGCGGCCACAATGTTTTTCAAGTTCATGCTGGAATTGAACCGGTTTATTCTCAAATCAAAAAAGTAGATATTTTAGTGGCTTTTGACCAAAACACGATTAAAGAACACCAGTCAGAGTTAAATTCCGATTCATTAATTCTTTATGATCCAGCTGAGTTTGCTTTACCAAAAATTAAATTAATCGGTCACTATCTTCCCCTTAAACTGATTGAACTGGCGGAAAAAGCCGGTGGTAAGCCGATTATGGCTAATATGGTGGCTTTGGGCGCCGTCCTGACTTTATTAGCTCTTTCGGTTGAGCCTTTAAAACAAATAGTTAAGGAAATCTTTATATCGAAAGGAAAAGAAATTGTTTTATTAAATCAAAAAGCGATTGAATCAGGAGAAAATTTTTCTAAAAATATTAAAAATTATCCTCAGAATGCATTTAAAATCGATGGGGCGATCGCCCCCCTCAAATTAAATAACAAAAAAGGAAAAAGAATGGTGATTACCGGTAATGAAGCGGTTGCTTTAGGCGCTCTAAGCGCTGGTTTGAAGTTTTATACTGCTTATCCGATGACCCCTTCAACCTCTATTCTCCATTTCCTGGCGGCCAATGAGCAAAAAGCCAATCTAGTGGTTAAACAACCCGAAGATGAAATCGCTGCTATTAATCAAGCGGTAGGCGCCAGTTTTATGGGAGTAAGGGCAATGACGGCCACTTCTGGCGGCGGCTTTTGTTTAATGACCGAAGGTTTGGGCTTAGCCGCCATGACCGAAACGCCTTTAGTAGTCGTTAATGCCACCCGACCCGGTCCTTCTTCTGGTATGCCCACTTGGAGCGGCCAAGGTGATTTAAAGTTTATGCTTTTTGCCTCTCAAGATGAGTTTCCCCGAGTAGTCTTGGCTCCGGGTGATGCTCAAGAATGTTTCGACCTAACCAGAAAGGCTTTTTACCTTAGTGAAAAATACCAGATACCAGTAATTATTCTTCTTGATAAAAATATTTCTGAAAGCTACTACTCACCCCTACCTTTTACCTCAAAATATAATAATCAACGTTATTCTTTTACCCAGCCTAAAAAAGGATTTTTAAGGTATAAAATAACTGAAACCGGCATTTCTCCGCGCTGTTTTGTGGGTGAGAAAAACGGGGCTCACTTAGCCAATAGCTATGAACATCGCCAGGATGGTTTGGTTACTGAAGACGGAGAAGAGAGGAATAAAATGATGGATAAAAGAATGGCCAAACTCAAAATTTTAGAAAAAGAAATTTTACCTCAATCTGTTTTTGGCGATAAAAAAACGGAGATTTCTTTAATTTCCTGGGGTTCAAATAAAGGCCCCATTCTAGAGGCGCTAAAAACAACAAAGAGGTTAAATTATTTTCATTTAAACTGGCTTTGGCCTTTTCCCCAAAAGCAAGTGAGTGATTTTGTTCAATCAGCTAAAAAAGTAGTTTGCTTAGAGGCTAATGCCACTGGCCAATTGGCTAGTTTAATTAGAGAATATACTGGTTTTAAAGTGGAGAAGTTTTTAAAATATGACGGCCGGCCATTTTTTCCTAATGAAATCATTAGGCAAATTGCAAGTATCAAGCACCAAATATCAAATAATATCAAATGATCAAAATACCAAATTATAAACGTTTAGAACATTTGGAAATTGTAATTTCGAATTTGTTTGAAATTTGGAATTTGTAATTTGGTGTTTCTTTAGAATAATTAGAAATTCATTAAGATGAATAACATAAACCAATTCAATACTCATATTGCTCCCACTTGGTGCCCGGGTTGCGGAGATTTCGGCGGTTTTTTAGCTTTAAAACAAGCTTTGGTTAAATTAAACTTAAACCCTGACGATATTTGTCTTTTTTATGATATCGGTTGTTCTTCTAATATGTCCAGTTTCTTAAAAACCTATGGTTTTGGCGGCTTGCATGGCCGAAGTTTACCGGCTGCTTGCGGCGCGGCTTTGGCCCATCATCAAATGCCGATTATTTCTATTGCCGGTGACGGTGGCGCTTACGGAGAAGGTTTAAATCATTTTATCGTCGCCTGTCGAGCTAATTATAATTTAACCTTTTTTGTTTTTAACAATCAGTTATATTCCTTAACCACCGGACAAACCTCCCCCACCACGGCCAAAAATAACAAGACTAAATCCACCCCTTATGGCGTGATTGAAGAAGCTTTTAATCCTTTGGTAACGGCCATTGTCAACCATGCCTCTTTTGTCGCTCGAGGATTTAGTGGAGAAGTGGAGCATTTAACTAATCTGATTGTTAAGGCCATTAAAAATCCGGGTTTTAGTTTAATCGACCTCTTAACTCCTTGTGTTACCTGGAATAAAAAAGTCCAACCCTTCTCTTGGTATCAAGAAAGAGTTTATAAGTTAAATAAAGAAAGTTATGAACAAGAGAAAGCGATCAAGTTAGCTTTAGAAGAACCAAAAAAGCTTCCCATTGGTATTTTCTATCAAGAAAAAAGACCTTCTTATCAACAATCTTTACCTCAGCTTAAAGAACAACCTTTAATCAAACAATCAATTGCCAATATAGACATTGGTGATTTAATAAAGGAATTCCTGTAAAAAATTACTAATACCTAATTTCTAATTCCTAATAATTTGTTAGAAATTGTGAATTGGAAATTAGAAATTATTTGCTTAATTTTATTCTTAAACCACTGGCTGATTTAATTATTTTTTTGGTTTCTAAATTCTCTTATCCGGGCGTGATCATGGCCATGGCTTTTCAATCTGCCTGCATTCCCATTCCTTCAGAAGTCATCCTGCCTTTTTCCGGTTTTATGGTCTCTCAAGGTTTTTTTAAATTTTGGCTGACAGTAATCGCCGCTCTTTTAGGTTGTTTTTTAGGCGCCACTTTAGCCTACAGTCTGGGTTATTTTAAAGGCGAAGGTTTTGTTCGCCGCTTAATCAAAAAATACGGCAAATATCTTTTAATTTTTGAGTATGAATTAGATGAAGCCCAGGAAACCTTTCAAAAATATGGGGAAATTATCATCTTTGTTTCTCGCTTGTTGCCGGTAGTCAGGACCTTTATTGCTTTACCGGCTGGCATTGCTAAAATGAGCTATAAAAAATTCATCTTCTTTGTTTTATTGGGTGATTTCCTCTGGTCTTCCTTGCTTATTTATCTGGGCAAGGTGCTGGGTAGTAATTGGAGTACTTTGGGTAATCTCTTTCACAAATTCGACCTTGTCATTGTCATTCTGGGGATAGGAGTGGTGATTTGGTATGTCCAACACAAGTTAAAAAAACATTCCCAGCGTTCTAAAGTTTAATAACGCCTGATTAATCCGACGACCTTCCCTTGAATTTGGACTTTTTGAACATAATGAGGCGCTTGAGCTCCATGAAGAGATTCCAATTTAACCCTGGTAGTTTCTTGGTAAAATTTCTTTAACAGAGCCTCTTTCTTTTCTAAAAGAGCCACCACCACGTCGCCATTATCAAGCTCCGCCTCTTCTTCTAAAATTAAAAAATCATCTTTGAAAATGCCTTCTTGAACCAAACTATCATCTTTAACCTCTAAAACAATGGCTCGCCGACGGCTGGAAATCATCGAAGGGGCCACGCCTACAAAAGCATGGCCGACGCTATATGGTTCAATCTGTTTGCCTTGAGAAAAAAGACCCAAAATAGGCAGCTTCACTCCTTTATCCACCTCAGCCATATGTTTATCAATGATTTCAATCAGGCGTTTTTTGCCTCTACCGGTGATGCTAATCACTCCTCTTTTTTGCAATTGGTCTAAATGCTCGTGAATCGTCGCCAAAGACCTTAAGCCCATGGCGTCAGCAATCTCTCTTAGAGAAGGGGCAAAACCATTACGTTGAATATATTGAGAAACAAAATCTAAAATTTGTCTTTGTCTTTCATAGAGAACTACGGGCATGCTTTCTCCTTTCTTTTTGTTTATTATGTTTACAGTTTGGCTTTAATTCTAGTAAAGAGAAAAAGCTTTTCTTTGTCAACTACATCTTTTTGTATCAAAAACACTAGACAGAGCGTTTTTATTTCCTTCAAAACACTATAATTGAGGTGTTAAGAGATTAACACCTCTAAGGTGATATAATCTTGACACCTCTATAAAAGACATGCTACGATTTTAAAAAGAAAAGTCATGCCTGGGAGAAAAACAATTATTGCTACCGGTGAAGTCTACCATCTTCTAAATCGTGGCATTGCTTCTCAACCTATCTTTTTAAACGCCCGAGATTACCAAAGAGCTAGTAATACTTTTTTCTATTATAGAAATCGCATTTTACCTTTAAGATATTCTTACTTTTTACTTCAATCACTAGAAAAAAGGCGAGAGATTCTTGAAAATCTAAACAAAAAACAAGATTTTTTAGTGGCAATTATCGCTTTTTGTTTTATGCCCAATCACTTTCACTTTCTTGTAAGACAAAACGTGGATAATGGTATCGCTAATTTCTTAAGTAAATTTTCCAATAGTTATACTAAATATTTTAATACTAAGAGAAAAAGACGCGGTCCACTTTTAGAAGGTAAATTCAAAGCCGTTAGAATCGAAACGGATGAACAGCTTCTCCACGTTTCCCGCTATATTCATCTTAATCCTTATACTTCACACTTAGTAAAAGATGTTAAAGACCTAAAAAATTATCCTTATTCTTCTTTTCCTGAATATTTAAATAAAGTGAAAGTTAATTTCTGCTTTAAGGATGACGTTCTTGGTCAATTTAAAAACATCAATTCTTATAAAAGGTTTGTTTATAATCAGGCAGATTATCAGCGTGAATTACAGCAAATCAGACATTTGATTTTAGACACATAATATTAAGGTGTTAAGATTACATCACCTCTAAGGTGTTATAATCTTGACACCTGTGTGACTGGACAGTAGAAAGCACACCTTCTAAAATTAATCTATGTCCCTTTTAAAAAAGATTCTTTTCATTTTTGCTTTCCTATTACTTGCCTCGCCTAACTTAGGCGGTACTCCTGCCTTAGCAGAAGACGAATTTGATACAAGTTATCAAATCATTTATACCGTTAATCCTGACGCCAGCGTTAAAGTACAACAAAAGGTCACTTTAACCAATAAACTCTCTCAAGTGTATGCCACCGAATACCAAATGACTTTGGGCACCACTCAAATTGAAGACATTAGTGCTTGGGACGGCCTGGGCCAAATTAAACCAGAGGTCAGCAGCACCAAAAATTCCACCCGAATCAAACTTAATTTTAATCAACAAGTGGTCGGTAAAGATGAAAAACTTAATTTTAGTTTAGATTTTACTTCTTTTGATTTTGCCTCTTTAAATGGACAAGTTTTGGAAATCGGTATCCCTAAAATGCAGAATTTAGACAGTCTTTCCGATTACCAAGTTACCCTGCGGCTGCCGAAAAAGTTCGGCCAACCCCTTTTTATTTTGCCTCAACCAAACAAGGTTGAAGATTCTGGCAATACCACTGTTTATCATTTTGATAAAAATAGACTGCTTAACCAAAGTATTATTGCCTCTTTTGGAGAAAAACAAATATTTGATTTTGAATTAATTTATGAGCTGGAAAACAATACTGACCAACCGGTCTATCAACAAATCGTCCTGCCTCCGGATTCCACTCATCAAAAAATATATCTTAATCATCTTTCTCTTGTTCCTGACCAAGTCAAAGTTGACGCTGACCAGAACTGGTTAGGTCAATATTTAATTATACCTGAAGAAAAGAAAACCATTACCGTTCAAGGTCAAGCAGAAATTTTTTTAAAATCCAGAAAAGATTTTCCTTTAACCAAGCCTGACTCAAACCTTTTAACTAACCAGCAAAAATATTGGCCGGTCAATCATGAGCAAATCCAGGAGCTAGCTTTAGAACTTAAAGACACTCAAGAAGCCTACCGTTTTGTTCTCAATCAGTTAAATTATGATTATAAAAAGGTGGAAACCGGGAGTGAAAGATTGGGTGGGCTGGCCGTTTTAAATCATAAAGATGAGGCTATTTGCATGGAATTTACCGATCTTTTTATCACCTTAAATCGGGCTCTCGGCATTCCCAGTCGGGAGATTAACGGCTATGCTTATACTAATAATCCTCGTTTAAAACCTTTAAGCCTTAACCAAACTATTTTGCACAGTTGGCCTCAGTATTATGATGCAGAAAAAAATTCATGGGTTAATATTGATCCCACTTGGGAAAAAACTTCAGGTTTGGATTTTTTTAATCGCTTTGACCTTAATCACCTGGCCTTTGTCTTTCACGGTCAAGACAGTCAGTGGCCGGCTTTTAATGCCGATCAAATTAAAGTGGAGTTTGGTACCGAAACCAAAGAAAAAGTTGATTATGATCTTCACTTGGACTATCCCAGTCAAGTTTTGGCCGGCACCAAGGTACAAGCCAAAGCTATTATCAAAAACTTAGGCAATACGGCCATTTATGAACCCGATTATCCGGTTTTAGCCCCTTACGCCACCATTGAAAAAACCATTAATTTAGCTAAAACCAATCTTTTGACTCAAGAAGAAATAGAATTTGAGGTCAGTTTTAAAGACAAAACAGAAAAAGCTAAAATAAAAATTATTTCACCGATTAAAGCTTATCTTTTGCCTTATGGAGGCGGCGCTGTTGGCGGAATTTTTATTTTTGTGGTATCTTTATTTATATATGAAAAAGTTTTTAAGAAGTTGGCTCATCAATAGTGTCAGCCTGGCTTGCCTGGCTTGGTTTTTTTCCGGCCTGATTTTATCCTTCAGTCCGGACCAATTTTTCTTAACCACTTTAATTCTTACTTTACTCAGCAAAATCATCACGCCTCTCTTTGATTTAATCTTATTGCCCATCCATGTCATCACTTTAGGTTTATTTCGCTGGCTTAAAACGGCCTTGGTTTTTCTGATCGTTAATTATTTGGCTCCGGGGCTAAACTTCCAGCAGTTTGATTTCCCCGGTATTAGCTGGCAAGCCTTGGAAATTAAACCTTTCCATACTTCTTGGCTCTTAGCTTTGGTGATGGCCGCTTTCCTTTTTAATCTAATCAAAAAAGTAATCCAGTGGGTTTTGAAAAGAAGCTAAAAAGGCAGGATATTTTTTCTGGTAATTTTAAAAACTTGAGGGTGAGAAAGAAAGACCACCGGACATTCTTCGCTTAAAGACTTTTGTAAATCAAAATATTTCTCTTTTCTTTCTTCTTGATTAAGAGTTTTACGAGCATCTTCCAGAATTTTATCAATTTTAGGACTTTTAAGATGAGTGATATTTTCCGGTCGGGTCGAATGCCAAAAAAGGTATTGGTCAGGGTCGGAGGGAATCTCCTGAATGCCTAAAAAAACCTGGTAATCAGAAGATAAAGTGTTAACTACTTCTATTTCTGATTCTAGGTTTAAGACTTCCTCCCAAGAAGCTTTAATTTTTTCCGCCAGACCTAAAAAGGGTTGAGTGGTGGCAATTTTTACTTTTTCTTTACCGCTGTCTATCAGTAATTCCTGGGCATTTTTTTGGTTGAACTGATAAAGTTTGACTTGCTCAGTATAGGCCCAAGACAAAGGACTAATCGGTCCGGTGGCCCTCTCTTCTCCCTGAGGTTTATCTTTAATCGCATAAGCCAAAGCCTGACGTACATTTTTATCTTTGAGAAAACCGTTTTCCGTATTAAAAAATAAGCCTAAAAACTGGTCTTTGGCAATCCGATTTTCTATGTTTACTTTTTCTTGCCAATCTTGGTTTAAACTGTTTTCCAAAAGGCCATCCAAGACATCAACTTCGCCCAGTTTAAAACCTAAAATAGCGCTTTGGTTAGTGGCATAAAATCTGAAGCTTAATTCCTCTTTATCACTGATTAAAATTATTTTTTCGACTAAATTGCCTTGTTTTTTAATCCTCTTTAAGGCATATGGCCCTACCCCTAAATAATTTTTCTTAAAAACCGGTTTGCTGACCGTGGTTAAAAAAGGAGCGTAGGGTTCTTTGAGTTTAAACTTAAGTGTTTTTTCGTCAATCACCTCTTTTTCCACCTCGCTAAAGTTTAGGTTTATCTGTTCTGCCTTAACCTTAGTGCCGTCTTGCCAAAAAATGTCATCGTTCAGCATAAAAGTATATTGCAGGCCGTCTTCGGAAATAATCCAAGACTTGGCTAAACCAGGAGTAGTCGAACCGTCTTGAGCCAGAGTCGTCAAACCAATACTTAAATAGCCCAAAATCTCATCCGGCAATTTGTCTACTTCACACCGACCGATTTTAGCCACCCTTTTTTTAGGCTTTAGTTGAGGTAAATAGGGGAATAATTTATAAATTAGGAAAAAAACAAGAATGCCCAGAACAGAACTGATTAGAATAACTTTGGCATGTTTGTTTAGAAAAGCCTTAGTCACCCAGGAAATTAAGCGGAATTTTATAAATACCATATTGCTCTTTTGTTATTCCCGCACCGGTGGGAATCTATATTAATCTACTGTAACCAAAAATTCAATAAAGAAGTAATTAAAAACAGCCCGGCCAAAACAATGGTCAGACCAAAAACAATCCTCTCCATCCCTCTTTTGGAGTGATAAGAACCGGCTCCGCCGGTAATGGCTGAACTTAAACCCGAGCCTTCTGATTGCAAAACAATCAGACCAATTAGCAAAATACTGACAATAATATGGATGATAGTTAATAGGGTATTCATCTTTTGATTAATCGTATTTTATCAAAAAAATATGGCATCTGGCAACCTAAGATGCTATAATTTAGCTTGTTTGCCTCTGTAGCTTAATGGATAAAGCAACGGTCTTCGGAACCGTGGATGAGGGTTCGATTCCTTCCAGAGGCACTGTAAAAATTTCTTTTTACAGTGTAAACGCTGGAATATTAGAATAAATGAAAAGCTGGTTTGTTTATATTGCTTTATGTAAAGATAATTCTCTTTATACAGGTATAACGACTAATATTAAAAGGCGGGAAAGAGAACATAATACTGATAATAAAACCGGCGCAAAGTCTTTACGTTCTAAACGACCGGTTAAAATTGTTTACGCAGAAAAGTATACTAATCAAAAAGAAGCTGCTAAAAGAGAAAGAGCCATTAAAAATTGGAAACGGGAATATAAGATTAAGCTTATTAAAAACAGGGTAATAAAGAACTAACACTGTAAAAAGTTAAACTGTTTTACAGCGTAAAGGTTTACCCTTTAAAATTAATAATTTTAAAGGGCCGCTAGCTCAATTGGAGATCAGGCTCAGCCTGACTCTTAAGCTTTATGTTTTGGGCATATGTTATAAAAAGCCAAACGACTGGTAAAATATACATTGGTCAAACAAACGATTTAGAAAAGCGTCTAAAAAGACACAATCACTTGTTACCAACTAAGAAGAATTCTTATACTAAGATTAACAGAGGTCCGTGGAAGTTAGTTTATAAGGAAGAATTTAAATCTCGGAAAGAAGTAATAAAAAAAGAAAGGTTTTTAAAATCTCACAAAGGAAGAGATTGGTTAAAATCATTATGGGCCGCTAGCTCAATTGGCAGAGCAAACGCCTCTTAAGCGTTAGGTTCTGGGTTCGAGACCCAGGCGGCTCACA
>CAZPUR010000011.1:0-27204 GCA_964589815.1 uncultured Pseudomonadales bacterium
GACCACTGGGCAATCCCACGAAATTTCTCGGATAACTGTGGGAGCACCAACCATCAACTTTCTCAAAAATGTCTGGCATTGCTTCAACCATCTCAACCAAAAATTGCTCCTCTCGCATGGTCCCATTCCTGCCATCAGCAGCTTGATCCAGACCTGCTAGCATCAGATAAAAATTACTACTACTATCATTAAACTTCTGTATCAAACTATCAACTAGTGATACATATTCTTGGGGGTTAATTTCCCCGCCCCACTCCTTACTATGATTAGGTTCATTAAACAAAACCACCACTTGCTCTTTCACCGGCCAATTCAAACTATTTAAAAAATTCACCCACTGATCCAACTCTTCCATCTTTGGCTTGGCCCAATAGCCCTGCCTAGTCGCCGACTGGGGACTGGCATTTTCCATGTGCGTGGCAATTCTAATAATAGGAATCAAGTGAAGTCGACGGCAATCATCCATAAACTTCTGCCATTTATTTTTATCTAAATCATCATCCCGCAAAACAATAGTCACATAACCCCAGTCACCGCCGCTAGAATTCACTAACTCTGCTGCCCGCCCCACCTCCACTGTTTCCAAAATATGAATCCCTACTTTATTATTAACTGCCTCAGCTTTACCAATGGTTAGCCAAAATAACCATCCTACAATTAAAAACAAAATTATCTTTTTCATAGAAGCTATTATACCTTAGAAGCAAAATTAATTTATCCTGCTTAGCCTCACCCTCACCACTTCATAGGGTTGTAAACTCTGAGTTAGTTCTAATTTTCCTCCGGTAATGGTCACTTCTCTTTCTTGGGGTTGGCCAAAAAGTTTTTGCTCAAATAATCTATATTCTCCGTCTTTCATGCCCTGAAAAGTAATCGGAAAAGTTTCTTCACTGCCACCCCCAGGTTTATAATTAGCCAGAATTAAATTCACGGTTCGGTTGTCACTGCTGCTAAATCCGGTAATCTGAGTGCCTTCGCCCAAAACTTCTAACCGACTGCCCTCAAAATCAGACAACCAGTCATATAAAAAATATCTGGGTTTTTCCTTAACTCCGCCTTCGACTAACTGATGGCTTAATAATCCCCAGGCATCCTGACCCTGATTCGGTCCGTCTTTAACTTCAAAAGTAAACAACCACTTGGTTTTGTCTAAAAGTTTCCTGATCACTACCACTGCATGAGCGGCGGCCACATTGCTGGAATAAACCGTGTCTTTTTCTGAATTGGGCCCCCATTCGGTGATAAGCAACTCTATATCTTTAAATTGACTGTATTTAGGCTGGTCTTTTAAAATATTAACTTCATAAACATCGCGGACAAAAACATCAGGATCAAAATTATAGCGGTGCCAGGAAACAAAATCCAAACGCAAATTTTCTGCTTGGCAAAAATCAAAAAGCAATCTTACCCAAGTCGGGTCCATGATGGGAATGGCCGGCCCGCCGATTTTAAAAGCCTTTAATCCAGGATTTTGATTCAAAGCTGTTCCCGCTCCCAAAACTGCCTGCTGGTACAAAATCCTATAATCTTTTTCACCATACATTTTCCAACCGCCAAACCATTCTAAAGAAGGCTCATTCCAAACTTCATAATATACCTCTTCGATGTCCCGCGAATAATGGGCTACGGTGGCTCTAACTAATTCCTGCCAATCCTGCCATTGAGGGGGTTTGCCTATTTTTCCCTCAGCCACAACTGCAGGCATATAGGATAAGGAGAAAAAGGGCTTGGCGCCCATGGCCAAAATATCTGCCACTGTTTCATCTAATTTTGACCAATCATAATTGCCTTTTTCTTTTAAAACTCCATAATAGTCATCATCATAAATATGATCTATTCTTATATACTTTGGACTAGTTTGTTGCATTAAATCTAGAGTGGGTTCAAACATTCTTACCCCGGCAGCTTCTTCACCTCCCTGAGCAAAGGCCTGCCAGATTGGGGTTAGACTGCCAAAACTCCGGTCAACATTAACTTGAATCTGGGCGGGCCGGAATTCCTCTACTACAAAAATCTCCGCTATCCTCATCTTCATCTCCCTCTCCACCCACCAAAAGGGCAGGAAAAGAAGTAAAAATATGGTAATTAATATGCCTAGGCAGACTTTATACTTGTTCATCATTTTAAATTTCTAATTATTCTAATTAACCTAATTATTCTAAAAAAATCCCAATTTCCCAATAACCAAGAGATTACTTAATTTTTCTATAATATAGAGTTAAAAATCAAATTTAGTTCTTTAGCTTCCTGCCAAAGTTTTCTGGCTTTATCTTTAGATTCTGGAACCGCAATTCCTATCATTCTTAAGAAATGTTTACTCTCTCTGGATTCTTTTTTACAAATACCAATCTTATGTTTAAAATCCTTGCCTGATTCAGCATCATCGGCTTCACAATAGTTAGCTCCAATACTGGTTCCCGCCTTAACTAATTGAGTTATTAATGGAGTAGTAACGGCAGTCTTAGATAAGTTATTGCAAAACTTTATTATTTCTTCACCAAACTTAGCCGTTCTTTCCTCCAAATCATATATTTTCTTTTTGGTGCTTGGTGCTTTTGACATTATTTAGGTCAATTAGAGCAATTAGGTTAATTAGGTTAATTTAAATCTTAAGATTTACCTTGGCTCCCCTAACTTCCTCCAAAACATCCTCACCCTTTTCATTAATCAAATTACAATCCAACAAACTCTCCTTTAAAAAATCAAAGTCAATCAAAATATCCTTAACTTCACCTGAGTCTAGATTTTTAGGCTGAAAAACAATACTGGTGATTTTCTTTTTCCCTGAATTAAAGGATTTAAGGCTGCCCGACCAACTGGCCGATCCACCGTCAGTTACCCAATCATCATCTAAAACCTCTAAAATATCATTAGGGTAAAACAATTTTAAATCAATTTCTTTAACTAACTGATCCGTCTCTCCCCAGATATTTAATTTAAGCTCACCCTCAAAAACTGTCTCGTCTGGCTCCAGCCACAATTTCCCTCCATGGGGTAATTTTTCTTTTATTGCCGGTTCCGCCACTTCTTTCAGTTCTTCTTGAGCCTGTTTTTGGACGGCCAGCTTTTGTTCTTCTTGTTCTTGAATTAACTGAAGTCTTTTTTGTTTTAACTGATGAAGTCTGAAGCCAATCACCCCTGTTTGAAGCAAAATCAAAAAACAAACCAGCCAAATCAGATATTGGAGCTTATTTTTCTCCATAATATAACTATACTTTAGTTTGACCTTTGCTGGCAAGGGCTACTAGGTTTGCGGGAAGGTGGTCAAATTTTTGCCTAGAGATTCGCAGGGAGGCCCAGCTGATTCGGCGGGCCGACCTCAGCGTGATCATCAAGCCTTAAGCTCTCTAATCGAACATCTTTTTTACCCTGAAAAAATCCTCATAAATCAATTAAATCATCAATTTTACGCCAAAAATATTAGTTTTTAAAAAATCTCAATTTTTTATCAAAAATTTATCAAAAAATTTATTAAAAAGGGCCCACTTTCATCCTTTTTTAAGTAAATTTTATAAAACTTAGGTAGGTAATTTAAAGTCTCCGATCTTTTTCAAAATTAATTTCCTCTGATATTTATCTCCCCCCATTCTGATTAACCTTTTTTTAAAAATCTTAATCAAAATATCATTTTTCTAAGGCTTAAAATAGTTAAATTTGCTTGAAATATTAAACTAAAAATATGCATTTTCATAATTTAGCACTCTCTTAAATTGATTGATAGGCTTTCTCGGAAAAGAAACCCTGATTTTGATCATTCATCTATTAAATTTACTATAAAAATAGCTCCGCCAGCTGGCGGATTCGTTTTATTCTTTTATTCCCCTGATCTATTTTGACATAGTCTTCCCAAGAACCCCCTTCTCCCTATAATTCACACTATATACATTTTCATTTTTCCGTCTTTTTTGAGCACAATTTTTATTACGTTGTAAAACCATAGGTTTTTCAACTAATTTATGCTATAATCCTGAAATATTATAGGATATTAATATGTCTATAGAAAATAAAACTTTTCCCATAGATCATTCGATGGAAAAAAAGCTAGCTAGAGCCCAAAAAAGGCTGGCTTTGACTCTTTTGCCCTTGATACTGACTGGATGTATTTGTAAACCCCCTGAACCAACCCAACCGCCTGTTGAAGAAGTTCAACCATCTATTGAAGACATTATTAAAACTGCTCAGGCGCAATCAGCCACAGCAACTGCTTTTGCTCCTACCCTCACTTATAATCCTGGTCCCCTTGCTACTCCTACTCCTCCTGAAATTCCAGATGAAGTTCCGGGCATACCTCTTTGTGACCATACCTCATTTTCCTTAAAGATTGCTTTTCCTGATGAAGAAGAAAGAACCAGGGTTAAAGAAAGATTCCCTAATTTATTTTTCTATACTGTTGAAGATTTAAGAGAAGAATGGGGAGATCTTTTAAACGGTCTTCAACCAGATGATGTCATTCTTTTTAATATGAGAGTAAAAGAAGGCGGGTCAGGATTAGAAAATGAACCACTGTCTGTTTGGAGCTGTGTTGAAGGTGAATGGACAGATATTACTTTTGCTTCGCCCTAAACCTTACCCTTGATTTCCCCCATTATTCTTGTTAATCTAAATATGTTATGATCCTCTCCTCCGAGCAGAGGTAAAAATGTCAACCGCAGAAATCGCCATACCGATCAATACTACTCTTCCGGAAAATACTCAAGTTAATATTGGCGCTTGGATTGAGCGTTTAAGAAACGGTCTCTCTACTCTTGAAGATATTGAAGATGAGGTCGTCCACACTTTCCTTGAATTTGCCCTTAAAGCTCAATTTGTTGAATTTAATCCCTATGTCCAAGAAGAAAACGAAGCTATCCTGATTAAAAAAAGGGCTGGGACCAGGCAGGAAAAGGCCGTGGATATGATTTTAAATGGAGCGGGAACGCCCTGGTTAAGGCTTCAAGCAGAAGAAGGTTTAGCCCCCTTATTTCAAAAAATGAGCCAAACTAAAGAAGCCTCATTTGGTCTAATTTTCAGTCCTCCCGGGCCGAAAAGTGAAGGCTTTAAAGATTATGCCTATTGCTATCTTTATACCATCCCCGCCTTCGAGAATAACCAACCAAGAACCATCCACGCCTTTGCTCTTAGAATAGATGATTTTAATGACCAAGATGTTTCTAATGCTTTAAGATCCTTGTCTGGTCTTGGCCCAATTGAAAATATCAAAGCCCGAAAAAATGAAACTTTACTCACTAATTCCGTTGTCTTTCCTGTAGGTCAAACCGCTCCCCTGCCTCCTGATCAACAGGGTAATTTTTCCCGCTATCGAATCGACACTCTTGAAGATTTGCTTTTACTTATTCACCAGCATCTCCCGGGCAAGTTTGCTCTCCAAGAAACAGAAAGAGGTCTGCAAGGTGAAGTTTTTCAAGAAGCTTATCAAAGGTTCAAAAAGGAAATCTATGGCATCTGCCACAAACTCTGGACTGCCGCTCATCATTATGATTATCAAAGCCAAGCCTGGACAAAAGCAGAGGTTTTGACCAACCTTGCCCGGCATATGTCATTAAGTGGCGGCAGTTGTCCGGCTACAATGACTTCTAACAATAATGGTTCTGCTGCTAAAGGCGAAACAACAGATTTAAAATACTGTTCGAGCTGCGGAAAGTTCTATCGGGGTGAAACCTGTCCTTATTGTAGCTAAATCAGACCTTTAATGGATTAATGTGTAGAGCGTAGCTAATCATATCTTTTAAAGTCAAACGGTGCACCCGACTCATCGAAATTCCGTAAAATATCTTTCTTAAATAATCGAATAAAGGATTCGGCGGCCATTTAATTAATTTTCTGGCCAAAGGAATAAATTGAGGGAATTGAACTAAAAAAGGAAAAAAGGCTTGAAGGTTTTCAATTTCTTTTTTATCCTTTAATTTCATCGGTGAAGGTAAATAAATACTCTCTCCTACATCATTAATGCCATAGCTCTTAGCTAAAAAGCCTTTTTTAATCGCATATTTAGTAATCTCATATTGGGGAAAAGGCTGGAGCAAAGAAGCGGTGGCGCTGTCCGGTTTGATGGCCACATTAATCATCACTGTTTCCCAAGCATTCTCCAGTCTTTCTCCGGGCAAACAGAGAATATTATAAGTTTTAAGCATCATTCCGGCTTTCTTCACTAACCTTCCCCCTTCGATTATTTGCTGGTTGCTAATATTTTTCTTTAAAACTTTTAAGCGCAAATTCTCATTGCCAGTTTCAATGCCCATGGCAATGGCATAACCACCGCCCTGTTTAAGCATCTTTACCAAATCCTTATCAAGCAGGTTAGCCGTCACATTGCAAATAAAAGGCAAGTTGATTTCTTTTTTATATTGGTTTAAAAAGCGCTTTAACCAAACCTTGTCCACGGTAAAAACATCATCCGTAAAAGAAACTGTTTTAAGGCCATATTTTTCCCTGACTGCCTTAATTTCTCTAATCACATTTCTTGGACTCCTTCTCCTGACAAAACAACCTTTGCCCTGATACATCCGCCGCAAAAGATGATTAGAGCAAAAAGAGCAATGATAAGGACAACCTCTACCGGTTAAAAATTGCTTGGCTGAAGCTTGAGCTAAGAATTTATATTGATAATAAATACTTCTGTCTGGAAAAGGAAGTTTATCTAAATTCTCTTCTAAGGGTCGTAATTTATTCTTATAAATTCTCCTCCCTTTTTTCACCCATAGATTATCAATCTTAAGCCAGCTTTTAGCTTGATCCAGAACTCTGAGCAAGTCCAACACCGCCTCCTCTGCCTCGCCTCTGACAATCACATCCACTCCTCTGTTTTTTATCACTTCAGGATAAAAAGTCGGGTGAGGTCCGCCCAAAAGAATTAAAACCTGAGGATACCTTTTTTTAATTTCTTTGACTGTTTTTAAGGCCCAACTAAGTTCAGCCGTAAAAAGAGCCAAGGCAATCACCTCGGGTTTAATTTCCCCGATTCTTTTAAGATAATCTTTTTCTTCATCAACTAATAAAAGATCGCTATCATAGCCATGCTTTTTAATAAAAGCACTAATGCTCATTGTCCCCATTAGGGGAAAAGCTGATTTTTGTAAAAAAAGTAATTTCATTTTTCTTAAACTAAGTTTGCAGACGAGGGTGTGAATTTGAGAGTGTTCCGCTAAGCGGGACCGGGTCACAATTTATACCCGAGCAAAGCAAACTTTATGTCCTTCTTGTTGATCTCAGCGTGCCCCGCGCTAACCTCTTTTTAATCTGATTCCCAATCCAAATATCTAAAGGAAAATAATAAAAATTGTGTCTAAGGCGAAAGCGCACCAGGGGTTGATAAAGTTTGCCTATCCATCTCACTAACTCTGAACGCACCACATCCCTGGCTTTCTCATCAATAAAAAAAGAGCCAAACTGAATAGCTTCCACCTTTGTTTTTAACCTTCCCTTAAGCCAGGGCACATTAATTTGGTCAACTGCATAAGTTCTCCAGCCTAAAAGATGGTCAGGTGGTTCAAAACCTCTTTTTATCGCCTCTTCAAACAGGGGCGTCCCCGGATAAGGAGTAAAACAACCAATGCCTGAAATCTTGGCCCGAGGATTTTCCTTAAACAAGCGTAAAACCAGGCTCACTGTCTTATCCATCTCTTTCTCTGTTTCTCCGGGAAAACCAATCATAAAATAATACCAAGGCATAATTTTAAAAGGCTTTAATTTCTGATTGACTTTAATAATATCTTGAGGGGTAATCCCCTTATTAACCATTTTTAAAATCCTGGTTGAGCCTGATTCAGCTCCAAGATTAAGCTGTGAACACCCGCTTTGTTCCAGTATTTTAAGATACTGATCATCCATTTTCATCACTGATTTAACTGTCACTCCCTGAATCGTCCAGCTAATCTTCATCTTCTTCAATCCCTGGATAATTTTTTTGGCTCGATCAAGGTCAATAAAAAACTCGTCATCAATAAACCAAACCCCTTTAATTCCATATTTTTCCCTCACTTTTTTAACCCTAGCTAAGACTGTTTTGGCTTTTAAAGCCCGCCAGCGGCCGCGATTAAAAAAGGGATTATAGCAAAAGCGGCATTTAAAAGGACAGCCCCGGGAAGTTTCCATATCAATGGTCGCTACCCCTTCCCGGCGCGGCAAATAATCCTTAACTCTAACTAATTGATAAGGGATATCCGGCATTTTATTTAAATCCACCTGCTTTCCTGCTTTAGTAGAAAAAATTTTCCCCTCTTTTTTAAAATAAAGACCGGCAATTCCCTTTAATGACCTTTTTCCTTTTAAGGCTTGAGCTAACTTTAAAAAGGTCTTTTCTCCATCACCAATAACAACAATATCTACGGTTTCATCTTTAAGTGTTTGCTCAGGTAAAATCGAAGCATGAGGCCCGCCCCAAACCATGGGGATCTCAGGATTAAATTCTTTAACCACTTGGCCCACTTGACGAGCAAATTCCACTTGGGGTCCAAGCATACAAGTGGTGGCCACCAGTAAAGGCTTTTTCCTCAACTCCTTTATCAAACTCTGCTGCCAATTTGGATCCAATCTTTGATCAATCAGTTTGACTTTAAATTCTTGACTAATGAATTTGGCGCTGGAAAGCAAAGACAAAGGCAGACCGGGCGCGGTTTTAATATTATCCAAAAGCCCGACGATGGGTTGCACTAAAATAATCTCAGCCATTAATTTTTTACTCCTCAACTTAAATAAGCCAAAGCCGCTTTAATGGTTTTAGCTAAATTAAGCCATGTTTGCTTCCGACCCAAAATCCTTTTGATAGTCTTGGGCCTTAAATAGAATCTCCGGTAGGCTTGACGCCACATTTTTTCTACCAATTCCTTTTTCACCTCACCTAATTCAAAATAGCATTTTCCCCTGGTATAACCATAAAGATTCCAATCAGTAATTAAAAACTTGCCTTTTCTTTTTATTTCTTCAAAAAGAGGACTTCCTGGTAAAGGATTAACAATAGTAAAATGAGCTATATCTGGATCAAGTTTCAGGCTAAAATTAATGGTTTCCTCCATGGTTTTTTCATTTTCGCCTTTGTTGCCAATCATAAAATAACCAATGGACTCAATCCCCAATTCTTTACAAGCCTTAACCGCTTGGAAAACTTTTTTTAAATTTAAGTTCTTGCCTATCTTATTAACCATTTCTTGACTGCCAGCCTCAATCCCAAAACCAGTCCGATAAAAACCCGTTTGTTTCATCTTTTTAAGCAAAGATTTGCTCACTCTATCGGCTCTTAATCCTTGGGCCGTGGTCCACGAAGTCTTAATTTTTCTCTTCAATAAACCATCGCATATTTTTTCCACCCTTTGCATATCTAAATTAAAAACATCATCTTCGACCCCTATTTCCTCCACCCCAAATTCTTTGACTAAATATTCCCAAAGATTAACCACATAATCCGCGCTATGGGCTCGCCAGCAATCGCCAAAAACACCTTTATAGCAATAAAAACAATGATAAGGACAACCGCGGGAAGAAACTAAGGTCAAGGTTCTTTTCTGTTTGCTTAAGACCGGCTGCGGCGTGGTGTAATAAGCCATGTCTTTTTTTAAAAGATGGTAGGCAGGAAAAGGTAATTGATCTAAGTCTTTGATTAAAGGCCGATCAGGATGATGCCCTATTTTCCCTTTTTTAAGATAAGAAATCCCCTTGATGTTTTTAAGTTTTGGCCACTGAGCGCAGATTTCTTCCATGGTTTCTTCACCTTCGTGGCGCACTACCAAATCAATTATGCCTTTTGCCAATGATTCTTCGGGTAAAGCAGAAGCATGAGGGCCTCCCAGAATCACTGGTTTACCTGCCTTTTTACAAATCTTGGCTAATCGCCAGGCTTCTTTAATTAAAGGAGTCGTCGCCGAAATGCCTACTAGGTCTTGTTTTCTTAAAAGCAATCTGCTTAAGTTTCTCGGTGAAGCATTAAGATCAAGCACAGAAACTTGATGGCCTTCTTTTTCTAAAACCGCCGCTATTGAGAGCAGGCCTAAAGGTGGCAGCCGCGGTTGGTCATATTTTTTAAGCTGGGGATTAAGCAGTAAAACTTTCATCAAGCTGATGGTAATTTTTTTCCTAAAACATAAACCATGTGCGAGCACTTCTCACTCTTACAAAATGGTTCAAAATATATCAAAATATAAAAAAGTATCCTAGCTAAATTAATGATTAAGGGGTTTTTTAACCAACTTTTGGGTTGAGAAATTTTTTTTGAAGGCCAAGGTGGAGAATCAACTAAACCAACATCCAGGATTTGATAGCCTTTTTTTCTCACTTGTTTTTCTAACTCCTTTAAACTCAATCCTCTTCCTGAATGTTCTTTATTAGCACAAAGAAACATTTTTCCTGAACCAAATTTATTTTTCAATTTTTTTCTTTGGCTTTCCACTGAAATCTGCTCATAGACTTCTCCCAAACCCAAGATTTTAGGCTCATATTTTTCTGATAATAAAAGTTTGTCAATAGTCATAGTTATATCACCTTTCCTACCCCTTCCCTAAATTTCACCTTTGGCTGCCAAAGCTTTTTTTGCTCTCGAGAAATTTTAAAAACCCAATCATAGCTTAAAAAATCAATATCCTTACCCAATAACATCGCTGCCAACTTGAACGTGATCGCTGGTAAAGCTAATTTTAAGCAAGGTTTATCTAATTTCTGGCTAATCATATCCACCAAGTCCTTTAATCTGATGGTTTCGCCAATCCCCCAGAAAACTTTGTTTTTTATTTTAGAAGACAGGGTTTTTAAAAATAGTCTCACCAAATCATCTATAAAGATAATGGCCAGTTTTTTCTGGCCCCTAGCCACTAAAGGAAAAATACCCTGACGGACAACTTGAGTTAAGCGCCAAACTCCGCCTCCTTTTTCCGGACCATAAACCAGACCCGGCCGGACAATGATCCAGTCCAGACTGCTTTTTTGCACTGCTTTTTCGGCCATTAATTTAGAGCGGGCATAAAAATTAACTGGCCTGGCTGCTTGAATCGAACTGCAAAAAATAAAGCGTTTGACTTTGTTAGCTACAGCAGCTTTAAGCAAATTTTCCGTGTATTGAAAATTGACTTTTTGGTATTCATTCCAAGAAATGCCTTGTTTTTGGCCGGCAATGGCCGCCAGATGAAAAACTGCTTCTATCCCATTTAACTCTTTATTCAAAAACCCTAAATTACCTAAATCTCCCCCCGTTTTTCGGCTCATGACTTTAACTTGGTAACCTTTTTGAATTAAGGCTTTAACCAAGGGTCGACCAATAAAACCAGTGCCGCCGGTAACAAGTATTTTCATCTTAAAAAAATAACTTTTGCCATCATTTTTGGGCTGATTAAAATATTAGTATAACTCACATTAGCTAAGGGGCAGTAACATTCTCTGTTTTTAATTGATTTTCTTGCCTCTTTTGCTTTTTTAGAAAACCAGATTTTTTTAAAATCATAATTTTCTTTTTTTAAATTTCCCCAAACATCAGCCCGCACACAACAAGGCCAAACATCACCATTGGGCGCAATTTGAGCTGAAGCAATACCGCTAAAACAAGGAATTACTTGCGTTTTTCTTTTAATAATTTCCTGAACTAAATCATAATAAACCCAACGAAATCTCTGAATCCATCTATTAAAAGCTTTGAGCTTTGATCCGCCAGCCGGCGGATGAGCTTTGAGCTTTAAATACTCTACTGCCTTTTTATAATCCCTAAGATTAGGACTGATATCTTTATTCATGGTTCCTAGTTCAACCCTATTCTCAGCGATCTCCGTCACATAAGAATCAGGCTTAAGCCCATCCAAGACAAAATCACCAAGTGCAGGAAAATGGTCGACATTTTTCTTAGAAATGACCGTATGAATTCCCAAGTTAAAATTGCTGGATTTAATTTTTCTTAAAAGCTGGTAAGTTCTCATTGCTTTTTTAAAATTACCTTTGACTCCCCGAATCTGATCATGCTTGTCTTTAATCCCGTCTAAAGAAAGATTAATAATGATCCTGCTCTGAGGTGAGTTTTTAATAATGGCTTTGGTTTTTTTAAAAATAATCTCAGATAAAAGTCCATTGGTAGGAATAGTAATGATCTTTGGCTGGCAAATTTGATAAAGACTTTGGCAAATCTCCACTAAATCCTGCCTTAAAAAAGGTTCGCCTCCGGAAATGGTGACCCAAAAAGGTGATTTTCCCAAAGAAGAAAAAATCTTCTTCCATTCTTCAAGACTTAATTCTTTGCCCGCCTTTTTTTGCCAAATATTACAACTATAACAACGCGAGTTGCATTTATAACTCAAACTAAAAGTATAGTTTAAAGGTAACATTGGTGGCCAGCCCCAATAATAAAAAAGCCGGTAAAAAGGAATTTTAGTTAGTCTTAACATCTTTAGTGCTCGGGGCAACTTCCCAAACCGTATGAGAATTGCCTTTAAAATAATCGTAGGTAGCCAATATTCTCGCCCAAATTTCCATTAATCCTACCAAAGGTGAATAAAGAATAAATCTTGGTTCAAACCGGAAAATTCTTAACCAAGCGGAAACTAACCGGCCTTTTTTTAAAGTAGAAACACTATATCCCTGGGATTTTATTAAGACTAAGTGGCCGTGATGAATTCTCCGTCGTTGTCTTAAAAACTCAGCTAAACTCTCTGTACCCTTATTAAAAACAATGGCTTTAGGCACATAAACCAGCTTGTATCCTTGACCCACAATTAAAGGTTCAACCGTAGCTTCGTCAACCGCTGAAGCATAAGGGATTCTTTTAAAAACTCGGCGGAAAGCAGTCATTTCTCCCATTTTGGGCGCTTTTAAAGATATCTGATGATGTAATTCCCAGAGAAGATGGGCGGCAAAACCAAAAAATGTTTTTTCAGAATCAATGGGAATCGGATGAGCCCCGCTCATGCCCACGCGGCGGTCGGAAAAAACGGAAACCAGTCTTTCCACCACATCTTCCTGAGGAATAGTATCCGCTCCGGTTAAAACCAAAATCCTACTTCGGGCATGATTTAAAAAAAGGTTGACGGCCGAAGATTTGCCTCGACGTTTTTTTTGAATCAATAGCTTAATCCGTTTGTCTGTTTGAGCCATTCTTTTCACAATCGGCACTGTTTGGTCCGTGCAACCAGAGGCAATGACAAAAATCTTGTCAACCTTAACTGTTTTCAACTTTTGCGAAAGCAGAGATTCAAGCGCCCGAGCAATGTTTTTTTCTTCATTGTAGGCCATTAGGCCAAGGCTGCAATTAATCATTTTTATTAAGTTACTATACATTATGAAAACTCTGCAGGCTAATGATCTGCAGTTTCTGAAAAATAATAGTTTTCATCCCGCATTGAGAAAACTTTATCATATTTCCGAACCAAATTCATCGTCCTGACTAGAAGTCAGGGGTTTTCTTTGGTGCGGGATAACAACTTCCCTATTAATCTAAAAATTGTTAGAATTAGGGGCAATGAAAAAACCATTTATCTCTATTATCATTCCCACTTGGAGAAAAAATAAAATTTTAAACCGCTGTCTCCATTCTCTCCTGGATCAAAATTACCCTCAAGACCATTTTGAAATTATTGTTGTTTCTAAGAAAAGACTTAATCTCTCCGGCAAAAAAATTAGAACCCTCACTATTCCCAAGAATAAAAACCATGCTCAAGCAAGAAACATTGGCGTTAATAAGGCTAAAGGAAAAATATTAGCTTTTTGCGATGATGACTGCCTCTTGCCCAAGAATTGGCTTCTCAATGCCTCTGCTTATTTTACTGAAAAACTGGCTGACCTTATCAGTGGACCCATTCTCCCTCCTAAAAAAATATCATTTAAACAAAGATTGAGCGGCTATCTGGTCGGTTCCCGCTTTACTATTGGCTTTGCCGCTCCCCGCTACCGCAAGCTCTTTCCGGAAAAAGAAGCCAATGAATTTGACCTGATCTTGGCTAATACTTTTATTAAAAAAAGTGTTTTTGAAAAATTTGGTGGTTTTAATAGAGATCAGGTTCCCTGCGAAGAAAATTTTCTTTATGCCAGGCTAAAAAATAACGGCGGTAAACTTTTATATGTGCCTAAAATCTCTTGCCATCACTTGCCGCCGTCAATTGTTTTTCCTCTGGCAAAAAAAATATTTTTTTATGCCCAAGGCCGAGGGGCGATGATCGTTCGGGCCCCGGAAACCTTCCATCCCCAATATCTTATTCCCAGTTTTTTTATTTTAATTAGCTTGGGATTATTAATCCTTTCTCTTTTTTCTCTCCTGGCTTTTTCTTTTTTACTGGCCACGATTTTAGTTTATTTATTGCTTAACTTGATCAGCGCCGCTTACATTTTTCGGCAATTCGAGAAAAACCCCCTGATTTTTATCATCGCCCCTCTAGCTACTTTTGTCATTCATGTCAGTTATGGTTTGGGCTTTCTTAACGGCTTTATCCTCTACTTGTTGGGTCAAAAACAAGCTGTTAAAATGCCAAGGGTAAACTAATGAAGACTCTATTTTTAAATCCTCCTTCCTTTTCCCGTTTTGATTCGGCCGGAGCCAGATTTGCTGCCACCAGAAAAACTGCCTCTCTCTGGTATCCAGCCTGGCTTGGTTATGCCGCCGCCTTAGTTCCCCAAAGTAAACTCTTAGACTCTCCGGCCAGTAATACTGACCTTAAACAGCTTTTAAAAATGATTAGAAAATATGATCTGTTAGTGGTTTATACTTCTACCCCTTCTTTTAATAATGATCTTCGAATCGCTGAGGCGATCAAAAAGAAAAAGTCCCGCAGAGCGGGATCGTCCTCTGGACGAAAAAAAATAAAAATTATCTTTGTGGGTCCTCATGTTTCGATTTTAACAGAAGAGTCACTTCAGGCCAGTCAGGCTATTGATGCCATCGCCAGAAAAGAGTTTGACCAGACTGTTTTAGAAATCAGCCAGAAAAAACCCTGGGCCAAGATTAAAGGCTTGAGCTATAAAAGGGGTGGAAAAATCATTCACAACCCTGATCGTCAACCCCTGATGAATCTTGACCAACTCCCTTTTGTCAGCCAAGTCTATCAACGCGATTTAATCATCAATAATTATCATCTTCCTTTTTGCCTTCATCCTTACCTGGCGCTTTATGCGGGTCGAGGTTGTCCTAACCAATGCACTTTTTGTTTATGGCCGCAGACTTTTACTGGCCGGATTTATCGTAAAAGAACGGTGGCTAATGTGATTAAAGAAGTTAAGTGGATGCAAAAAAATTTACCCCAAATTAAGGAAATATTTTTTGATGATGATACTTTTACTATTAATAAAAATTGGGTCCAAAAATTCTGCCAAGCAGTCAAGCCTTTAAACCTCACCTGGTCTGTTAATGCCCGGGCTGATCTTAATTATAATTTGCTTAAAAAAATGAAATCAGCCGGCTGCCGCGTTTTAGTGGTTGGCTATGAATCAGGCAATGAAAAAATTCTTAAAAATATTAAAAAGGGGGTTGGCCTCAAGCAGATGAGGAAATTTACCCAAGAAGCAAAAAAAGCGGGTTTAATGATTCACGGTACTTTTGTCTTGGGTTTACCCGGAGAAACCAAAAAAACCATGGAAAAAACCTTTCAGTTTGCTTGTGAATTAGATTGTGAAACCATCCAAATCTCTATTGCCACCCCCTTTCCTGGAACTGCATTTTACTCCTGGTGCCAACAAAAAGACTATCTTCAAAAAAAGCCGCTGATTAATCAAGGTGGTTATCAAACTCCAGCCATTGCTTATCCCCAGCTTTCAGCTCAGGCCATCCAAAAAGCAGTCGAAAAATTCCACCTCAGATACTATTTCCGAGCCTCATATATTTTAAAAACGCTAAAAATTGCCCTTTCTTCTCCTTTAGAAGCGAAAAGAATCCTCATTTCATCCTGGGAATATGGGAAATATTTACTTAACTCTGCCAAACAAAATTTTTAATGAAGGTCTTACTGATTAATCCTAACCATTATTCTGGCTCTGACCTAACCACGAAAATGATCCTGCCTCCCTTGGGTTTGGCTTACCTCGCCTCTTATCTGGAAAAAAATAAGATTAAAGTTTCCATTCTTGACGCTCATGTAGAAAACCTAAGTCCAAGTAAAACTGCTCATCAGGCTCTTCGGCAAAAACCAGGATTGATCGGCATTGGCGCGGTCACTAATACCATTAATCAGGCTTGGCAGATCGCCCGCCTGATTAAAAACAAAAAAAATATTCCTCTGGTTTTAGGCGGCATCCACCCCACCCTCCTGCCTGAAGAGTCTTTAAAAAAGAGTTTTATTGATCTGGTCATTCGGGGTGAAGCAGAAATTCCTTTATTAAATTTAGTCTTAGGAAAAGCAAAAGCCAAAATCAAAGGCCTGTCTTTTAAAAAAGGTAGAAAAATCATTCATAATCCTCCCGCTCCTCCTCTTCAAAACCTTGATACTCTGCCTTTTCCGGCCCGGCACCTTTTACCCCTGGAAAAGTACATCACTATTGGCGCCCAACGTCCTCCTTATGCTACTTTAACCTCTTCCCGAGGTTGCCCTTATAATTGCTCTTTTTGCTCAACCAAGGCGGTTAGCGGCCGTAAATTTCGAGCCCGTTCCCCGGAAAATGTGTTGGCGGAAATCGATCACCTGGTTAAAAATTATGGGGTCAGGGAAATCAATATTGTTGATGATAACTTTACCATTGATCCCCAACGGGTAGAAAAGATCTGTAAACTTTTGCTTAAAAGAAATTATGATTTAATTCTAAAAAATGGTAATGGGGTGAGAATTGATCGTCTCAGTTATCCGCTTTTGCGCTTAATGAAAAAGGCTGGTTGGTACTTTTTGGCTTTTGGTATTGAATCTGGCGACCAGGCAATTTTGGATCAGAATAACAAGGGTTTAAAACTAACCCAGGTCCGCCAGGTAATTAACTGGTGTCAAAAAATCGGGCTGCAAACCATAGGCTTTTTTATCATTGGTCTTCCCGGAGAAACCCTAACCAGTATCAAAAAAACCATTAATTTTGCCAAAAGCCTAGCCCTAGACGAAGCTCAATTTAATATTCTCACTCCTTTTGCAGGCACCCAAGCCAGAGAAATGATCCAAAATCAAGGCCGCATTTTAACTAATGATTGGCAGAAGTATAATCCCTGGTCTAAACCGGTTTTTAAACTTAAAGATCTTTCACCGGAAATAATGCTTAAAAAACAAAAACAAGCTTATCGACAATTTTATCTCCGACCACAGATTATTTTAAAACAAATCTCTAAACCTAATTTTTGGTCTAAGCTTAAGGCTGGCTTGCCCATTATATTTAAATGAAACTAAGTAATTTAATCAGCTCTCTTTTTTCAAAAAAACCTACTCATGCGGTCCTTTTCCTTACTTATCAATGTAACAGCCGCTGCTCCTGGTGTAATAGCTGGCAAAGGCCAAAGCAAAAACAATTAACTTTTAGCCAGATTAAAAAAATCTTGCGGCAATTAAAAAAATTCGGCATTAAACTGATTTATCTTTCAGGTGGAGAGCCATTAATCAGAACAGATATTCTCGAGATCATCAAGCTGGCCTCAGACTTTAGTTTTGACATGATCCTGGCCACCAATGGTATTCTTCTTGACGGCCGGATTATCCATCATTTAGTCAAATATCCTTCTTTGCATATTAATGTCAGCCTGGATACTCTTGATCAAAAGCTTTATCAAAAAATCCGCGGGGTTAAGGCCTTGAACCGAGTAATTAAAAACCTTAAACTCCTAAAAAAACTTTATCCCAATTATCCTTTAAGACTAACCATGACTATTTCCAGTGCCAATCTTAATGAAGCGAAAAAAGTCTATGCTTTTTGTCAAGAAAACAAGATTTATTTTTCTCCTAACCCTTATTTTCCTCAAGGCAGATTCAGAAAATACAGCTCTATCCATGACTATCAGTCGCGAAAAAATAAATTTATCCATTACTATCAAAAAATAGCCCAAAAAGTAAAAAATGAGCCTTTTCTTTCTGGTTTTCCCCTTATTTATCAAAAATTAATCTTATGGCTAAAAAATCAGCTCCAAGAACCTTGCGGCGCTGGCCAAGAAATTATCTTTATTGATCCAAGGGGTAAAGTTTATGCTTGCCAAGATTTAAAACCCTTTGCTGATTTAACTAAAGAAAGTCTGGTCAAAAAGTGGCCGGAGAAAAAATGGCTCCCAGGAGTGAAAAAGTGTTATCAAAAAACCCCTTGTTTTATTTTCTGCACCCGCTCACCTTATATCTTAAAAAATAACAAGATGAGAATTATGCTTGATCTTTTAACTTCTAAAAAAATCCTCCACTATTTTAAAATGTATTAATTGGGGTTAATTCCTCATGCTTTATCGCCTTAATGCAACTGGTGGTCCCCCCCGCCCCCTCAAAAACCCGGCAGTATTTAACCAGTCTTTTAGCCAAAAATTCTGCCAAGCATTGAGGCCGAAAAACGCCATTAGCACCAAAAAGTCTTTTTTGGATCACATAAGGCGCTCCCAAAACATAAAAAATATCATGAATCATCACTACTTCTTGGGGAATCAAAGTAAAAACTTTTTTTACTTTAAAGCCTGCTTTTTCTAACTCTTTTTGCCAGCCTTGCTTTTCTAGCAGATGGTAATGCTTCCAAAGATTTTGTTTAAAATCAATATATCTTTTCCCAAAAATCCGGGAGAAAAAAAGATAATCAGAAATCACTGGCCGAGGTACAGTTAAAATTAAACTGCCACCTTTTTTTAAAACCCGATTAATCTCTTTTAAAACCGGGTTCAGTTCTCCTTTGATATGCTCCAGCGAACTATTAGCGATCACTGTCTGAAAAGATCCTTTTTTAAAAGGCATGGAAGCACCGTCGGCTTGAATTGCTTTTTGATAAACTCCATTTTTTCTGGCGATCTTGATCTCAGATAAATCTGCATCCAAACCCACCTCAATCGCTTTTTTGCCAAAACAGAGTTGAGCAAAAAGGCCATCGCCGCAGCCAAAGTCTAAAATTGGCCGCCTTAGTGGTAATTGCTTAAAGGCCAAACACTCATTTGCCCGCGGCAAAGCCAAAACCAAAGGCATTTTTTTAAGAAACTTAATTAAAATTTCCTCTTCTTTTTCCCTCATTATTTAAAATCCTCATTCCTACTTACTACTTACTACTTACTACTTCTTTATTCATACATAATCATCCTGGTGCGGAAAAACTCAATCCGCTCTAAAAATGGCAAGATTTTCTTCACCTTCAAGTTATCAAAAAGAGTCACACCTAGAATACCTAAACTTGAAGGTTGAGGATAGTGGCATTGGCGGCAAAGAGTAATTTCTTTGCGCTTGCCTGCATTCAGTTGGCGGCGTAAAAGTTGAGCCTGAGGACTATTCCAAATCTCTTTTAAGGATTGTTCTTGAATATTACCTAAAACATGATCGCTGAAATTATCCACACAGCAAGGCACCACCGTGCCGTCAAAATAAATATTAATCATTCTGTAGGGGTAAAAACAGCGTGAGGACAAAATCGTCTTTTTAGGCTTTTTTTTGCTAAAAAAATCCACCACTGGCTTGACTCGGACTACATCTGCTCCAGAGTGGCGCCAATCTTTTAAAAATAAATTAGCCTCATGCTGATTTTCTTTCATGGTAATAAACTGGATCACAATAAAAGGCGGGTTTTTTCTGGTTTTTTTCATTTTTAAAAAATCTTGAACATTTTTTTTCACTTTAACAAAATCCCCACCTACCCTGATCTTTTCGTAAGTCTTTTTGGTAGCCGCGTCAATGGCAAAAATAATATAATCAATCCCCAAGTCAAGTAGTTTTTTTGATTTCTTTGGATTTAAGAGAGTGGCGTTAGTGGAAATGCCTACGGCTAGTTTTTGACTCTTAGCATATTTTAAAAATTTAAAAAAATGAGCACAGAGCAAAGGTTCACCTAAACCATGAAGATAAATTAGTTCAGCCGAACCTTTCATTTCCTTAATAATCTTTTTAAACAAAGGAAATTTCATCTCTTCCAAGGGTCGGTTAATCAATTGGCGAGGACACATAATGCAGGCTAGATTACAATGGGTAGTGATCTCAATGCTCACTTCTACGGGTAAACCCCAAGCTTTAGATCGCTTTAACAAATAAGAAGCGGCTAATTTTGTTCTATTGAAAAGTTTCATCATTAATAGAGGAAAAGCTTATTTTATAGCTAAGGCAGTTAAACTAGCCAAGCCTTCTTTAAACCTGATAATCTTTAATCCTGCTTCAGCCATTTCTTTTTTAAGTTCTTGAGGTTTATAAAGTTTCTCATAACCATCTATCTTATCCATCATCTTAAATATTTTAATCGCCAGTTTATTATATCTTAAAAAATTCATAAATATTCCTTTTTTGGGCACCCGGATTAAAACATATTTATTAGCCAGCTGCGCATGTCTTTTAATTAGTTTCAATCTGTCTGACCTCTTAGGCCAATGTTCAATCAGGCCGCAGCTTAAAACCAAGTCAAATCTCTGTTGGCCAAAATCATGAGTAAAAAAGTCATCTTGAATATAATGACCAAAGCCCGAAAATTGCTGCCAAGCTTTTTTCCCTATCGCACTCTTATCAATCAATACTAGGTTTTTACTCTTAAGACCAAGCTTTTTGGCCAAAATAACGGATAAACATCCGCCGGCGCCGCCCAGCTCGATAATGCTTTGAATTCCCTGGCCGCCTTTTAGTAAATTAAGGCACTCTCTGGCGCCAGCTTCAGCAATTAACCAATAGCGCTTTGCCTTAAATTTAGAGCTCTTAAATGAAGTAATCGTTTCTTGCCAAAACTGTTCCCAATTGGGCTGGGAAAAAGCTGAGTTTACCATGATTTTATTCTAACATATCTCTCCCCACCAACCATTAATTTTCTTTTTAATATATGCCCCAAGGTTTAAACGCGAGCCGTGAGGAAAAATAAGATACCCGACCACAGCGATGACGGTGCCACCACTAAGTAAAAAGAAAAACCAGTCTGAAATCCTTCCCCGAAAAGTAAGTTCCACTTCAAGCTCTCCTGCTAAATCCCGGGGAACACGAACATACATAAAATCAGGTCCGGCCGGATAAATCCTGGCTTTTTGACCATTAACTTTGGCCTGCCAGCCTGGATCAAAAAATTCCTTAAAAACTACTCCGGAAAAATCGTTACCCTTAATCTTAGCTTTCCTCGGTTCTTTTCTTTCCAAAGAGAAATCGACTTTCTCTTCAGATAATCCTCCGGAATAATAGTCAATGATATTTTTAAAGAACTTTGCTTCCTCTAATTCATCATAATACAAAAAGTGGTAAGGCAAATTTAAACCACTCCAAAGCACTTCTCCTTGGCCTAGCTTTTGACTGACTAAAACCGGATGGCCTTTTTGACTTAAGATTACTTCCGCCTCTGATTTTAGATCTGCCTGATTAGGAACAAAAGCCACTCTCCAATCCGTTTTTTCATAAATTAAGGGGCCGAATTCATCAAAATTAATTCCCGTCAAGATTGGGTGATCAGCCGCGGTCAACTGCCACTCGGTTCCCAGATCGCCTCTTTTACTGGCTGACATGGGAAAAACTTCAGGTAATTGAGTAATTCCTTTGGGTAAAGTAGCGCTGTCTGATTCGCGCACCTCCACGCCCGTTTCAATAATAAGCTTTCCCCCGTTCTTAACATACTTAGCTAAAATATCCCAAGACTTAAAGTTTTCATAGCGATAATCATTAAGAAATATGACGTTAAAATCAGACAAATCATATTTCTTCAATTCATCAAGCCTATCTGGACCCCTTACGGTCACTAAGACTCGGGAATTTAAATTCTGAGCCGCCAAAACCTTCATCAGGTTGTCATAAGCAAAAGCCTCCTTAAGCCCTACTACCAGCATGGTTTTGGCTTGACTCGTTTTTATCAGGGGTGAGGTTTGATCTTCAGCTATCCGGTAAAAAGACATCTGATTTATTTCTTCGTGCTGATCACTAATCGGCTCTTCAATAAGAAAGTCAGCATATGGGTTGTCGATACCAAGTTTCCTATTACTTCCCTCTAAAAAGCGGATGGCATTCCAATCAATTAAGAAAAGGGCGGTATTTTGAGAAATCTCTTTAGCTCGACTAACCTCATCACCCCAAGCATCAGTCAGGCCGGCCGTCAACCAACCATACCAGTAGCTTTGATTACTACGAAAAAAATTAACATATCCTTTGGTGCTAGGTATCTCAACCGCCAAATTCCACCAAAAGTTAAGGCCATAAACCTGACATTCCAACCGATAATTAATTTCATCTTTTTCTAACCAGCTGGGTAAAACTTCACTTACATCCTTTTGCCGGTATTTATCCACCGCGTACAAATAATTAGTCTTCGGATAAGCTCCTACGGGCGCGAATGAAATCGATGAAGCGTCCAAAAAAACTGCCTCTTTAAACCAACCAGATAACCAAATCGCTCCCATAATAACAAGAATGATTAAGTTAGGAACTAGGGATAATTTAGTTCCTTTGGGGAAAAAGCTCCCCATTAAAGCCGCGCAAAAACTGGCCAGCGATAAGGCCGTCAACCAAAATGCTCTTTCCGGCCAGATCACTCTCGAGAGACTACTAATTAAATCCAGCTTGGCCGCCGTAAAAAAAAGAAGCAAATAAAACAAGGGTATTAAAAAAATCAAGCTTAAACGCAAGTTAAATTTTTTCCCAGATAATCTTAGAAACAAACCAAAGACAATTAAAATAACACCTAAAACATAGAAAAATGGATTTATTTCCCTAACAAGCCTGGGAATGTCTCCCCAGCAAATCAATGAGTCACACCGGCCACCGGCACTCAAACAGCCGGAAAAATAACTGGCTAAAGAATATATGGCTGAACTGGCGGTTAAAAGCGCCATTAGGCCAAAAGTAAAACAATAGCCAATTTTTTTAATCGACCAAAAACCAACCCTTTCATCTTTCCAAAAAAGCAGTAAAAAAATGCTGGGAATGGCCACAAAAAAGCCGCCGGTTAAAGCATGACCCATCACCGCCAATCCTGTCATAAGGCCGGCTAGAACAAGGAGTTTCCGGTTTTGAGTCCGCCAAAAACGAATAATCAAATAAAGAACTAAAGGGGCAAACATTTGCGTCGCCGAGGCAACCATGAAACCATTCCGAGGCAGAGCGTTGAAAACTCCTTGGCTATTTAAAAGAAGAAAACTTAAGATAAGGGAAAAAAGTTTGCTCTGGGAAAGCTCCCAGAACAAAAAATAGCTAAAAACAAAAAAGAGAAAAAGGGCCGCCACTGAATAAATTTCCATGGCCCAAGCACTCCCCAGGAAAGCCGCTAAAGGCTGCATTAAATAATAATATAACCAGGGGTAACCTCTAGTAGTAGGCACACCGGCAAACCAAAAATTTTCCCAGCCAGCTGGCGGCCAAGTTAAATATTTCCGAAAAAACTCAACATAATTAAGACCAACATAATAATCATTGCCTGAGGGAGAATCAGAAAAAAGGTATCTTTGAGCAAAGGGAAGGTAAGCCGTTCCTATAACAATTAAGACTAATAAATGTTGAACAAAAAACAAAACTTTCTTTATTAAATTTTTTATTTCTTTCATTTCTTTTTCTTCAATTACTCATAACTAATAACTAATAACTTATTTCTTCCTAGTTACTCTTGCTCCCACCAAACGGCTGTTTTTTCTTTAACTGCTTTTTTAATCGAGTTGAAGATATTAATTTTCCCCAAGAAAGATGATTTTCTACCATCGGTAATTGATTTCTTTATTAACCAGAGGCAAACTATAATCGCTAAAATAAAGAAAAACCAATTAAATAAAGTGCCGCGATAGTTAAGTTCAATTTTGGCCGGACCGATTACATCCTTTGGTAAGGGCACATAAAAATGACCCAGCCCGGCATTATAAATCTTTAATTTCTTTTTATAAGGTGAAATCAGTTTGGCTGACCAGCCGCCATAGTTATTCTCTTTGAAAACCGCGCCTTTAAAATCACTAGCTTCGATAATCACTTGTTCTGGCCGTGGTCTTTCTACCTTAAAATCCAGAATTCCTTCATCTTTAAGTTCGATCATTGAAGCTAAGATATTTTTGATTAGTTGTCCCTCGGCTTGGCTAAAATAATGGTTATAATGATAAGACAAATTTAAACCTGACCAAATAACTTTCCCCTGCCCCAGTTCTCCTGAAACTAAAAAAGGCTTGCCGCTTTGGTTTAAAACCGCCTGAGCCCACTCTTTTATTAAGCTGGGTTCACTATAAGAAATATTCCAAGTATCATCTTCATATTTTAAAGCGCCAAAGGTCTGCGTATAAACATTTTTTAAAAGCGGCTCGGTAGCTAAAAAAGACAAATCCCAAGTTTGACCCAGAGGACCTCTGGTGGTCTGCTTGACTGGAAAAACCGCGGGTAATTCCCAGTTAACATCCTGTTTGGTGCTATCCGATTCTTTAACATCCCCGCCGGTCTCAATAATTAAATTTCCCCCTTCTTGAACATATTTTTCCAGTTTTTTCCAGGCCTGTTGACTAGCCTGGTAATATTGAAGAAAAACCAAATCAAAGTCCTTTAAATCAGCTAAAGAAACTTTATCCAAGGAGCTAGGGCCTTTAACCGGAATCACATAGCGGGAATTTAAATTAAGGTGAGCCAGGTTCCTGATGATATTTTCATAAGCTGTCCGCGGCTCGCCAAGGACCAACATCGTCGGCACCTTAGTGGTTTTAATAATCGGAGAAACAGCCTCTTCTTTGATCCTAAAATAGTTTAGTCGTCCTTTTGATTCAGTCGGTTCATCTTTTAAACCCTGACGGTCAATTAAAGTTGGATCCTGAATGAGATAATCAGCTAATGATGAGGATTCGCCGATACTTTTTGAAAACAAGTAGTCCTCACCTTCTCTGATTTCTACTTCATTACCTAATAAGTAGCGGATTGCCTGCCAATCTATTAGAAACAACAAGTCATTTTTCGCCACCACTAAAGGATGATCCCAATTAGTCACCAGCTCACCATGAAAAGCCATATCCGTCCAATAAGCATAATTATTAGTTTCATAATGAGTTGAGTCATAAGCTCCATGAGTTATGGGAAGATCAAAAAGAATTGACCACCAAATATTAACCCCGACTTCTAAAGTGTGAAAGCGGTAATTTATGTCATCATAGTCCATCCATTCCGGGATTAAATAGCCTTTTAATTTTTCTTTATCCGCCTCGGTGATATTTTTTTTAATCAGAACATCATTCACATTTAATTTTTCCAATAAAATACTATCCCCCAGTAAACTTGTTCCCAGACTGCTTTGCACCAAGCCACAATTATGAAAATTTGTCGTCAAACCAATGGTTTCAGGCTCCGTCTCAAAAATTCTATAATTAAAGTCAATGATGCTGTCTAAAGGGGCTAAAAAAATGATGATGGGGATTAAAATCTGGAGTAAGCGCGAACTAATGGGTTTAGCTTTCTTGCCAGTCTTAAAAATCAGCCGCCAACTCAAACCAATCAGGCCAGCCACCACAAAAGCAAAAAACCAGTAAGTCCGCGGCGGTAAAATGCCGCCACCAAAAGGATTACGGCCAGTAAGATACAAAGCTTCAAAAAAAGAGATATAAAGGCCTAAAATAATAAAAGGTGTTAATTCCCGCCAATGCTTAAGTTTAACCTTAACCATAAAAAGCACTATCAGTATTATTGCCCCTATTAGTAAAAAAATATTTTGGCTTAGCAATAAACCTTTTAGGGCCCAAGGGAAATTGGTTCCTCCTTTTTCAAAAAAAGAAAAGTCTGCCGCTTTAGGAATGGTAAGCACCTTATAAGCAATGCCATAAAGCAATAAAAAGCCGATCGCCATGGAGGCAAGAATGTAAAAGACGGCGTCTTTAATCTTTTTTACACTAATAAGTTTATTCCTGTCGTCCCACCAAAAAAATAAAAAAAGTAGGGCCGGCATCCAGATAAAAATTAAGGCTGTTCCCGCATGGCCCCAATAAGACAAACCACCAAAAAGGACTGATAAAAAGAAGAATTTCTTTTCCCTGCTCAAATAATATTTAGCCATTAACCAGATAATTAAAGGTAGAAAAAATTGAGTCGCTCCATAGGTCACATTCCCGCCGAACCAAAACGGCCGGAAAAAATTGCTGGTCCACATCAAGGCAATGGAAACTGCCAAAGCCAAACAACGGTTTTTGGCCAATAATTTCAAAAGAAAATAACTAAACAAAAAGTAAAGAAAAGCGGTTACTAGGGCAAAAATTTTACTGCCCATAACCCAGCCCCAAATTTTAGCAAAGGGCATGGCTAAATAGAAAAAAAGCCAGGCATAATCAGTGATGGTGGCCGTACCGCCAAACCAAATATATTTCCAACTCATAGGAGGCATGGTTAAGTATTGGCTGAGATAACGAACATAAGTGGGAAATTGATAAAAATCCACTCCCATAGGCGGCTGGGCCTGGTAATACCATCTAGCAATCGGGTAAAAAGCAGCTAAAAGAATAGCTATATTCAAGCAGTCAAATAATAAACCTATGAAGCTGAATTTGCTTTTCTTTTTAGTCATTTGTTTCTTTGGTCATTGTTTTTGAAACCAATTCCTGCCGGCTGCCGTCTTCTAACTCCACCGCCAGTCTATAGCCTTGACAATCTGGCTGGCAATCAACCCCAATATATTGATAAATAACTTCTCTTGACGAACAAACGGCTAAACCATTTGCATCCTTGAGTTCCACTGCCTTATCAGGCTGGCAGGGATCTTTAAATTCAGCAAAATTAAAATAATCTTTCATCTCTGAACAGGTAATTAAATATTGCCAGTCAGCCGGAAGAAGCAGACTATTTTCATTTATATAAGGACTACCGGGGTAATAGTTGTTTACCTGGTAAAAATTTTCTAAACTGTTTTGAACTTTTTTAAGCATCACTATTCTTTGTTTATCTCTTTCCACCACCTCTTTAAAATCAAACATAAGAAAGACCGCCCAACTAATGACCGCTAAACAAATAAAGATTAATAAAATCTCCACTAAAGTTACTTTATTCATTTCTTGATTCTAGGATAAACAATTAAACCAACTATTGTCAAAATCGTTATCAGATATCCTAACCAAACATCCCATGTCTTTTGATAAACTAGGTCAATCTCCACTTCTCCCGTTCCCGCCGAATCGGCGGGACCAGGGTCTAAAAACATAAAACCAATCACATCATTATTAATTCTAATCCTTTTCCCGTCAATATAAGCTTTCCAGCCAGGATTATAGTTAATCTGAAGAGCAATGGCTTCGCC
>CAZPUR010000011.1:27304-35934 GCA_964589815.1 uncultured Pseudomonadales bacterium
CAATATAAGCTTTCCAGCCAGGATTATAGTTAATCTGAAGAGCAATGGCTTCGCCCTCTTTAATTTGAGCTCTTATCTTGGCCTTACCGCTTAAGGGCTTTCCCACCCAAGAAAACTTTGCCTCGCCCGCCCGCTTCGCCGAATCGAGGCCAGAAGGCGGGCCTGCCTCGCCGAATCCCGCCAAATCGGTGGGAGAAGGCGGGTCAATATAATCCACATATTTTTTCAGATTGTCAAAATCAACCGCATTTTTAAGCGGCTTAAGCTTGATAAAGTCTTCCTTTTTGACCACTTGAGCCAAAGATGGTTGAAAAAGAGGAATTTTATAAATAATGTCTCCTTCAAGGTTCGCCTTCTCCTCGACTCCGGCCGCTTGAGTAAACTTTTCCGGATTTGTGAAATCATGATAGATTTCCCTAGAGACATGGGTATTAACCACTAAATAAGAAACATTAAGCGCTCTCAACCAACAAATGGCTGTTTCTCCTTCTTTTCCTTCAGGCGCGTTTTCTCCGGTATTGATCTGGTAAATAGCGTGCAGCATCCAGGGATTGGCCACCCCATCATTTCCCCCTCTTATCTGAGGAATGTTGCTAAAAGTGTTTAACCAAAAAGCGCTACTACCAGTGGCAAAAACCCTTTCGCCCTGAGTATTATTTTCCAACCAAGAGGCAATCTGCTGTTCTGACGTCTGTCTGATATTTTTATGAGGTAAAGTTAAATCCCAGACCCGATCAATATATTTTAGAGGAAAATACAATATTGAAAAGGCGGTCAGTAAATAAAAAATCTGGCTTAGCCAAACTAATTTTTTGGGGAAAATCTTTTTCATTACTAAAAACAGCAGCCAGCTAAGCAAAAGAGCGGTTCCCATATGCATTTGCAAAAGATAACGGTTGGGCTGGGGTAAAAGCATAGTTTGGTTTTTAAACCAAAAATAGGCGGCGCTAAAAAAAATCAAGATCCAGCCAAGGGCAATTAAAATCAACCTCAAAGCTCTCCTTTTAATTAAAAGTGATAAAAAGAAAAAGGCCGGCGCTAACAGAAAAACAAAAGGAATAAAACGTAAGTAGGCTGTGCCCACGCTTCCTTCAGCTCCGCCAGTGCCAATCGATAAGCTGGCCTTAATAAAAGAGAGGTTAAGCCAAAAAGCCATTAAACCATAGCTAAAAAAAGAAACAATCACTGCTCTCTTGAATTTTTTCAGTCCGTCCCCTGCCATAAAGTCAACTGTTAAAGCCACTAGCAACATGACGCTAAAGCCAACTAAAGCAATCATGTTGGTCAAAGCTATCAAAGCAGTTAAAATCGAAGCTAAGAAAACATTTTTCCGGCCACCTTCTCTTATGGCTTTAATAAAGAAAAGTAAAGCCAAAGGTAAGAAAAAAAGTCCTACAATATGACCCCCTTCGCCAAAAAGAATTAAGGTCAATAATCTCCAGGGTGGTTTTCCATAAATACTCCCCATGCTTTCTACCGAAGATAGAAGATAGGCACTTGAAGGCAAAAAAGAATAAAGCATTGCTCCTAAAAAACCAACTCTTTTTTTATTAGTCAAAAAGCTGACTAAAAAATAAAAACTTACCGGAGTTAAAGCATAAAAAACTCCAATCAGGATGCGGTACCAGGAAGTAATCGAAGTAGACGAGTAAAGAAAATGAAGTAAGGCTATTAAAAAGGGCATTAAAGGCGTATAAAAAAGATGAAAAGGAAAACCAGCATACCAATAAGGATTCCAGGAAAGATGGGGAAAATTCTCAAAGATAAAACGGGCGTCAGCAAGAAAAACGCTTTCGATTGAACCTATCTGCTGGGTATAGCCACCAATAAAAAGCGGCCAGACAAGAATCAGGTTAGCCATCAAAATAATGATTACTGCTAGAAAATCCAGAATAAAATGCTTTATTGTTTTATTCATTATTGCTAACTAGACGCTATCTCCTACCTCCTAATTATCTAATCTTTTGGATGGTGCAAAACGCTTTTGTTTTTCTATAAAGCTCAGCTAAGGTCTCAATTTCTTTAATCTGTCTTAAAATAAATTTTGGATTGCGGTAAAACTCCTTATAAGCCCTTTTTTCATATTCTAGTAACGTTTTGGCTTTCAAGCCTTTAGGAATAAAATGAAGCTTTTCTGGCAGGTTAACCATTAGTTTTCCATAAGAAACATTTTTTAAAAAACCGCGCTTTTTGGCTAAAAACCAAAGTTCAGTTCCGGGAAAAGGAGTCGCAATCGTAAAATTAGCTGCATTTAAGGGCAGACTTTTAGCAAACTCGATGGTTTCATTCATGGTTGACTCAGTTTCCCCAGGTAAACCAAGAATAAAAAACCCTAAGGATTGAATCCCAGCTTCATCAGTGGTTTTAATTGCTTTCTGGACCATTTTTTTGGTGATACCTTTTTTAATTCCTTTCAGAATCTCGTCGTTGCCCGACTCGATGCCAAAAGAAATCTGCCAGCAACCAGCCCTTTTCATTAAGTTTAACATTTTTGGCTCAATTTGGTTAACCCGAGCCAAACAAGTCCAAGAAAAACGCAGGCCTCTTTTAATAATTAATCTACAAATGGCTGAGACTCGTTCTGGGTCAGCGTTAAAAGTATCGTCCCAAAGCCGGATTTCTTTGGCGCCAAACCGAGAAATAAGAACCTCCATTTCTTCTACCACATTAGCCGGAGAACGAAAACGCCAGCGATTGCCAAAAACGCCCCGGAAGCAAAAAGTACACTGATAAGGACAACCTCTACTGGTAATCATTGTGCCTACAGGAAATTTTTTATAGGTCGCCGGAGTGGGATGATACAAAGACAAAGGCGGCATTAAGTGTCTGGCTGGAAAAGGCAAAGCATCAAGATTTTCAATATATTTTCTTGGTTTAGTTCTGATTACTCGTTTCCCCTTTCGAAAAACCAATCCGGCTATTTTTTGCCAACTTTCTTTTTTGAGCTGATTCTTAACCAAGGCCACTATTGTTTCTTCCGCCTCGCCCATAATGCCAACATCAAAACAGCTAAAACTCATTACTTCTCCGGGTAAGGCGGTCACGTGAGGACCACCAATAACAATTAAAGAAGGCAAGGATTTTTTTAAAGCTTTTGCCAAGGCAACGGCCTTGTTAAAATCAACCGTGGCGCAGGAAAGACCAATAAACTCAGGGGAAAATTTTTTTGCCTCCTTAACTATTTTTTTTATTCCCCAACCCAAAGGTGGCGCGTCAAAAATCTTCACTTCAAATCCGGCTTTTTCCAAAACTGCTCCCAAGTAACCAATCCCTAAAGGCGGCTGCATATTGCCCACTTCAGAAAGATCGCCAAATTCTTCTTTTAAATTGTAGGGAGGAAAAATAAGTAAAACTTTAGTCATTTTCCACTACAAAAAACCAGCTCATACCCAAACAACTCTTATTCAGCCTCAAAATCTTGCCCTTATTATTAAACAGGGTCTGAATTTCTTGTTTTTGGTAATGATGATGGTAGGGTTCGCCGGGATGAGTCGAAGAAAGAAATCGGAAAAACCAAAGTGGATGGCGGGTAGGCACGGAACCAATCAAAAGGCCTTTGGGAATCAAAACGCGGAAAATCTCTTTTAGCGCTTTTTGAGGCTTAAGAAGGTGTTCTAAAACTTCGGTACAAATAACACTCCTAAAACTATGATTGTTAAAAGGCATTTTTTCGATATCCCCGAGCACCAGTTTAACCTGAGGAGCGTATTTTTTGGCTCTCTGAAGGTTGCGAGGATTAATATCCAAGCCCACTGAACCGGAAGGCAGGTGGCGCAGATTTAGTCCCGTACCACAACCGGCATCAAGAAATTTATTAAGGCCAAATTTTTTTATTAATCTTAAGGTTTCTCTTTCTCTTAAACGGTGAAGGACTGCTTCCAAACCCAAAAAATTATCAACCACCTCAACCCAATCATAGTTTTCTATCTCTTGATAATATCTTTTATTTCCCCTTTTACTAATCTTAGAAATCTTATTTTTTATCATTAAATAAAATGATTAAATTGTTAAATGAATAAACTGTCAAATGGATGAATAAAAGATTAAACGAATTGACTTACTAATCCGCCAGCTAGCGGATTGCTTTAATCCTTTATTGATTTATTGCTTTTTAATTTAGTTCTCACCAGTCCCAATAAACCAAAAGTACTTAAACTCAGAGTGAAACCAATCCCGTCTGAAACCAGACCGGAAGACCGCTTTCTGATCTCCCATAAGCCCGTCCTTTTAACCGTTTCTAACCCTAAAACCAAATATTGTTCTTTCTCCACGAAATCTTTTCTTGTTTTGCTAACGATCAGTAAAAAGCTGATTGCTAGTACCACTAAAACTACCAGAATTATTAGTCGGCGGAAACGCCCGATAAAACTGAATTGCTTTAAGTAGCTTAAGGTTTTGAGATAAGTAGATAGATAGCCCAGCAAAATTGCCAGCAAAAAACTCAAAGAAACGCCTAGGCTGGGAAGAAAACGAACAGGAGAAGAAAGCTTTAGGCCTGCTCCTAAAAATAACAAGAAAAAGCCGATGGTCCAAAAAACAGCCACAAATAACCCTTGCAACCGCGGTCGACTTTCAAAAAGCAAAAAGCCAAAAACGCCCAACAAAGGGGTGAGAAAAAAGGCCAGCGGAAAAAGACTGAATAAAGTCTTTTTCACCATTTGTCCTTGAGGAGAGTTATAAATCAGAAAGGCAAATTTAGGATTATACCAAAAAGAAACTAGGCCGGTGGCCAAGAGAAAAACTATCACAAAACGGGCAAGTTTTAAACGAGCCGAACTTAAGAGCATTTCCGAAATGGTTAAAGCCCAACAAAAACAAAACAGAATAAAAAAACCTAAAGGAGAAGTTAAAGCGGTTAAAGCGATCATAAAACTCGTGGCCGTGGCCATTTTAAATCCGCCTCTTCTTAAAAAACGAAATAAGAATAAGCAGGCTAAGGCTGTCAGAGTCAGAGAAGCTATTTGAGCTCCGTCCTCGCCTAAAAGACCAATATTAATTCTTAAGGGCAGAAAAATACCTAAAGGCAAACTGGCAACCAAAACGGCCAAAAAAGCAATCAGGCGCTGTTGGGAAATCTCTCTAATCAACAAATAAAAAGTTAGGGGGAAAAAAATAATAAAAACTAAAAGCCAAAAACGAACGGCATAATCAAAAGGCATAAAAAAACTGCTGACATTTGCTAAAATAGGGATAAAGGGAGCGGAAAAAATATTAGTTTGGTCTTCACGGCCAAAAAAAGGCCAGAGTAAAAAAAAATTAAAAAGTAGAACTAAAAGTAGAACTAAAATTTCTCCTGTCCCCAACCAAAAACGGGAAGAGAATTCCAAAAACCGAGATTTAAGTATTAATCTCTGGCTGCGTTTTTTGGCTTTTTTGGCCAACGTTTCTGCTTTTTTAGGTTGACTATTCATTCGAGTTGATAAATTAAATCTCCATCTTTTTGATAAACTTTCTTTAATCTTTTGTCTTGCTTAAATTTATCAATATTTTTGAAATCGTGAAAAAACTCTTGGCTTTTCTCAGTATGCACAACTAGAAAAGAAACTTCAAGTCCTTTAAGGGCTTGAATCGTTTTCTCTATTTCCTCTCCTTCCCTGATTTCCCAAGCCAAACTGCGCCAATTTGGGTCAAGACTAACCTCATCTTTACCGCCCCTAACTTGATTAAGATCAAAAAAGGCATTAAGCCAGAAAACCGGCGTACCTGACAAAAAGACTCTTTCCCCCGACGTCATTAAATTATCTAGTTCTTGACCCAATCGGTATTCAAGTGACTGATTAACGTCTAGCTGCAATGTTTTTAAAACCCGCTGATTAAATACCGTAGTAAACAGTAAACAGTAAACAGTAATGAGGATTATTTTCCCCCATCTCCCCAATCTTCCTAATATTATCCCTACTCCAATCGCTAATCCCATTTGCAACTCTAGTCCATAGTTGCTCCAATCCAGCCAAAAATCAGGATCAGATAAAAACCTAATCAAAGTCAAAAATAGAAAAATGAAAGTAAATAAAAAAGCAAATTTGATGGCTTTGTTTTGGCTTTTAATAAACTTTTGCGAACTAAATCCTAGAACTAAAGCTAAGCTTAGTGGTAGAAGCTGACCCAATAAACCAATAATCTTAAACAATGGCTTGCCTCCAAATGAAGGTGAGAAAACTAATTGATACCAATACCTGGGTCCATACCAAGCGGTGCTGATTAAAATACTGATAAAAAAAATCTTAATTAATTTTTTAATCCTGGCTTCAATTTTTTTGCTTTTTTGGCTCAGTAAAAGCGCTAAAAGAGCTAAAATTAGACTGGGAATAATTGAGCTTTTAATTAATATGGCAAAAGATATCAAAATACAAACTAGTATCTCATTTCTAAGTTTTGGTTGTTTTAAAAACCTAAGATAGAAAAATAAAATCCAGGGTAGAAAAGAAAAGCTGATTAAACTCAAACCGTCAGAAAAAGGAAAAAGAAAAGGCACTATTGGTCCTAAAACATAGAAACCCGCCGCCAAAAAACTAATTAATCTTTGATCTTTTATCTGTATCTTTGAGCTTTGAGCTTTGAGCTTTGAGCTTAATTTGTAAAGTCCAACTCCTCCTATCAACCAAAACACTCCTATTAACCCAAACATAATTCCAAACAAGTTTAATCCTGGTAAAAGCTGATGTAAAAACACTAAGATAAAAGGAACCACCGGTCCGGTCAAATATCTGAAAGGCGTACTGCCTTTATACCAATAAGGATAGTTTAGAAAAATAGCTTTAATACCCTCTTTTTCCAAAAATCTGGTTAAAGCAATTTGGACTGGTATAAAAGACGTTTGCGCCGGATACATAAATAAAATGATTAAATTGTTAAACTGTTAAATGAATAAAAGATTAGATGAATTGTTTTATTGATTTAATCTTTTTGTTCTAAAATAAAACTATAACAAAACCACCAAAAGAACACCAGCCAAATAAGGGTTAAAAAAGCGGCCACATAATCATGAACTACCATGGCAAAAACTTCATTAATATAATAAATCCCGGCGGCAATAAAACTCATTCTTAAGACATTAACCAGCAAAGTGCCAAAAAAGCCAAAAACCACTGCCTCCAGCCGGGAAATATTGGTAAATCTGCCCCGCAAACCTGCCGCCAAAGAGACAATGAAAAGCAGCATACTCTGCCAACCAAGACAGTTCCAAGCCAAATCTACGGGGATTATGCTTTCGTCTTTAATCATATAAAAAGCAAAGCGGCTGGGACCAGCCATTATTCTGGTCTTGATGCCCAAAGGATAAATAGCGGCGGCCACTAGTCTTGCCTCCCAAGGAACAATATGTTTTTGAATTGGCTGGTACCAACCAGCTTTGTTTAAAAACTGGGTTAAAAAAGAGTTAAGGGCGGCAAAAAAAGGCAAAAACATTAAAATAATTGCCAGGCCGAGAAAAATGATTTTAAAAGTAAACTTCTGTTTCACTTATAATCTCCTTTTTCTTCGTCTAATCAATCCTGGCTTGCCTCGCCGTAGTTTATCAACAAAGGCGGGCAAAAAGGGCGCCAGGCCTAAAAATATTAATGAATATTCCGGCACACTTACTCCCCAATCATTAAGATAGGGTGTACCCCCAGAATCATTCAACGTCGCCAAAATATAAATTTGAGTATCATCCCCCGCCGGATCCAAGCTGGAAATGTCTATGGTACAAGAACTGCCTCCACTGGTAATGACGCAACCCAAGCCCGTATCAGCTTCATTCTCATCCAGAATATCAATGGTAATACTGCCATTGGTAGTGGTTGCCCCCACATACACATCATTCCAATCCGAAGGCGAACCGCTAAACCAACCAAAATCAATCTCGTTTGACTGGATGCTACCGCTTGACGCACTTGCCGCAACAAACTCTGCTGAACCAGCGCTTACTCTGTTCTGGCTGGCAACTGTTCCTTCAATGGTAACATTGGCATTTGTCGTGGAGAGCCTATCGGCAAAAGAGCTAAAGGAACTAGAATCAGCCTGGTCATTTTGCTCGGTCATATCCGCCTGCCAAGCAGCAGTCGTGTTATTCCCCCCAGAAACAATCGCTATCACTAGATTGCCGCTAGCTTCAGTAATATCAATGGTGGTAAAGGGATTGGGAGTGGACTCATTACTCTCTGCGGTATGAGTCTCTGGAACAGTGGTGGCGCCACCAGTCTGGTCTACGCCTGCGTATGAGGCAGCGTGGATAATCTCATCATCAGTGGCAGTGCCAGAATAGGTAGGCGTAATAGTAGTACCACTCGCCGCTCCTATGCCCGCATCAAGAATATAGAAACAAGCAACACCGCTTGAATAGCCACCATCAGGCGTATCCTGCTGGAATACTTGCGTCATCGATTGACCGCCATAAGTAGCACTATCTATTTGCGATTGTCCATTAGACTCCCAACTAAAACAGGCAATTAAGACTCTATTTGAGCCAGCACTAACAGAGTAGTTCAAAGTTGAAGCCGCCACACTTGTCGCTGCATCTAATCTACTAATTGTGCCTCCACTGGCGATCTGCACCGAGCCACCACTAATTGATACATTGGTGCGGTCGATGTCTGTCTCAAACTGCTCGTCGGTCGTCTGAAACCACTCAGAATAAGGAGAGCTGCCTG
>CAZPUR010000011.1:36034-37604 GCA_964589815.1 uncultured Pseudomonadales bacterium
GTCTCAAACTGCTCGTCGGTCGTCTGAAACCACTCAGAATAAGGAGAGCTGCCTGAGTCTGGCGTAAAGCTTATTGGTGTGGTCCAAGCACCATAGTTGCCTGAACCACCCCCAGCCACAACATCCTCGGCTCTTACCCGCCACCAGTAAGTCGTGCCGCTAGCCAGGGTAGTTGTTGGCGTAAAAACCATTTTAACCCCCTCAGTAAATGGATCAGTCTCGTCTCCTCCTGCATTCCAACCTCCAGCTCCATCGGCACAGCTAGTATCTGACTCACACTCAACAATTTCGCTCCCAAACCCCTGATCATCGTCTATTTGAATATGATAGGTTATGTCTGCCGTGCCATCAGGGTCTGAGCCCGTAAACTCAAAAGCAGGAGTAGTATCATAGACTCTCTCATTGGCAAAAGGAACATTGTGGAGCGTAGGAGCCGCTGGAGGAGCATTGGCTGAATCCCCATAAATTCTAATTTCATCAACTGCCATATCGTTGGTATAGGTCGTCCCTCCCACCACTGTCCGAAATCTAATACTAAAGTCTGAATTGCTATAACTGGTAAAATCATAAGGACCCCTGGAAGTAAAAGTAGTAGTCGAATTACCTGCCCAATCATCTATCGCTTCCCAACTATCTCCATCCCAGGCCTCAAAATATAAATGAGCTGAGGTATTGCCATAAGTGCAAGTATTAAAAGTCACATAAATTCCATAGCTGCTAGCATCAATTTCATTAGCCTCAGCCAGAGTCATATAGAATACATCGCTTGCTGATACTGGTGATGAGGTTTCTGTATAAACACAGGCCACTCCTGATGGCGGCCCGGTATTACTTGAAGTCGAACCAGTATTTGTCCAACACCAAGAACCACCAGTGTTCTCTGTTGATAAAACATCTACATCAGGGCCATCCCAAGTAAAATCATCTTGATTGGCTGCCAGACTGTCGAAACTGTAGGTTTCATCGTAGTCAGCCGCCAGAGTTTCTTTAATTTTAGGCGGAAAGCGAGGCTTAATCCAAATCGCCGGAAAGCTAGCCAGAAGCCAGGAAGCAATCAGGCCAAAAACAAAAACTGGCCTTAAGAGTTTTTTAACTAACTTTCTCTTCCTTTTTATTAAATAAATCAAAAAGCCCAAGCTCGAGACGGTTAATAAAAGCGCCAACCCTGTGATCTTCTCAAGAGAAACTTGCCTTCCAGTAAAAAGCATTTCTTTTAGGCCTGATGTGGCTGCCAAGGCTTGTCTTGGTTTAAGCAAGCTGACGACCTGGGAAAGAGTAGCTTGATTTATTAATGGGCCGGACTGGAAACCGGCAGCCTCAACTCTTGCCTGGATAGGCAAATTAGTAATTATACCTTGGGGAATCCGATTGCCAAAAAAGGAAAGAAGAGAACTTAAACCAACCGTAAAAAACAAAGCCAAATTCTTAATCCAAGGCTTTTTCTTAGGTTTAATCATAAAATTACCAAACTGGTTATTGCCTGTTCTCAAAGTTAAGTAATTTAGGGCTGGTTGAGGTAAGAATTGATTCAGGCTGGTAGCCAGTCTTGATCCACTCCATCCGGGAATAA
>CAZPUR010000012.1:0-35241 GCA_964589815.1 uncultured Pseudomonadales bacterium
ATCATTTTTTTCTTTCTAGGCAGGTGGTTGAATAAATTAGTAAAATTATACTATATTGTTAGTTATTTTTTAAGACGAACCTTTGTCCCCCCAGAAGTGTCTTCCAAACTATATCCTTTTTTCTCTACTTCTTTTCTAATCTTGTCTGCTTCTTGCCATTTTTCCTCTTTTCTTAATTTCTCTCTTTTTAAAAGTAGTTTTTTGATTTCTTTATCTTCTATATCTTTAATCTGTATTTTTGCTCTTTGCTCTTTGCTCTTTGCTCTTAAATTTAGTCCTAAAACCTTGTCAAAATCTAAAAGTAAGGTTTGTTTCTCTTTTTGATCAAGATCACTTTTTGTCATTTCCCAAACTATAGCCAAAGATTCGGGCATATTAAAATCATCCGAAATCGCCTTAATAAATCTATCTTTAAATTTCTTTCCTTTAGCGGATGAAGCAACCGCGTCTATATCCCCCTTGCTTACCAATGAAATTAGTTTAATCCAAGCTGTTTGCGCTCCTTTCAAAGCTGCCCAGGTAAAATTCATTTGCTGGCGATAATGAGTGTTTAGATATAAATATCTCAGGGCTAAAGGGTCAAAACCTTTTTTTTCAATGTCTTTAAGATTATAAAAATTACCTTTTGATTTACTCATTTTTTTACCATCAACTAAGATAAATTCGCCATGAATCCAGTATTTAACAAAAGGTTTACCGGTGGCCGCTTCTGCCTGGGCAATTTCATTAGTATGATGTACTGGTTTTAAGTCCACTCCTCCCAAATGAATATCAAATGGGTTGCCTAAATATTTCATACTCATGGCCGAACACTCGATGTGCCAGCCAGGAAAACCTTTACCATAGGGTGAATCCCATTCCATGTCTCGCTTTTTTCCGCCAGCTGGCGGATGAGGAGAAAATTTCCACAAAGCAAAGTCCGCTGGTCTTTTCTTTTCCGGATTTTTTTCTACTCGAGCGCCCTCTTTTAACCCTTTAATATTAAGGCCAACTAATTCACCGTAATGAGGAAATTTACTGGTATCAAAATAAATCCCATCTGAAGTCTTATAAGTATAACCTTTTTCTTCCAGTTTTTTAACCAATTCTATTTGTTCTTTGATATGCTCGGTCGCCTTGCATAAAACAGTTGGTTTTAACATGTTCATCTTTTTCATATCTTCCAAAAAGATATCTGTATATTTTTGAGCAATATCCCAGGCGGTTTTTCCTTCCCTGCGGGCTCCTTTTTCCAATTTATCTTCACCCGTATCCGCATCTGAAGTTAAATGGCCCACATCAGTAATATTCATTACTAATTTAACTTGATATTCTAAGTATTTTAGAGTCCGGTGAACAATATCTGCCAAGGTGTAGGTTCTAAAATTGCCAATATGGGCATAATCATAAACAGTCGGACCGCAGGCATACATTCCAACGGTAGAAGGATTAAGTGGTTTAAAAACTTCTTTTTTTTTGGTAAGAGTGTTGTAGATTTTTAGTCTCATACAATAAATTTCTAATGAGATTCTATCGGTCCGACGTTCGTCGGACCTCCAGAATGACAACTAGGCCTGATTAATTTAGTAATTCAAGCTATTAGGAATTTACCCAATAACTTTCTTTCCCATCTCCTTAGTTCCTTTTTTGGGTTTAAGTATTCTATCTAATCCTGGCATTTTTTCCGCTGATTCTGGCAACAAAGGGCCTTGCTCCTTTCCTTTCTCCTCTTCTTCCTTTTTCCTTTGCGCTTCCAGCCATTTAGCTTTTTCTTCTAAAGTTCGATAGCCGGTTTTGGCTTGCTCAGATTCAGGAACTTCTTCTTTCTTTTTTTGTTCCTGAGTAATTCTTTGCTGCATTTCCTGATAACGTTTAATCTTCTCCACCCCTAATTTAGATCTCACTTCATCAAGGCCTTTATTTCTTTCTAGGACGTCTTTTTGTTTTAACTGAACCATCTTTTCCTGAGGCAGGGGCTTTCCTAATAGCTCTTTAATTCCCTCTTCTGGCTTCATCTCTGGCCTAAGTGCTGACTTTTTTGATTCACCCCCTTGGGAAATTTGAAGGGAGGGCTGTTTGCCGCTAATCTGCTGGCCGGCAGTTTTGATTACTTGACCAGGAAGTTTGCCTGCCTGCTGAGCCGTAGATTTGCCGGTTTCTAAAATCTCACCAAAAGTATCTCTAACAATGGCTCGCGCCATAATTTCTAATTTCCAATAACTAATTTCTAATGAAATTTCTAATTTTAAAGTGTCTAAATTAATTTGAGAATTAGAAATTAGATATTAGGAATTTCCTCAAAGTAATATTATCATCCTAGAAGCCAAATACCAAGAAGTAACCAAGAGATCCGAATTCTCACCCCTTATAGTCTTTATTTTTTTTCATATGTTCTTCAATCAACCTTCGCAAAAAAGCAGCCCGGGGAAGTTTTTTATGCTTGGCAATCCAATCCAGATAAGCACCGATTTTCGGAGAAATAAAGAAATTAAACCTGACATCCATTTGCTCTTTAGCTTCTTCTGTAGCAATCTTTAAAATCCCCTCTAGTTCTTCTTTGTTATTGGAATTGTAACTAAAAAGTTGAATTTTCTCCATGGGAATCCCTTTTAGCGTATGAGGAACCTTTCCTTTACTCGCCTCATAAAGGACAATAACTGGTTTTCCTTTTTGCTGGGCTGCCATTACTTCATAGCCAATACTAACTGAAGGATTAGTTGTTTCAGCAACTATAAAATCCGCTTGATTCACCCATTTTAACATTTTTTTAATATATAGCTCTGATTCTTCGCTTGTTTCTTGTTCTACTTGTTCAATATTTCTAGTAAGCACATGGTCTGTGATTGGATCATAGCCTAGCTTTTTAAGAATGGCGAAAATTTTTTTGTAAAGTTCTTTATCCCCATGGAGAGAAGCAAAAAAATGGAATTTCATATTTATTTTTTATTTAATTTAACAATATTTTTAATCGCTACTGCTGGTACAGTGCAGTAATCAAAAGGACAAAAAATTTCCCTTTTTAAAGGTTCAAACGTGCCATCAATCAGGTTCCCTAAAGCATATTTACCGTTTTTTTCTAACTCATAGGCCTCATGACAAGTGAAAACATCACCATAGGGATTAACTACAAAATAATTTATCCCCGCACTACATTTTCTGCCCTGAAAATGTCTTTTATTATTATAGCCTAATGGCGAATAATCATCAACTAATTTTCTTATTTCGCTTCTTTCTCGACTGTTATATTTGTAATATTTTCTCCCATAGAAACTTATTCTAAAGGCTTGAAAATGAAACTTTATATTTTTTAGACTTTTTAATTTTTTTTTAATGATTTGCAGCTTGGAAAAATTTTGAGGGATTAATATTAGGTTAATTTTGAGTAAAACTTCTGCCAGTCCTAGTTTATCCATCATTTTCCTGAGTTTTATAACTTTTTCAGCAAATTCTTTTGGAGTAAAATATTGATAATGCCAAGAAACACTAAATCTATCAAGTCTGTTTTTGCCTTGAGTTAAGAAACTTTCATATGTCTTTAAAGAAGCACTTAGATTGGTTGTTGATGTCAGTCTGAAATTAGTTTTATCAATTAAATAAGGAATAATTTCATCTACGAAATTAGGCATGGTAAAAATTTCGCCGCCAGTAAGTTTTAAAACACAATTTCCATGAATTTTCTTAGAAAGCTCATTGATGACTTTCAAAACTACTTGCTTTGGAGGATGTCTGTCTTTATTAAAGGGCTGAAAACATTCAGCACAATTAAAGTTACAGCCATAGGTCATATTCCAAATTATTGTCGTCTGTTTCAAAGAAAGTTCCTTTTTTCCCATCGATACTCCCTTTTTTAAAAAACGCTCTGCTTGGTTCTTTAAACAAAATCAATAGTCTCTCCTCCCCTCCAAGGCCCTAGTTAAAGTGATTTCGTCCGCATACTCTAAATCCGCTCCGGTAGGTAATCCTCTTCCGATTCTGGTAATTTTTAATTTTTGGCTTTTCACTTTGAGTTCACGAGCCAAACGTGTGATATACATTGCCGTCGCTTCTCCCTCCATCGTCGGATTGGTGGCAATAATGATTTCCGTGATTATACCACTTTTTAAACGAGGGAGTAAGTCATGGATGTGTAATTGTTCTGGGCCAATATTATCTAAAGGATTAATGGCTCCATGCAAGACATGATAAAGACCTTTATAAACGCCGGCCCTTTCTAAAGCCAGAATATCCAAGGGCTGCTCGACGACGCAAATCTTGGTCTTATCCCGGCCAGGATCAGAACAAATCTGGCAAGGGTCTGTTTCTGAAATATTAAAACACAAAGAACACGTCTTGGTATTTTTCTTCAGTCCTGAAAGAGCCTGAGCAAATTTATCTAGTTCTTCCTGAGGCACATGCAGTAAATAAAAGGTCAGTCTTTGGGCCGTCTTGGGCCCAATCCCAGGCAGTTTTTCAAATGAATCAATTAATCTCTGAATTGCTTTAGCTATTCTCATTATAAAGACTCATTATACCAATAAACTGCGTAAGAATGCATTAGAAATTAAATATTATCATCCAGGGGATGATCGTCCTTTGGACGAGAAGTTGGAAATTAATATTAGGTTCCCTCATGCCATGAGGATAGGTAGTTTTTTTGTTCTTTAGTTAATTTATCAATTTTAATTCCCACGGCTTTTAGTTTCAATCGAGCTACCATTTGGTCTAATTTTTTAGGAAGAACGTAGACCTTGCTTACTAATTTCCCTTTATTCTTTAACAAGTATTCAACGGCTAAGGCTTGGTTGGCAAATGACATATCCATCACTTCCGCCGGATGGCCTTCAGCACTGGCTAGATTTACCAATCTTCCTTCAGCTAATAAATAAATCTTTTTCTTGCCTAATTTATACTCGACCAGATTATTTCTAATTTTCCTTTTTTTCTTGGCTATTTTTTCTAAACCTTGAACGTCTATCTCAACATTAAAATGACCGCTATTAGCTAAAATTGCTCCGTTTTTCATTAGCTTAATATGTTTGAAACTAATCACTTTTTTATCACCAGTGGCAGTCACAAAAATATCACCAATTTTAACTGCCTGATTCATTGACATTGCTTGAAAACCGTCCATCACTGCTTCCAAGGCTTTGACTGAATCAACTTCACAAATAATCACTTTAGCTCCCATGCCTCTGGCCCGTAAAGCAATTCCCCGACTGCACCAACCATAACCGGCAATAACAAAATTTTTACCGGCCAGTAAAATATTGGTCGCTCTTAAAATACCGTCAATGGTTGACTGGCCGGTGCCATAACGGTTATCAAAAAATCTTTTTGTTTGGCTGTCATTAACCGCCATTACCGGCAATTTTAAAGCACGGTCTTTCTCCATAGACCTCAGGCGGATAACACCAGTAGTTGTTTCTTCGCATGATCCATAAAATTCCCATTCTTCTAATTTTACATTTTGCATTGTAATTTTTAACTTTTCATTTTTAATTTTTAATTTATGTAGCAAAGCTACAAGATCTCCGCCGTCATCTAAAGTAATTTGAGGTCTAAAATCTAAAACTTGATTAAGATGCTGATAGTAAGTCTTCTTATTTTCTCCATTAATGGCAAAAACGGGAATATTAAAATTTTTAACTAAACTCGCGGCTACTTCATCCTGGGTAGATAAAGGATTGGAAGCACAAAGAGCCAGCTTGGCTCCTCCAACTTCTAAAGCCAACATAAGATTGGCAGTTTCTGCGGTCACATGAAGACAAGCATCAATAGTAATTCCTTTTAATGGTTTTTGTTTAAAAAACCGTGCTTTAATTAATTGAAGCACAGGCATATGGGTACCAGCCCATTCAATTTTCAGCTTGCCCTGAGAAGCTAAAGATAAATCTTTAATATCGTAATTCAAGTGCATTGAACTTATTTAGGTTATTTTATAATTTTTATAATCCAAGATTAATAATACCCTGCCGCCTCTGTGCTTCTTATTTGATCTAATTGCCGACCGGCTCGAATCCCTTGTCTTACGACTTTTATATCTATTCCTGCAACAATGGCACTGACTACCTTAAGCCCACCACTTATCATTTCCGGTCTAACTCCCATTATTGGAAAACCGCTCTTTTCCCATAATCCAGCTGCGAAAACTGCTGCGCCTGTCCCCACTACTCCTATAACACCTGCAACTCTACTAAGTTGCTCATCTCTTTCCAACAACTCTATTGTTGTTGATCCTGTCTCTTGTTCTCTCATTATTTTTTCTCACCTTCTTTCTAAAAAATTTTCTTTAAAGAGTTATTTTAGCATAAAAATTATGATAATATCTTTTTTCAAATTCTTTTTTGGTAAATCTATGAGTCATGGTGCCGTATTTTTCTACGGTATAGGCAGCAGCTACCGATCCCATCTGTCCGCAAGTTCTTAGATTATAACCCCTAAGATAACCAGCCACAAATCCGGCCCTGTAGGCGTCGCCGGCGCCCACCGGATCAGAAACATTTTTTGGTTTGGCGGCTTTAATTTTAATCTTTTTCTTTTGAGTTTCAATTAACGAGCCTCTTTCTGCTAAAGTGGTAATCAGAATTTTTACCTTGCTCAATAACTGCCTTTTGGTCAAATTTGTTCTTTTTCTCATTAAACTAATTTCATAATCATTGCCAATTAAAATCTCTGCCTTATTAATGCCTTTTAACAACTCTGATTTTGTCAATCTGGGTAGCTGCATCCCTGGATCAAAAAGATAAGGCAATTTTAATTGCTGACATTCATTAACAAACTTAACCATTGCCTTGGGTTCGGTCGGAGAAATTACCACTAAATCAATGGGGCCAGTCATCTTCGTTATAGAAAGTGTTTTTGCTTTAGTCATGGCGCCGGCATAAAAACCGCCGATTTGATTATCTCGTTGGTCAACTAAAGCAAAATAATTAGAAGTAAAATCGTTCTTGTAGGTCTTAATATATTTGGTCTCTATTCCCGCCTTTTTTAAAAATCTTTTATAAGGAGCAAAATCTTTACCCGCCGTCGCCAAAATAATTGATTGCTCTCCCAAAAGGCTAAGATTATAGCTGATATTAGCCGCTGTTCCTCCCAAATTTTTGTTTAACTTATCAGTTAAAAAAGAAAGGTTTAAAAGATGAATTTTTTCCGCCAAAATATGGTCTTTGAATTTACCTGGAAAATTAAAAATATAGTCAAAAGAAAGTGAGCCGGTAACAATAATCATTTTTTATTGATAAAAACGGGCAGATTTCCTAAACTAATGATTCTCCTCCATCTTTTAGGGTCGCCTTCAGTAAATACGGCTACCTCAGCCACCACTTTTCCGCCCGCCTTTTTTACCAACTGACGCATTCCCTTTAGGGTAGCGCCAGTGGAAATAACATCATCAAGAAGAATGACTTTTTTACCCGCTAACATCTTTTTATCCTTGCCGTCAAGCCAAAGAGTTTGGGGTTTACCGGTAGTGATGCTGACCACTTGGCTTTTAATTGAATCCACCATATAAGGCTTAATAATTTTGCGTAGAACAATATAGGGCAATTGCAAACGTCTGGCTACTTCATAAATTAAAGGCACACTCTTAACCTCAGCGGTCACTAATAAATCAGCCTGAGGAAGTTTTTTACTTAAAGCCAGGCCAATTTTTTTCACTATCTGCGTATCGCCTAAAATATTAAAAATACAAATTTTAACACCCGGTGCCACCTCAAATAAAGGCAAATCTCTTTTTAAACCACAAAGTCTAACGCGATAATATTCTTTGCCTTGTTTTTTAATGACTAAGTTATACTTCCTCATAATAGCTCTAAAAAATTCTTAATTAATTGGAAACTATTAAAACTGGCTAACTTCACAAATTTATTAAAATCAATTTCGGCTGAACTGTCCGCCTTATCTGAAATAGATTTAACTACAATAAAAGGAATTTGATTAATTTTACAAACCTGGGCCACGGAGCCGCTTTCCATGTCAATCGCCTGGCATTTGAATTCTTTAAAAATTGCTTTCACTTTCTTTCTGTTGCCAATAAAAGTGTCTCCGGTACCAATCCTGCCTTTAAAAACCAAGGGTTTATGTTTTTTAAAATCCCTAAAATGAGTTAGATTAAAAGCCTGAAGTAGCAAGGAGTTAGATTTTTTATTTGTTTTGAGAAAAAGCATATCAGTAAAAAGAATCCGGCCTTTTTCATAACCAAAAGCAGTAGCATCCACATCCCATTGAAAGACTTCATCAGCAATAATAAAATCTCCAATTTTTAACTTAGGGTTGGCTGCGCCCGCCACGCCGGTCATCATGACCAAGTCGGGTGAAAATTGGTCGATTACTTCCTGGGTTTTAGCGGCCGCATTCACTTTGCCTACACCGCAAGTAACTAATTTAATCTTCTTGTCTTTCAATCTTAAAAATGATTCTAGTTCTTCTTTTAGGGCAGCAATAATAACAATTTTCATTTCACCCCATCATGCCTTTTAGCATGCCAGTTAAGCCCCCGCTCATATCCTGAAGTTTTTTGGCGGCTACCTCCTGGGATTTTTTAATCGCTTTATTAATTACATCGACTGCCTTGTTATTAACCATACCGTCAATTTCCAATTCTTTAATTTTTTGATCGCCGGTAACTACCACCTTAACGCCCTCGTCAACCATTTCAATTTCCTCTTTTTTCAATTCTTTCTGAATCTTAACCGCTTGAGCTCGCATTTTATTTAACTCAGCTAATTGTTTAAATTTATCAAACATAAAATTTCACCTCCTTTACCCGTCTAAATTTCAGGCGATATGGCCTGAGATTTTGTCGGGTTTCAATCTATATTTTACTTTTAAACTTCTGCCAAAAACGTCCTTTATTCTTTTCTCTACCAAGGCCACATAATCATCAATCATCAATTTATTTTTGTGGAATTCATAAAAAACTTCAACTATTAATTTATTATCAGTGATTTGTTTAAATTCGGTAGATTTCAATAAAGCCTCAAGACTATGATTGTCTTTTTTCAGTAATCCCAAAACTTCCTGCCATTTATTTAAATTATCTTGATCATTGATTTTTGCTCTTTTTTTATTATATTTTAATTTTGAACTTTTAATTTCAATTTTGCTCTTTGCATTTTGCTCTTTGCACTTGAAATTTATAATGGCTAATTCTAAAGGCAATTGAGGAATAACGGCTCCTTTTAATTGCCTGCCGGCTTGGTCAAAAAGAGAAATCAAATTTTGAATTTCTGTTATGTTAAAGTCCAAGCTCCTGGTCTGTTCTTCTGCTACCTGGTATTTAATTAATAAAAACTGGCGCAATTTTTCTAAAATATCTCTGATTAAATCTTTCAAGTCAAAACCTTTTTTCACTGCTTGATCTAAAAGCTTCAGGGCTTGAGTTTGATTTTTCAAAGATAAAGCTAAAAGAATCTTTTCAGCACTGTCTCCTTGCTGGAGCAGAAAAATCCGGGCTTGTTTTTCTGTAATGATTTTGCCCTGAAAACTTAATTGCTGTAAAATTTTTGAGGCATCACGAAAACTACTTTCGGCTTTCTTGGCAATCAGGTTGAGAACTTTGGGAGAAACTCTTAGCTCCTCCCCTTTAACAATTCTTTTCAAAGAACGTATGATTTCTTCCTCTGTCGCTAAAGTAAAATCAAATCTCTGACAGCGGGAAATAATCGTTTCCGGGAGCTTGTGAAGTTCAGTGGTGCACAAAATAAAAAAAGCGTGTTCTGGAGGTTCTTCTAGGGTCTTAAGCAAAGCATTAAATGCCTCCTTGGTTAACATATGAACTTCATCAATGACATAAACTTTTTTAGTAAAACTTGAGGGTGCCAGTTTGATTTTCTCCTTCAGCTCCCTGACATCATCAATCCCTCGATTGGAAGCAGCATCAATTTCAATCAAATCCAAGGCCGTACCTTTAATAATGCTTTGGCAAACTTCACATTTATTGCAAGGCTCAATATTTTTTCGCGGCTGGCTTTTTGGCCTCTCACAATTGAGCACTTTAGCTACAATTCTGGCAGCGCTGGTTTTACCTAATCCTTTAGGTCCAGAAAAAAGCAAAGCGTGAGGCATTGATTTAGACGTCAACAAAGCCATCAATTGCTCTCTGATATAATCTAGGTCAAGTTGGGAAATTTTCTGAGGACGGTATTTTAGATAATAAACTTCACTCATGATGGATTCCCAATAAATGAAGCAATCCGTGCTCTACTAATTTAGCTATTTCTTCATCCACCAGAATATTATACTGACCTGCCTGTTTGCGCGCCTGCGGAAAAGAAATTACCACATCTCCCAAGCATAACCTTTGTCGAACCGGAAATAACTCTTTCCCTTCTGTTTGAGAAAAAGATAAAACGTCCGTGGTTTCCTCTTTGCCGCGATATTTTTTGTTAAGCTGTTTCATCTTCCGGTCGCCCACAAACAAAATGCTCACTTCGGTATCGGCGGTGACGCCCCTGTTTTTTAAAACTTTGATGGCTTGACGTCGGATTCTCTTTCTATCCACTGGATAACGCGAATCTGACTGAATTAGAACTTTAATCACCTTGCTCCTTTTTTGGGCTTTCTTTTTTTTCTTCTCTTATCTGATAGTCTTTCTTTTTTAAGCACTGAGGGTTTTTTATAAAATTCTTTTTCCTTTATCTCCGTTAGAATCTGGTCCTGCTGGACTATTTTTTTAAATTTTCTGATCACTTGACTAGTGGTATCACCTGGATCAGCTTTAACCACAATTACCATTACTTATCCGGCACCTCCCTCCTTTACCCGTCTAAATTTCAGGCGATATAGCCTGAGATTTTGTCGGGTGAACTTCCTTTAATATCTTTCCTGCAATTTTCTGCATTTCGTGTTTATTAATTTTCTTAATATTCCCTGGCGTAACAAAACCCCCGTGGCCATCATTTTTAAATCTAGGCAAAACGTGAATATGGGCATGTTCAACTTCAAAACCTGCAGTTAAAAATAAAACTGTGATCGGTTTATCCAGAACCTTCATTTGGGCTAAAGCAACCTTATTAGCTGCTCGCCAAAACCCGGCCACGTCTTCTACCTGCCAAACCCAACGATAATGTTTTTTAGGGATAACTAAAGTATGCCCAGGATTAAAAGGTCTAATATCCAAGAACCCTAGAAAATCCTTATCTTCATAAACTTTATAACAGGGAATTTTCCCTTTAACGATGTTACAGAAAATGCAGTTATTCATATAAATTGGAATACTTCAGGCTTGAAGTACTTCAATCACTTTTTTTAAACTCAATTTGCTAGGTTTCATTTTTTGATTTTTGGTTGACCCATTCAAGAGCATTCTTCTGGAAACATGTAAAAACCAAGTCGCTTCCGGATCCAGCTTTTCCAACTTCTTTTTCGCCTCAGTTAAATCCACCGCTTTATCTGGCCGGCCTTTAATCCGGATATGCTCGGTTTTACTATCTTTTTGCACTACCAAAACATAACCCAGTTTCTGTCCTAATTTTAACACTTCATTGGTTTGAGTTAAACAGCCAATGGCTTTTCCCCATTTTGTTTCAAATTCCGTTCCTTCAGTTAATTCTTCTCTGGCTTTATTTTTTATTTTCAAGCTGGAATGAATTCCATCTAAACACCTCAGACCCAATTCTATTAAATCATTATCATTGGCCTTTCCTGCATTTTTTAGTCCGTCAAGAAGTTGGTCCAATTGAAAGTTATATCTGTCCGCTTCAGGCTCGGGCCATAAACATTCTCCGAAGTGATCAATTTGGCGCACGACTTCAATTAATTGAAGTAAGGCTTTATCATCAATAAGATGATTATATTTTGACTTTAAATAATTAAATACTAACTTAGCGGCGCACGTTTTTGAATTTAAATGATGATGGTCAAATCTTCCCATGCCTGTATCCACATGAATAATATTTTCATCTTCATCTGCCTTGGTATTTTTGTAGGTTTCGCCAGCCGCTACAAATACAACTTTGGCCTCTTTAAAATCAGAATCAAATCTTTTTAAAAGCCAAGTCGAACAAATAGCATCTAAATCAGGATTGAAATGAGTGACAATAATTTTTCCCATAGTAAAATTTAGTATAAAGTTTTTAAGGCTTTTTAACAAGTGGAAATTACACTCTAGTATATAAAGTATACTAAGTATACTAGAGTGAAGCGTAGATTCTAAGTCTATTAATTAGTTCATTCAGGTCTAGAAGTTCTGTTTTGGCTTTGGATCTTTCTTTCCATTCAATTTTGCTGCCTGATTTTTTAGAAACCACTAATCTGACGGGAATGCCGATCAGGTCAGCATCGCTAAATTTTTCTCCGGCATTAACTTCTTCCCGATCATCCCATAAAACCTCTATACCCTCTTTTTCTAAAGCATCATAAATTTTCTTACCATTAACGCCGTCAAGGTTGATGAGATGAACACCAAAAGGAGCAACTGACTTAGGCCAAATTATTCCTTTTTCATCATTGTACTTTTCTACAATCACCCCTACTAATCTAGTGGTACCAATACCATAGCAACCCATAATAGGATAAACTTTTTTTCCTTTATCGTCTAAAATATAAAATTCAAAATCCTTAGTATATTTTTGACCCAGATCAAAAACATTACCCACCTCAGAAGCTCGGGCAAGATTAAGCCTGCCCTTTTTACACCTAGGGCAACCCGCACCTTTTTTAAACTTGGCAATATCCAAATTAATACAATACTCACAACTATTACAATACAAAATGTCATCTTCACCCGCATCAGTTAGAACCATAAATTCATAAGATATTTTTTCAGAAAATGAACCTCCGGAAGCTTCAGTTACTTTGGCGGTTAAACCACACCGCTGAAAAACCTTTAAATAGGCTTTTTTAGCTTGTTCATAAAAAATCTCAAAATCTTTCTGATTGAGATGAAAACTATATAAATCTTTCATGCCGAATTCTTTTCCCCTTAAAACTCCTGATTTGGCTCGAAGTTCGTCCCGATATTTTTCCTGAATCTGATAGACAAAAACAGGTAAGTCTTTATAAGAATTAACATATTCTTTAACTAAAGGAGTAATTACTTCTTCATGGCTTAGACCTAAGGCATAATCCTTTTTTGTCCGGCTTTTGATTTTAAAAAGAACATCAATATTATTCCATCCTCTAGTTTGTTTCCAATTTTCTGCGGGCTGCAGAGCGGGAAGAAATACCTCTTGTCCGCCAATATTATTCATTTCTTCTCTAATAATATTCTCGATCTTTCTTAAAACTCTTAGGCCTAAAGGTAAATAACTATAAACTCCGGCCATTAACTTATTAACAAATCCTGCTCTAATTAAAAGCTGCGCATTTTTAGTTAATTCGTCTTTGGGAGTTTTTTTCTTGGTTTTAGTAAAAAGTTTTGAATATTGCATACCAATATAATATCACTAATTTAATACTATTTTCTACTAAAAAAGTGATTTGAGAAAAGTAATCAAGGGAGAATTTTGAAAAAGACGCATCAAATCATTAACCGTTACTAAAACCATCAAACTGAGGAGAAAAATGAAGCCGGCGGCATTAATTACATGTTCGATTCTTTCTCTTTTTTCTTCTTTGATAAGACCACCTAACAAAGTAAACATTAGGTGGCCGCCGTCCAAGGCAGGAAAAGGCAAAAGATTTAAAACTCCTAAATTAATCGATAAAATCCCCACAAACTGGATTAATTCCAAAACCCCTTCTTTGGCCGCGGCCGTGGTCAATTGAAAAATGCCAACTGGTCCGGCCACCTCCGGAGCCACGCCGGCAAAAAGCTGTTTTAAGGTCAAAATTACTCCGGACAAAACTAACCAACTCCAAAGCAAGGCTTCTTTCGTTCCATGCCAGGCAGACAAAATGGGCATTTGCCACCAGGGATAAAATTTCATTTCTATATCAGTAATCGCCACTCCCAGTCTGCCTTCGCCTACGGGTGGATTTTCTCGAGGCACCAACTTGAACTCCTGCTCTCTAGTCCTAATTAAAACCGCCTGGCCTTTTTTTTCTTCAAGAACTTTGATAAATTCTTCGATTTTGGTGGCTTTTTTAGCGTCAAGCTCAATAATTTGCATGCCCTTGGTTAAGCCAGCGCTGGCGGCCGGACTGTTTTCCATTACCTCCATGACTTGAATGTAGCCTAATGGGGTTGGAATCCCTAATCTAGAATAAATAATCGAAAAACAAACTATTCCTAAAAAAAGGTTGCCTAAAATCCCTGCCAAAAGTACCGGGATTTTATATTTTTTGGGCTGAGCAAAAAAGGCTTGTTTTTTCTCTTTTGGTCGCCAATGTTTTTTTTCTGCTTTTTCTTGACCCAAAAGCCTGACAAAACCGCCAAAAGGAATCCAGTTAAGAGAATAAATTGTTTCTCCTATTTTTTTGCCCCAGAGACGAGGTGGATAACCAAAACCAAACTCCAAAACTTTAATCCCCACTCTTTTGGCAACTAAAAAATGGCCCAACTCATGAACAAAGATTAAAATAGAAAGAACAATTAAAAATATAATAAAGGAAGGCATGGATTGTATATAAATTTTCAAGCACCAATTTTCAATTTACAATGAATTTACAATTATTTAATTTTCAAACATTGTAAATTGGTTCATTGAAAATTCAATGAGAATTGGGATTTGAAAATTGTAAATTTCTTAAATGGTCATTAATTCTTTTTCTTTATTTTGCCCCATTTCTTCAAATTTAAAACTGGATTCATCAACCAATTTTTGTAGCTCATCTAGCCAGCTTTTAATATCATCTTCAGAAATGCCGCCTCCGCCTTCTTGGTCTTCAATCTCTTTTTTAATCTCGTTTCTAACCTGGCGAATTAATTTTCTCCCCGACTCGATCTTTTGGTGAACTAATTTAACTAAATCTCTTCTAGTTTCTTCAGTTAGAGGCGGAATCTGAATTCTTAACAAATCATTATCAACCACCGGATGTAAGCCTAAATTAGAAGTATTAATCGACTTTTCAATTGCCTCTAAAATATTTTTATCCCAGGGCGATATAATTAAAGAATGAGGGTCGGGCGCACTAATTGAAGCCAGTTCTTTAAGCGTCATCGTCGTTTCATAAGCGGCCACCTTTAAATCTTCAATTAAGTTTGGCTTGGCTCTGCCGGTTTTGACACCTTTTAAATCATCCTCTATCAGTTCAACTACCTGATTAAGTTGTTCTTGGGCTTTATCTAAAAATTCATTGGTCATTTGGTTGAAACTGCGATTCTGGCTATCTTTTTTATTTTAATATTCTCACCCAATTTAGCAATTGCTTGGTTAACCAAGTCAGTAATTTTTATTTTAGGATCACGGATATATTCTTGATTAAGTAAAGTTTTTACATCTTTAGGGTTCATGGCGGCTACCTGCATGGCAATTTCATAACTTAGTTTTTTAAAATCCTTTGTTTGAGCTACAAAATCAGTTTCGCAATTCAACTGCACCATGGCTCCTACTTGACTATTGCTATGAATATAGGCTTCTACCATGCCGACTACAGTCGCTCGATCCTGCTTTTTGGCGGCCCTAAGTATACCTTTTTCTTTTAGCCATCTTTTGGCTTTGTTAAAATCGCCCTTACTTACTTCAAGGGCCTTACGACAATCCATAATCCCGCTGCCTGTTTCTTGGCGTAGTTTTTTAATATCTTCTAAATTAACCATATTAATTACTATTAACTCAATAACTTATTAACCTATTTCTTATCTCTTATCTTCTTCCCTTCTTCTACTGCCCGAGCCATTTTACTCACAATTAACTTTATCGACCTAACCGCATCGTCGTTAGCTGGTATTACATAGTCTACTAAATCCGGGTCAGCATTAGAATCAACCATGGCAAAAATCTTAATTCCTTTTCTCCTCGCCTCTTTGACGGCGGCAATTTCTTTTTTAACATCAACCACAAATAAAGCCTCAGGAATATCTTTCAAATCTCTTAAGCCTTCAAAAAAGCGATTTAATCGGTTAATCTCTCTATCAATTAGAACATTCTCTTTTTTGGTGTATTTATCATATTCTCCCTTTTCTTTTTTTTCTTCCATTTCCAAAAGTCTATCACGACTTTGTTTTATCTGGACCCAATTGGTAATTGTTCCTCCTAACCATCTTTGGGCCACGTAGGGCGTACCGACCTTAATCGCTTCTTCTTTAATTATTGCCTGGGCCTGGCGTTTAGTCCCCACGAAGATAACTCTGCCTTCTGAAGCAACTAAATCCCGCAGGAACAGACAGGCTTGTTTTAATCCTTCGGCGGTTTTGACTAAATCAAATATATGAATTCCTTCTTTGGCTTGCCAAATATAGGGCTTCATTTTTGGATCCCATCGGCGCGATTGGTGACCAAAATGACAACCTGCTTCAAGCAAGTCTTTTAAGGAAACATCATATAAAGAATCTTTCTTCTTTGCCATTGTTCTCCTTAGTCCACGTTCAGTTTACATGAACATGGCCGTCCATTCAGTCAGAAGTTCTCAGGAGAACTGACCGAATGTGTTTAATTAAAGCTTATTTTACCTTATTGATGAGTCTCCTGTCAATTTCGAAAGGGTAAAATATTTTTTTCTTTAAGAAGTTTAATAATTAATTGATGGATTTGCTCTTTGGTTTTCAATTTGCCATTTTTATCTAAACAGTCTATTTTGGCCCAATAATTAAAACGATTGACCAAACGCAAATAAATTTCTTCTACCCTCTTTAAATAAGTTAAATTCTCTTCATGAATATCATGGCAATTCTTATTGCCCATATATTTTCTGTTTCCTTTATTTAAAATCAATTTTTGCCCCACGTCTGGAGGAACTGATAAGTAGATTAATAAATCTTCTCGAGGAATTCCATAAGCTTCATATTCTAATTTTTCCAACCAATGAATGATTCTCTCTTGTTCCTTTTTCTTCTTGAATTTAGCTGCCATAAAAGCTAATGAAGATGAGCTATAACGATTGGCTAATAATAATTTGCCTTGGCTTAAAGCTTTTTCCATCTCTGGTTTTGCCTGCCAACGATCAGCTGCATAAGCCAGAGCAGCCAAGTAAGGATTGGTTTGCTTTAAATTGCCCAATTCGCCTTTTAAATAACGGCCGACCAAGCGTCCGAAAAAACTTCTGTAATACTGAGGAAAATCAACCGTAGCCAATTTAATTTTATTTTTTTTACAATATCTTACCAACCAATCCAGTTGTGTCTTTTTACCTGAACCGTCTAAACCATCGATCACAAGGAACTTGCCCTTCATCAGTCTGAATCCTCCTCCTGTTGTGCCAAATTGATTGCCACTCTATCGGCCAGAGCTATTATTGATTCTGGTGGCAAACTACAAAAGTCCGGACAAGGAAAATTTGGACTTACTCTTAGCATTATAGAAAAACAGTCACAATTAAACTGAATCTTCCTTCCTGACTCTCCAATTAACACCGAGATGCCTGGACATAAAGGAATTTCACCTGATTTTAGTTTTTCCATATCTTGCTAAACAATTCTACTAAATCATAACCCCAAGGTAAACTGAAAATCAAACCACAATTTTTTCCCAGGGGAAACTATCGCGGCCAAAATGACCATAAGCCGCCGTTCTTTGATAAATCGGCTGGAGGAGATTTAATCCCTTAATAATCCCGCCCACAGATAAGTCTAAAAGGGTCCAAGCAAAAGCCTCAATCGCTTTTTGGCTTTTTTTGCCCGTGCCAAAAGTTTCTACCGCCTTGCAAATCGGGTCTTTCTGGCCAATGACATAACCCACCTGTACTTCGCAACGACTGGCTAGACCAGCGGCCACAACATTTTTGGCAATAAAGCGGGCGCCATAGGCACCGGTCCTATCTACTTTAGTCGGGCATTTGCCCGAAAAACAACCGCCTCCGACTCGGCCCATGCCGCCGTAAGAATCAACCACAATCTTACGGCCGGTTTCACCCATGTCTGAATCTGGCCCGCCAATTTCCCACTTACCGGTTCCGTTTAAAACTAGCTGGCCCAGGTCAACTGTTTTTTGACCAAATTTTCTCAAGACCGGTTTAACTACATATTTATATAAATCTTTTTTAACCTGATCGTGGTCCACTTTAGGATCATGAGGGACGGCCAAAACTACTTTTTCTACTCCTACCGGCCTACCTTTTTGATAACGCACCACCACTTGGCTTTTCCCGTCCGGCCTGAGATATTTTAAGGGCCCTTTTTTGACCACGTCCATTTTCTGAACTAAATTATGAGCCAACATAATCGGCAAAGGCATTAATTGTTTGGTCTCCTTGCAAGCATAGCCAAACATCATGCCTTGATCACCGGCGCCGCCCGGATCGACTCCTTGAGCAATATCACCTGATTGCCGATGGACTAAATTCTCAATCTTAACCGTATGCCAGTCAAAATTGTAAATCGAGCGATTATAGCCCAAATCCTTGATCACTTTTCGGGCAGTTTTGGCAAAATCCACTTGGGCATTAGTTTTGACTTCGCCGGAAACAATAAATCGATTGCTGGTGGCCAGACATTCAATACCGGTATGACTGTATTTATCTTGCTTTAAACAGGCATCCAAACAAGCATCGGAGACCTGGTCGCAGATTTTATCCGGATGGCCAGCGCAAACTGATTCAGAAGTAAAATAACGGTAGTTCATTTTCTTGCCCCGTTGTTTTCCGGTGGCGAACACGGCTGAATAAGCAGTTGTGAGCGCATCGCGAAAACTTGCGGGGTCCCTCTTATAAATAAAAAACCTCTACATGAGAGGTTATTCTTTTTTCCCATGTATGGGCTTGTCCTCCCCGATGTTACATCAGGAAGAGGCACCTTAAAATTATAAAGGTTGCCGCCCAGCTCTTCGCGAAGGGCTGGGTCTCTTGACAAGCAGATTGTTAATAATAAAAGTATCTTAAATGAGTTTAATACTTAATGTCAATAGTAAAAATTACTTTTATTTTCTCACTAAATCCATAAATTTAAACTGATATTTTCCCTCTTTCTTCCAACCACTGTCAGTTGCTCCCTGAAAGCCATCATGCTTCGGAAAATAGGCGTCGCCTTTGAAATTGCCTTTAACAACGGTTAGATAAAGTTTATCGGCTAAATTAATGGTTTGCTGGTAAATCTGAGCCCCACCCGAAATAAAGACTTCATCTTTTTTGAATTTGCTGGTTAAATCTAGCCCTTGTTTAACTGAATGAACTGGATAACAATTGGGTCTATTGACTTGATAGTCTTTGTTTCTAGTAATAATAATAAAGGTTCTTTTAGGAAAGGGTTTTTTGCTTTTTTGATAATATCCTAAAATGGATTCAAAGGTCTTTCTGCCCATAATAATCACCTGGTTTTTGGTTTTTTGCCAAAATCTCTGTAAATCCTGAGGAATATGCCAGGGAATCCGACCCTTATTGCCGATGACACGATTCTCGGAGAGAGCAGCGATAATACTAATAGTAGGCTTCTTCATAGTCCCCTCTACCGCTTTTTAAAACCCGCCAACCGGAGTAAGTGGGGCTTTAATGGCTGGATGAGAGTTGTAACCTTCGATCTCAATGTCTTCAAATTTAAAATCATCGATTTTTTTAATTTTAGGGTTAAGTTTAATTTTAGGAAAGGGTCGGGGTCGACGTTTTAACTGCTCCCTCACTTGTTTAAAATGATTCTTATAAATATGAACATCGCCAAAAGTGTGGACAAAAGTTCCCGCCGGATAACCAGTCACCTGAGCCAGCAGATGAGTTAAAAGCGCATAAGAAGCAATATTAAAGGGCACGCCCAGAAAAACATCAGCACTTCTCTGATAAAGTTGTAAACATAATTTGCCATCATGCAAAACTATATGAAACAATGTATGACAAGGGGCAATGGCCATTGATTCCTCTCTTTTTCTGGCCATTTCATAAATATAGCCGGCATTCCAAGATGAAACCACAAAATGTTTTTTCTGTGGATATTGCCTGATTTTGTCTATCACCCATTGGAGTTGGTCAATCTTACGACCATCACCAGTAGGCCATGCCCGCCACTGGACTCCATAAACCGGACCAATATCTCCCCATTTTTGACAGAATTTTTTATCCAGCTTCATTTTTGTCATAAACTCTTCAAAGCTAAGTTGAGGCATCTTGCCTTTTCCCATAGCATATTTGTAGTTTTTATAAGGATAATCATCCCAAATATGCACTTGATTATCTATCAGATACTTAATATTAGGGTTACCAGATAAAAACCAAATCAATTCATGAACAATGCCTCGGAAAAAAGTTTTTTTGGTAGTTAAAAGGGGAAAGCCCTTGGATAAATCCCAATGAAGCTGGCGGCCAAAGACGCTCTTTAAGCCCACACCGGTGCTGTGGGATTTTTTCCAAACGCCGTTTTTTAAGATATCCTCAAGTAAATTTAGATACTGATACTCAGGGTGTCTGGGTCTTGGCATAACTATCTTTTTCTGTCTTCTCTATTTTAAATTCTTTATTAGAGTTAACTGACAATTTAACAGTATCTCCTTTACTCAATTTTTTGTCAAGTATCTCTTCGGCGATTAAAGTTTCGATTTTATCAGCAATTAATCTTTGTAAGGGCCGAGCGCCAAATTCCGGATTAAAACCTTCTTCTGCCAATCGGCTATAAACCTGAGCGTCAACCGCTGTCAATTTGATTTTTTTCTTAAGCAAACGGCTTGCCAATTTGGCGACTTGCAGTTGAGCAATCATTTTGACCTGCTCTAAATCCAAAGGTTTAAAAACAATTACCCCGTCAAAGCGATTTACTAATTCTGGAGTAAAAATGTTGTTCCTCAATACATATTCTATTACCTCCTGCTCTTTTAAACCCTTCTTAACTTGACCTCGGATGAACTCGGCGGCCGCATTGGAAGTACAAATAATAATCATGTTTTTAAAACTAACCTCCTTGCCTTCCTGGTCTTTGATATAGCCTTCATCAAAAACAGTCAAAAACAAATGGTGGATTTCAGTTTTGGCTTTTTCGAATTCATCTAAGAGTAAAACAGAAAAAGGATGCTCTCTGGCTTGACGGATAAATAAGTCTAGAGAGAACGGTTGGGACATATCAAACCGCAAAATCCGTTTATCACTGCCAAAAAAGGCCTGAGCTAAAGCTTTGGCTGTCTCTGTTTTTCCGACGCCGGTCGGTCCTAAAAATAAAAACGAGCCCATTGGTTTCTCGGTTTCACTAATGCCGACCCTGGCTCGCCGCATCGCTTTAACTAAGGCAGTCACCCCAGTTTTTTGATTGACAACCCGCCGGGAAATAACCAGCTCAAGGTTTTTTAATTTGGTCGTTTCATTTTGACTTAAACTGCCAACTGGGACTTTGGTTTTTAGAGAAATAAGTCGGTCTACATCCTGTTTGGTCACTACTGGTTTTTTCTCTGAGTAAGCCTGGCTAATTAACTGGTCTAAAAGATCGATCGCCTTTTCCGGAAAAGGAATGTGAGTAATCAGGGCGTCTGATTGGTCAATAATTTCCTTTAAGGCCTCATATAAAACGATTACTTTTTTACCTCTTTCAAAATCAGGCAACACCTGCTCTAAAATAAACAGGGCTTCTTTTTTGGAAGGAGCGATGACTTCTAGTTTCTCAAAATATTTTAAAAATTCCTCATTAGGGAAAATTTTCTGAGCAAAATATTCCGGGGTGGTCACGCCAATCATTTGCAAGTGACGGCTTTCAACGATGGAAACAATCGCCGGCATTAGATTATCTAAATAATTCTCTATCTGGTTAATAACTAAAATAACATTGCCGGCTTTTTCCGCTTCTTTGAGCAGCTGTTCAAACCTAGCTCTTCCTTGATCAACCGAAGTAGATTCTGCCAAAATGAGGTTCATATTCATTAGTAAAACATTCTTGTAAAAAAGTTTAGGATTAACCCTCTTTTCCTGAATTGCTTTGGCTAATTCTAAAAGAATCGTGTGTTTACCCACTCCCGGCTCACCCACCAAAAGCAAATTAGTTTGGTAGGAACGGCTTAAAATGGCTTCTATTTGTTTAACTTCTTTTTCCCTGCCTACCAGTTGGTGGCTGAAGCTGGGTGGGAAAGCTAAATTTTCCGAACATTTATCAAGCTCAAGAGTAAAACCAAAAGCCAAATCGGTGCCAAAAGCACGGAGTTTAAACAGATTTTCTTTACTCCAAAATTTCTTTCGCTTATTAAGCTCTTTTTTATTAACCAAATACCAATCTAAAACTGCCTGGACATCTTGAGGGTTAATTTTTTTCAACTCCTCTTTTGACTGAATCCCTAATCTTTGGAAAACAAATTTTTTCGCCTCACCTTTAAGCAATTTTTCAGGATGAGTCCCCTGCCTTTTCTGTTGAAAATAAAATGGCCAGGTAAAAAAAGGCAAAAAAAACCAAATAATAAAAATAGGCGCCCCTAGAATTAAGAAGAAAGCGCTAAAAACCAGGCCAAAAAAAATCAAAACTGAACGAACAGAAAAACCAATTAACCGAGAAATCAAATTAAAACTCAGACGATTAAAATAGCCCTCAAGACCGCCCATCTCAGAAGCCTGAATTTCAATCCGACGCCAAGGAGAAAAAAGCGTTCTTAATAAAAGAGGGACTGAGAAAAGATAAAGACCGAATTCAACAAAGTTAAACCAGGCTCTTAAAACTTCCTCAGCCCCAGTTATATAATGCCAATAAAGAAAATCAAACAAACCCATTAAAATCAGTATAGATAAAATGTGGGAAAAAATCTAGCAGCTACTTAAATCTGGAAGGTCTTTCTTTCTTCAAATTCCTGTCTTTTGCCTTTATTCCAAAGTTTAACTGAGCGGAAATAACCAACAATGCGGGAGTAAACCTCAGTGGCTTGACCACAGGTAGGACAAGTAAACCTCTGGCCTTTAATCCGACCATGCTTAGAACAAATGGAAAAAGTTGGGGTCAGGGTAAAATAAGGCAGCTTAGTATTAAAAGCAATTTTCTTAACCAGGCTCCGGGCCTGCTGCCAATCAATTTCCTCACCTAAAAAGGTATGGAAAATAGTCCCCCCCGTGTATAAAGGCTGAATATCATCTTGATGAAGCAAAGCCTCACCAATATCATCAGTATAATCAACCGGCAGCTGGCTGGAATTGGTCAGATAAGGCGCTTCTTTGCTGCCGGAAACCTTGATTTTAGGATGATATTTTTTATCCAACAAGGCAAAACGGTAAGCCGTCGATTCCGCCGGCGTTGCTTCCAAGTTATATAAATAACCTGTTTCTTTCTGGTATTGGACCAGTTTTTTGCGCATAAACTGAAGCATCTCCATAGCAAAAAGCTTGCCCCGAGAATGAGCAATATCAACTCCGAGCAGATTTAAACAAGCCTCATTAGCCCCGCAAAGGCCAATGGTAGAAAAATAATTCCTAAAACTGCCTAAATAAGACCTGGCATAAGGCATTAAGCCCTCTCTAAGATTTTTGCTTACTAATTCCCTTTTGATTTCTAAAGAATCTTTGGCTAAATCCATATATTTGGCTAAAAGCTCAAAAAACCTAGTCTTGCCTTTTTTTCTAGCCAAATAGGCTAAGCGATTGAGATTAATGGTAACCACCCCGATTGAACCGGTGCTATCGCCTTTACCCCACATACTGCCGGGCTGGTTCATTAACTGGTTGAGGTTAAGGTTTAAACGGCAGCACATGGCTCTAATGGAATTAGGGTCAAGATTGGAACCAATATAGTTTTGAAAATAAGGGATGCCAAAACGGGCTGCCAATTTAAAAATTAAACGAGCAATAGGGCTATTCCAGTTAAAATCTTTGGTTAAATTATAGGTAGGAATGGGAAAAGTAAAAATTCTGCCCACATCATCGCCTTCCAGCATCACTTCTAAAAAAGCCCGATTAATCATATTCATTTCCTTTTGATATTCACCATATCTTTGCATTTGCTCTTTGCCGCCAATAATCACCTGTTTCTTGGCTAAATCCTCTGCCGGCTTAATGTCAAAGGTAAAGTTAGTAAAAGGCATCTCAAATCCCCATTTAGAAGGCACGTTAAGAGAAAAGACCAGCCTTTGCATCTCCTGCTTAACCTCTTCAAAACTTAATTTATCTTCTCTGACAAAGGGGGCTAAATAAGTATCGACTGAGGAAAAAGCCTGAGCCCCGGCAAATTCATTGTAAGTGCAGCGCAAAAAATTAATCATGTGCAAAATGGCGGTATCAAAGTGTTTGGCCGGCCTTGAGTCAACCTGAAAAGGCAGGTTGCCAAAACCCATTAACAAAAGGTTTTGCAAGCTCCAACCGGCGCAATAACCGACTAAGCCATGAGTCAGGTCGTGGATGTGAAAGATGCCTTGCTCATGAGTTTGACTGATTTCCTCAGGATATATTTCGTTTAAAACATAGTTGGCAATGACGCTGCCGGCCGTATGCAAAACCAAACCGGAAAAAGAATAATTGGAATTGGAGTTAACATTAGCTTTCCAGCCATTTTGAAGGAGATAATCCTTAACTGTTTTTTCAACGTCAAGTTTATGATTATCTATTTTTTCGATTTTTTGATCTGGAGCAAAGGCTAACTGTTGATCAACCATAAATGCTAAAAAACGCGAAATAATAGTCGCGAAATTGGCGAAAATAATCTTTTTTCACGAAATCACCTAAATTAATTTTAGGCACTTTGTGAAAATGATGTCAAGCCCCAAACCAGAACACCATTAACCAGAATAAATTCGATTCACGGCCAGGAGTTCGGTTTGGGGCGCAGACCCCGCATAGGACGCGCGATCCGACGTAACGTCGGATCAGAAATTGTGCGGGGTCAAGGGGTAAATTTTGCGGGGTCAAGGGGTATTTTTGGGCTTGTACCCCCCTCTGGGCGCGGCTTTCGCCACGAAGCCCATTTGCATTTAGGCCAGTTGGAGCAGCCATAAAAGGTTTTGCCTTTTTTGGTTCTCCTAATCACAATATCCCCCTTACACTCAGGACATTTCATTCCCTTAATTTTTTCCACATAAACGGCTTTCCAATCACAATCAGGAAATCTTGAACAGGATAAAAACTTGCCAAAACGGCCGAGTCTAATCACCTGTTCTCCTTTTTTGCATTGGGGGCACTTTTTACCGATTTTTTCCACTTCAATTTTGACTCTTTTGGCTTTTTCTGCTACTTTTTTTAATTTTTGGGCAAAAGGCGAGTAAAACTCTTTGATTACCGGCGCCCATTCTCTTTTTCCCTGGGCAATTTTATCCAAATCATCTTCCATTTTGGCCGTAAAGTCATAATCAACAATATTTTCAAAATACTTAATAATAAAATCATTGACTGTCTCTCCTACTAGCGTCGGTTGGAAAAAGCCTTCGATTTTCTCCACGTATTGCCTGTTTTGAATGGTGCTGATAATCGACGCATAAGTAGAAGGCCTGCCAATTCCTCTTTCTTCTAAAGCCTTAATTAATGAACCTTCGGTATAGCGGGCTGGCGGCTGGGTAAACTTTTGCTCGGTTATAACCTTAATTAATTGAAGCAATTCACCTTCAGAAAGTTCAGGTAATGGTTTTTCTATTTGATCATTGGATGATTTTTGATATATCTTTTTCCAGCCAGGAAAAACTTCTCTTTGACCCATAGCCCGCAGCAAATACTTATCTGCCTTAATATCGACCACATTTCTTTTTAATAATTGTTCTTTCATTTGACAGGCAATAAAACGATTAAAAATCAACTTATATAATTTCTCCCCATCCCCCTTTAGCTTTGAGCTTTGAGTTTTGCCTGCCCGTCCTCTGGCGTGGAGCTTTGAGCTTATTCTTGTTGGTCTAATTGCCTCATGGGCCTCCTGAGCTAATTTAGACTTAGTTTTAAACCTTCTGATTGCTTCCGGCAGATATTCCTTGCCAAACACTTCCTCAATATATTTTCTGGCTTTATCAATCGCCTGCTGAGCTAAATTAACTGAATCGGTCCGATGATAAGTAATCAAACCTTTTTCATAAAGTTGCTGAGCCTCGCGCATGGTTTTTTTAGCAGACCAGTGAAAAAGACTGGAACCAGCCCGTTGCAAAGTAGAAGTAATAAAAGGCGGCGGGGGTGAATTTTTGACCTCTTTGCTAACAATTTTCTCTACCTGATGCTGAGCTTTTTTAAGATTGGTTACAATAAGACTGGCTTCTTTTTTGTTCCCAACCTCAAGCTTCTTATCATTGATTTTTATCAGTTGAGCAATAAAATATTTTGCTTTTTTCGTTTTAAGTTTTTCTTTTATTAACCAGAATTCTTCGGGTTTAAAATCCTTGATTTCTCTTTCTCTTTCTACAATTAGCCTGACTGCGGGTGACTGAACCCGACCGGCAGAAAGACCGCGGCGCACCTTGCGCCACAATAAAGGAGAAAGTTTATACCCTACCAGTCTATCTAAAACTCTTCTGGCTTGTTGAGCATCGACCAATTTCATATTAATCATTCCCGGACTTCTAAGGGCTTCTTCAATGGCCGCTTTGGTGATTTCATGAAAGGTAATTCTGATAAATTTTTCTTTTTTCCCTTTTGAACATAAAACCCGAACGTGATAGGCAATTGCTTCTCCTTCTCTATCCGGGTCAGTGGCTAAAATAATCTGGCCTGCTTTTGAGGCTGCTTTTTTCAACTTACCAATAGCCTCACTTTTGCCCTCTGATTCTACATAAGTAGGTTTAAAATTGTTTTTAATGTCTACTCCCAGCTCTTTTCTGGGTAAATCGCGCACATGGCCCATTGAAGCCATAATTTGATATTCGTTTCCTAAAAAACGAGTAAGAGTCCGAGCTTTGGTTGGTGATTCAACAATAACAAGTTTCATAAATTTCTAATTATTCTAATTGCTCTAATTATTCTAAATAAATCCCAAAATCCTAATGACTTAAATTTTTGAATTGATGCTTGGTGCTTTTAACATTTTTTAGGTCAATTAGAAATTAGGTCAATTAATTTTGGCCTTTAGGCCAATATATAGTTTCCCTGTCCAATGTTTTTAACCATACCGTTAAGTTCCATTTGTGTCAAGTAAGAAAGTGTCTGACCAGGATCAAGTTGAATCTGTTGAACAATCTCATCAATATGTTTGCCTCCATCGGTGAGCAATTGCCAAATCCTTTCTTCTTGTTTATCTTTAAACTTTTTTATTTTTGATAGCTTTGGCCTATCTGTTATTTTTCGGCCAAAGGCCGACCGGCCTTTGGCTGGTATTTCTTCCAGGATATCTTCCACCTTGGTGATTAACTTGGCTCCTATTTTAATTAAATCCGCCGGGCCTTCGCTAAAAGAAGAAGTAATCGGGCCGGGAACAGCTAATAATTTCCGTTTTTGCTCTAAACAAAATTGGCTAGTAATTTTAGTGCCGGAAACAGTCGCTCCTTCAGTCACTAAAACGCCCAAAGATAAACCGGAAATAATCCGATTCCGGGAAGGAAAATTTCCTTTTAAAGGCGGTTCGCCAAGGCCCAAACAACTAATGACGGCACCTAAACCTAAGTTGATAATTTTTTCTGCTAAAGCCTTATGTTCGGGTGGATAAATCTCATCCAAACCTGAACCTAAAACCGCGATTGTCCGGCCGCCGTTACCTAAGGCAAGACGGTGGGCAATGCTATCAACCCCACGGGCCAATCCGGAAATAATCGTAAATCCGTAAGCCGTTAAGCCTTTAACTAATCTTTCTGTCACTTCTCTGCCGTAAGGCGTGATTTTTCTTGTTCCGATCACTGCTATAGACAAAGCATCCTGAGGTAAAATTCGACCTTTTATGTAAATTAAAGGTGGTGGTGAATCAATTTTTTTTAAATTTTTTGGGTATTCTTCATCATCAACTATAATAAATCTTATAAGATTTTTCTCTAGCCTAACTAGAGCCGAATTAAAATCAATCGTTTCTCTGAATTTTAAAAAATTTTCCAAGATAGCAAAGGGAATCTTTGTTTGTTTTAATTTAGATTCAGAAACCTGCCAAGCTTTTTTAGCCGAACCAAAAATTTTTAATAAATGATAAAATCTTTTGGCTCCGATACCGTGGAAAATATTAAATCCCAACCAATAATGTCTTTCGTCTAATTTCATATTATTTTTCTTTTTCAAACCAATATTTTAAAATTTCTTTAGCTATGGGGGCGGCTACTTGAGAACCTTCGCCCGCTTTTTCCAACAAAACCGTCACCACCACTTCTGGTTCTTCTACCGGGGCAAAAACAGTAAACCAAGCGTGAGTCCTGTCTTGGGGATCGCCAAATTCAGCCGTGCCGGTTTTGCAAGCTGCTTGAGGTTCAAATCCAGCAAACACCGGCGCGGTCCCATTTTCTTCACAGGCCTGTTTCATTCCTTCTCTAATTAAATCAAGGTTTTCTTTTTTAATCCCCAAATCACGACAGAAATTACCATTATCAGCCAAGAGAAAATGAGGCTGACAGAATTGGCCACCGGAAGCAATAATGGAAGCCAACTGATGAACCTGTAAAGGGGTGAGAAGCAGGTTTCCCTGACCAATGGCGGTAATATAAGTATCGCCCAAATACCAGCTCTCGGTTTTATTCAGTTTTTTCCACTCGGGAGTAGGAATTAAACCTTCGGCTTCGCCGGGCAGGTCAATGCCCAAAACAGAGCCTAAGCCCAAATATTTAGCCCAATCCGCCAGCTGACCGATGCCCAACCACTCACCCACTTTATAAAAATAAATGTCATTGCTTCTTTTAATCGCTTTGACAATATCTAACTTTCCCTCTTTGGCGCCGTATTGAGTGTAATACCAGTTGCTATAACTATATTTCCGGCCATAGCGTTCAATCTCAATCACCCCCTCATCTTCGACCAAAGTAGATTTATCTATCTTGCCTTCTTCCAGGCCAGCCACCGCCGTCACAATTTTAAAAACAGAGCCCGGCGGATAAAGACCGGCCACCGCCCGATTAAACATCGGCTGATTAGAATCATTTAAAACTTTATTAATTTTATCTTCCTGACTTTTGGTAAAAATATTGGGGTCAAAAGAAGGATAAGAAACCAAAGCTAAAATTTGACCGGTTGAGGCTTGAGAAACTATAATCGCTCCGATCATATTTTTCTCCTTTAAAAGTTGATAAACTTTTTCTTGAAGTCCAAGGTCTAGGGTTAAATCAAGACTTTCTCCTGTTTGGGCTTCGATTTTTTTAAGCTCTCTTACCATTCCTCCTTGAGCATCTGTTTCGACAATCACCCCGCCATCTTTTCCTCGTAAGGCCTGGTCATAATATTTTTCTAATCCTATTTTCCCTACCGAGTCTCCAGGTTGATAAACAGAACCATCCAATTCTTCCTCGGAAATTTCACCCAGATAGCCTAAAACATGGGCCAAAGCTTCACTATAAATATATTCTCTCCCTTCAGGAGTATTGCGAACTAAAATTTCTCCCTGACGATCATAGATGACGCCCCGATCAGCGGGTATTTTAACAATCTTAATCCGATTTTCCTGCGATAATTGCCGGTTTTCCGCACCCTGAATCGTCTGCAATTGAAATAAACGCAGCCAAAGAATTAAAAAAGAAATAAAAAGAAAAATAATGAAAGGAAAGGCTTCGGGTTTCACTAATATCTAATATCTCATCCAAGGGACGATCATCCTCTGGATGATAATATCTAATATCTAATAAAATTCCTGCCTGCCGGCAGGCAGGTCCAATTTTTAATATCAAATTAGAAATTAGGAATTTCCAGTTCTTTTCCTTTCATTCTATTAACAAGAGAAAGAATAATCAAGCTTAAACCAATCACCAGCAGGTTTTGTTTTAGAGAATAAGAGCCTTTATTTATCCAGGTAAAAAAAAGGTCAGCCAAAATAATAAAACTTAATTGAAAAAAAAGATGAGAAGAAGAGAATTTTTCTTGATAAAGAAAAACTAAAAAACAGATGGTTAAGAACACTAAAGAAGAAAAACCAACTAAATTAGCCAAAATTAAATCATTAACCAGGCCAAAAGCAAAAGCCAACCAAAAAACTTTTTTAAAACCCCCAACATAAAAAGCGAAAATAATGATAATAAATAGTAGAAAATTCAAAATATAATTAGTTATAATAACTTATTTATTTCTATCCTGGGACTTGCTTCCAGGTGTAAAAGATTTCTTTAATTGGTTGGGGGGCATTAAGAACAAAGTCAGGTCGATAAGTAAAACTGGCGGCCGGGGAAAAAGCATTGTTCAGTCCGCCTAGGTCTCTGGCAATATCAATATCTCCCCAGCTAATAAAAGTGCCTTGAGCCTGTAGAAGAACATCATCGGTCGAAGGGTTGGAATTGAAAACAATATCGCCATCAGCAATAAATATCCCCTGAACCTCAGTGGCATTATAACCAACCGTGATGTTACCGCTGGCGATCACCATTAAAAAGCCTCCTTCTGCCACCGTTAGATTATCACTAATAGTAAGGTTACCATCATGAAGGATAATAATTTTACTGTCAGCGCTAATCGAACCTGACATGTTGTTAATCGTGCCGGAACTTTGATAAATGACAGCATTGTCCGGATCAGCACCAGCATTGTGAGGATTAGGTAAGGCACCACCACCATAAGTTTCTTTATCTTGATTTCTGAAATGCCAACTCCACCAAGTATAATTATATTCCTTGCCCTGATAAGAGGTGTCTCGCGCCCACCAGTCGCCCGGACTAATGTCTCCTTCTCCAACGTCAGGCTGGCTGTCAAGCCCCTGAGAAACAACCCCATAATTGCTACCGCTAATCAATAAAGGATTACAAAGAGGCAAGGTGCAGGTATTCGGAATATTGCTGCTGATACTATTGTCAGCGTGAATGCTGCCGCTGACCGCCTGCCACCAATTTTCCCTGTCCGGCGGCTGCCAAACATAAAAGTTTCTTACGTAGGTTTGACTTGGACTGGGCGAAAGAGTATAAAAAGCCTGGCTACCGGCACAAGTTGCGGCCCCGCCCGGCCAGCTACAATCAGTGTTACATTCCCAAGAAGCGGGAAAATTAAAAGTAACTTGCGTGTTTTCCAGGGCGGGCACGTCAGCATCACTATAACTGTTGCTTCCGGCCAAAGGAATAGTATGGTTGTATCCACTTCCTCCCTGAGAAATATTAACTGTTCCTCCACCGGAGTAGGCATTTTGATTGCAGTTGCTGGAGATATTGGTCGAATTATAAATGTTACCCTGAATGGTAGCAAAACCCTGTTCCTCAATATTTAGAGCTCCCAAGCGGTGATAATCCCAACCTCCTAGCATCAAAATAGTATCATTGCCGTCTAAAGCGCTAGAATCATCCAAACTAGTATAGTCTCGAACAAACAAGGTCGTATTCCAAGGATCAGTCCCCAATTCATAGTCTCCTGACGGGAAATCATCGTCCAGTTGCAAAAGCCAGTGAATAGTCATAACATCATTATTTAAAAAAGCGTAGGTTTGAGGCACACCTCCATCAAGACCCAATAAAGTCGCCCCAGTCACAGCAATATCAGAGCCTAAAGCCCAAACCCCATAGGTCGAGTTATAAGCAGCGGTGTAAGGTCCTTCCCAATCTTGGTTGGCTTCTTTAATCAAAAAGCCAGTCTGAGAGTTAAAAGCGATCCTTAAAGGCCAGGTATCTCTGTCCATATAAAAACCATCAGTGTTGCCCTGCTCCACTAAAAAAGCGTCAAGCCAATATTCTCCACCAGGAGCGCTGAGGTAAATTTCCGGTCTTAAAAGAACTCTGCTTCCATCAGGTAAAGAATAGTGAGCTACAAATTGCTGCCAATCGCCGGCAGTAATAGTAACCTCTTCAAAAGAGGGATTCCAGTCACTGCCGCCATCCCAAGACCAAAAACCAACACTAGCACTAAGAGAACCGCTATTGCTTTTGGCCCAGAAAGAAAAAGTATACTGAGTACCGGTACCGGTACCGGTAATATCGATATCCTGATTAATAGAATCATCATCCACCGCCGAAACCGCTCTAAGATAGTAGCTGCCGGCCTTACTCTGAGAAGGACTGTTAACTACGGTCAAACTAGGACTACCATTATGTCCCCAATTACTGGTATTCCCTGACTCAAAACTATTGTTAAGTAATAAATTATTATGATCGGTATCTTTTTCTAAGTTAAACTGGACCGTATTAATATCGGTAAATACTCCCTGGGTAGTGCCTTCTTCTACCATGACTCCATCAAAATAAAAATCTGGCGGATCTACCCCAAAATCTGACGAAGGACGCAAAACCACCCTGATTTGAGTATCAGACGGCCGGTTAAAGGAAAGGTGGCATATTTTCCTTTTCCAATAAGGAGTAGTGGCAATAGTATCACAATCATCCGCATAAAAAGAGTTGGTCTGGATGCCCATACCATCAATACTGTAATTACCGTCAGGACTGTTAATATCAAAAGAAAGAGTAAAGCTTCTATTGTTTAAGCTACCTACCGTAATCCAATCAGAAACAACATAAGCATCATCGCCACTATTTCTGCTGATTTTTAGTAAGCTGGCGCCAAAATGATTGCCACTGGCTATATTCCAGGTGACTGCTGGTGATTTGCTCCAGCGAGAAGTGCCATTTTCAAAACTGCCGTTTAAAGCTAAACTTATTTCCGGCTGGTTATAATCATCAGCGCTGTTAATACTGCTGTCTTTGAAACGAGTAGTAAAATCAATGGCTTGATTTAAATAAAGAGTGCCGTCTCTGGGATCACTATAGCTCACCTCCGGAGCAATGTTTCCGGGCGGAGCCGGTGTAGGCGTAGGCGTGGGCACGGGCGCGTTAGGATCATCCGGGTCATTGCAAGTAGAATAACAGAGGCCGGTATTAGAATCGCAGCGCGTCTCGCCGGAAGCGCCTTCAGGACAACTGGGCACATCGCCTATAGGATCGGAAAGACAACCACAAATCCTACAGTCATCGCAAGGTTGATAACATTCTGGGTCTCGGTAGCAAATAGCAGCTCCATTTGAATCACAACTAGGATAACAATACCAATCATACCCATAGTAAGGGGGATTACAAGGTGGTGCTTCTCCTGGACAGCAAGCATGCCCACAATACAAATATACCCCACCGGGACTAACTGAAGGAAGAGGACTACCCGAAGGGTAAGGGCTACCGGGCGGAGCCGGACAATCTTCAGGACAACTCAAGTAGTCTTCCCAACCGCCTTCACAAATGCCATTACCACAAACATATTGAGCGAGAATCTTGTCAGTAAACAGTAATGAGCAAACAGTAAACAGGAAGAAAACAAAAAAGAAAAAGATGGATTTTTTTTTAAAATCAAGGACAGACATCTAAATTAATACTAAGATTTACTAGTTCAAATGTCAAGAAGGCTAAAGAAGACTTTCTCTGTTGCTTCTTAAATAAATAATAATATGCTTTTATTCTGGAGGAGCTAAGTCTATAGCTCGAACATGGAGTTCTATTGTTTTTAAATCTTCAAAGGTAATCCCCTCTGGTCGGAAGCCTTCATCTGTAAGCAATATAATACGGTCATCTACTTGCACTGCTGACCACATATCTTTAGCAGTTCCTCTATAATTAGGGCCAATATAAACGGGAGTATTTGGAGATACACTTATTGCCTTATCTGTCTCTCCGGTCCCGACCTCGATATCACAGATAATCAAGTTATTATCAGGCTGTAATTGATTTACTGGTAAATATAAAACTACTGCCCTTTCTCCCTCTTTTATTTCTGCAGGCCACCATTTTGACTCCCAAACACTAATTCTTACATCGGCTGGATGATGAGCTATTTCTTCGGGTCGAATTGGATTACCGGCTGGTTCTGCTGTTGGTTCAGGCTCTTTGGTGGGTTCTTTTGTTGCTTCCCCAGGTTCTTCAGTAGGTTCTCCTGTTTCTTTGGTGGGCTCAGGCTCTTTGGTAGGTTCTGTTTCTTTAGTTGGTTTAGGTTCTTCCGTAGCCTCTTTGGTAGGTTGTACTGGAGGTTCTTCACCTTCTCTTAGAAAATTACCGGAACTGTCAAAATCGCTTGACTTTAACCAAGCTCGTTCTGTCCCTTTCTTTCCGTCTTTGGTTTCATATCGATACTCAATTTTTATTCTCTGCCCGAGTCCAAAAATTCTTTCATCAACCACAGTAATTCCTTCTATCCTTTGATTACCAAAATTTCCTCTAAAGGAACCATCGTCATCATAAGAGGGGATCTGAATTCCTCCGCGGCAATAATAAGTGGGAGCTATCCAACTCATCATCTCTCCCTCTTCTTCTTTGCTTCTAATATGCTCCCAGCGGGTTTTCATTTCTGAAACTACCCGGCCAAATGCATTTCTGGTCTGGAGAAGACCTTCTTCTCCTCTGGTAATAGTCTGACCAGGTTCTAAAGTGACGCTTTTGCTTTCACCGATAAAAATACCTTTTCTAACACCATCCTTGTCTGTCACTTCCTGAATACCAGTTTTCATCCCCAATCTTTCTGCTTCTTGAAGGGTTTTTTCATCATAAACTACTACTACTCTATAGTCGCCTGTTCTTATATCTTTAACCAACAAGGCTGATTCAGGAACTAAAGCCGGAGCGGCATAGCCTTTTTCCTCATTAAAAGCGCCGGGTAAAGAAACATCGGGAACAACTACATGAAGGCTTTCTGTTTGAGTATTTCTTTGCCAAAAAGCTAGGCTTTGCCCTTCGGGGACTACTTCCCAGACTTGGCCTCGGGCCTGAGCCCACCTAGCATTGCGGGGACCTTGACCTAGGGCAACAACCCATTCCTGAACCCCATCCTCTCTCTCATACAAGCCGCTATAACAAACTACTTTACCGGTATCTCCTCTGGCCACTACTTGCAGATTAGAATCTACTTTGACTATTAAGTCTGCCAAGTAATTAGCTGGAAATTCTTGAGGGTTTAATAAAGCTCCTCCCACTTCTAAAGATGCTCCTTCTTCGATAGGATAAGCTGAACCTGGTTCTGGCGTGGGTGCTCGAGTCACTTCCACAGTAGGTTCTTCCCATTTAGGAGTTATGGTGGTGGGAATCTCTGTTGATCCAACTGGTGGAGAAACTATAGGTGCTTCTGTAGTAATAGCAGAAGGTTCAACCGGACATTCAGGAAAACAACTGGCTAAAAGTGCAGCGGTGGCGGTGGCTCCAGCTAATTTCAAAAACTCCCGACGCGTTATTTTTCTTTGACTAGCACCAGCTTCTACCAACATATCTAAAGCCGGAACTACAAGAGCATCCGGAGCTGTTCCTTCCCATGAAGCTTCTGGATTGATTAAACCTTCCACTTTATTCATTTTTATAAAAAAACCAACTTTGGCATTTTCAGCTTTAGTTGGTCTTATTTAAAAAGCTTATAACTTTTTATGTTCAAGATAATTATATTCTACTCTACTATCCTATAGTTTGTCAATACGTA
>CAZPUR010000013.1:0-27083 GCA_964589815.1 uncultured Pseudomonadales bacterium
TATTGGCGCAATTGGTGGTATCAGAAAAGGCAAGATTCAGGTAAAATAATAAAAAAATTAAGGTTTGACCGGATTGAATTAGAAGTTAGAGAAAGATGAAGCCGTTTTTATCCATTATCATTCCCAGCTTTAATGAAGAGAAAAATTTTAAAAGAGGTGCTTTGAGAAAGGTAGCGGTTTATCTAAGGACTGTTTCTTATTCATATGAAGTGCTTTTGGTTGATGATGGCTCGACTGATGCTAGCCCTGATTTAATTCAACAATTTGTTGAGAATAAACAAAACTGGCGATTGATAAAAAATCCTCACCAGGGTAAAGCCGCCACAGTTAGCCGCGGCGTTACTAAAGCTAAAGGCGAAAACATTTTATTTATTGATTTTGATCAATCTACACCGTTGTCAGAAGTGGAAAAACTGCTGCTCTTTTTGAAAAAAGGTTATCAAGTCATTATTGGTTCAAGAGAAATAAAAGGCGCCAAGAGAGAAAAAGAGCCTTTTTATCGTCACTTAATGGGCAAGGTTTTTAATTTAGTGGTTCAATTCTTTACTTTACCCGGGATTCACGATACTCAGTGTGGCTTTAAACTTTTTAAATCCCAAGCAGCTAAAGATTTATTTTTCAAACTCAAGATTTATAAACCAGGGAAGATTAAAGAGGCTTTTACCGGAGCTTTTGATGTGGAACTTTTATATTTAGCCCAAAAAAAAGGTTATAGAATCGCGGAAGTGCCGGTTTTTTGGCAGCATTATGAAACCAGTAGAGTTAATCCGATCAAAGATTCTTTGAAAATGTTTTTTGATGTTTTAAAAATCAGGATTTATGATTTATTAGGCAGATATGGGTAAGTTAAGCAAGTTACTGCTCACTATTTATTTTTTACTTTTTACCTTATTCTCTATTTATTCTTATGCTTTTTTAGACGTAGGTTTAACCCTTACTTCTTTTAAACCTTATTTAGATTTTCAAAAAAAGATGCAGTGGTGGGGGTATTTTAATCGAGGAGAATCAACTATTGTTTTTATAATTTTGGCAATTTTACTGTTTACTGTTTACTGTTTACTGTTTATCCTGTTTAAAAAGAGAAAGATTTCTTTAAAGAAAATAATTATTTTAGCCGTAACCATCTGCTTAATTTTAGTTTTTTCCTATCCTGCTTTTTCTCATGATATTTTTAATTATATTTTTAATGCCAAAATGGTGGTTATTTTTAAAGCTGATCCCCATAAACAAGTGGCAATGGATTTTCCAGATCCAATGTTGGGATTTATGCGCAATATTCATACGCCGGCGCCTTATTTTTACGGTTGGACTTTAACTTCTTTAGCGCCTTTTATTTTAGGCTTTAACCGAATTTTTCCAGAGATAATAAGTTTTAAATTATTTTCAGTTTTTTCTTTATTTTTAACGGCTTTTATTCTAAATAAAATTTACTCAATATTAAAATTTAAGAATGGTAAATTAAGATTAACACTTTTTTTACTCAATCCTTTGATTTTAATTGAAACCATTAGCATAGGCCATAATGACTTGGCCATGATGGTCCTAGCTTTTCTAGGGTTTTATTTCTTGGTGAGATCTAAACAAGAGAAGAAATTACTGTTTGCCGTTTGTTGTTTACTGTTTACTTGTGCTTCTATTTCGATAAAATATGCGACCCTGATTTTATTACCAATATTTTTAATTTGGTATTTAAAGCCGAAATTTGATTTAGGCCTTTGGGGAAGCTTATTGTTATTCCTATTACCTTTTACCCGGCCCTTAGATCAACTTCATTCTTGGTATTTAATCTGGCCTTTAACTTGGAGTTTGTTAGCTAAAAAACCAAAAGTCTTTTATTTTTTTGTTTTGCTTTCTTGTTTTGCCTTACTGCGATATGCTCCTTATATTTATTATGGTAATTGGGATCCGCCAGTATCCCTATGGAGGGCATTAATTTATTTTTTGATTCCTGGTATTTTAATTCCAATTTTTCTTTTTAAGCACATATTTAAATTATGACTGTAGTATAATTGAAAATGAAGAAGCTAATTTCTCAAAAGGGGGTCACCTTTTTTGAGGAAAGACCAGGAAATAAAATATAAAGATTTTTACACTTACATTTTAAAAAAATTATTTAAGGATAGCTTTGGGGACGATAAAGTTATAAAGTAAGTTATGACAATAAGCAACTTAAAAAATTACCGATCAAAAAAAAGTATTTATGCAAAGATAAGGCGGGTGAAAAATCTTAAAGATTGTTATTTTTATCATAAAATGAATATTCCAGGTATAGGTATAGTTGGGGGTGAATGGGACTTAAGAAATAAAGAGAGTCAATATTTAGGGGGCATAAATTTTAAAAAAAAGAGGGTGTTGGAGATAGGAACAGCCAATGGTTTTTTATGCTTTTTTATGGAAAAAAAGGGGGCGGAGGTTGTTGCTTATGATATTTCTGAGAATCAAGAATGGGATATGGTGCCATTCGTACAATACGATTATAAAAAACAGATACAGATTGTTCAAAAAAAGATTAGGAAATTGAATAATGCTTTTTGGTATGCTCACAAAGCATACAGGTCAAAGGCTAAAATGGTATATGGCTCTGTTTATAAAATTCCCAAACAAATAGGCTTGGTTGATATAAGTACGTTTGGAGCCGTCCTTCTTCATCTCCGAGACCCTTTTCTTGCCTTACAGAAAGTATCAGAATTGACAAAAGAGACTATTATCGTTACAGATTTGATTCCAGATTATTTAAATTTTTATCAAGGAAGCCTTTTGAGATATTATATAATGTCTTTAAAAAAGCGTTTGGGGTTTTCCATAGAGGCAACTGATAATTCAATAGTGCCTTATATGACTTTTGAACCAAATTGTAAAACGCTTTCCAATAAAGATACTTGGTGGCGTTTTTCTCCGGGAATAATTATCAGATTTCTTGGTGTTTTAGGCTTTGAGAAGCATAGAGTACAATACAGTTCATTTGAATATCAAGATGGGGTATCGAGATCTTTTTTCACGGTTGTTGCTAATAGAACTGTAAAGATAAGGAGATAGATAAAACTTCTCTTATTTCTTAAAATAATTTTGTTTAAGAGAAGAATTTCGGATTATCTGTTTTTCCCGGCATTACGCCGAGGTCCGATGACTCTCGACGAGTCGAGAGTATCGAGACTCCGTCGGAGACCCCGTGTAGGCATTTGCCTCGCCGGGGCTCTTTTCTCTTTTCTATTTCGATAAAATATGCGACCCTGATTTTATTACCAATATTTTTAATTTGGTATTTAAAGCCGAAATTTGATTTAGGCCTTTGGGGAAGCTTATTGTTATTCCTATTACCTTTTACCCGGCCCTTAGATCAACTTCATTCTTGGTATTTAATCTGGCCTTTAACTTGGAGTTTGTTAGCTAAAAAACCAAAAGTCTTTTATTTTTTTGTTTTGCTTTCTTGTTTTGCCTTACTGCGATATGCTCCTTATATTTATTATGGTAATTGGGATCCGCCGGTGACTCAGTTGAGGTTGTGGATTTACTTTCTCATCCCCTTAATTTAGTTATTAGTTGACCTTCTTAAGCCCAAGCTTTTCCTTAATAAAAGAAGAGAGAGAAAAGCTTGATTTAAACTCTTTTACTTTCCACCATTCAAGATTGTCCAAACAAACATATTCTGGCGAAACATTAATCCAACCTTTTTTTTCAAAGCCTTTTTTTTGCCAAACATTGGTTAAGTCGTAAACATAGACAGTTTCGGCAATATCTTCAATGGTTGTTAATTTGGGATAATCAAATTGTTTTTCAGTGGAAAAACCCAAAATGTCTCCATTTTTTTCATCAATCAGATTTTCAAAATATAAGAAAGCGCTAGTAGTAATAGCAGGAGCAGGGTTTTGATAGCGGTCATCAAAAACAATGAATTTTTTCTTAGGCTTTTGTTGTTTAATTTTTTCAATAGCCCTTTGGATCACCTGTTTGGGAGTGTTATCCCGAAGTTGGAATTTGAAAATTAAATCATAATCAGCCTTAAGCGTTAAAATCAGAGCTATTGTTAGGAAAATTAGACCTGGAGAAACAAACCTAACTTTTATTTTATCTATATTAATAATGACGAAAGCGCTAAAAATCATCACCAAAGGGTAGAAATAGAGCATATAGCCTTCAAAGCGGACTCCTCGGTAATAACGATTGACAATGAACATAATTAAAAAGACGACGGCCAGCCCAAAAATACTTTTGTTTAGCTTTTTCTTAATGATTTGATAAATCAACACCAGAGGAACCAAAGCCATAAAAATATAGCCAAGCATTGGCTGCCCGCCAAAAACATTACTCCAAACTTGGGGCCAATACTGACCGAGATAAGTTAACCAACGGTTAGGAACATAGATGCGGTATTGAGCAATAAGGAAATAGTCCAAAACATTTAAAATATTTTTCCAACCCTGAGTATAATCCCAATAGAAGAGGGGTAAAAGGGGAATAATTATTCCTATTAAAAAGACTAGGTTACTAAAGATAATTTTCTTCCAATTATTTTTTTCTGCTAAAAGCAGAAGGAGTACAAAAGCTCCTAAATTGAGGGCCTGAAAATGCATATTTAAACCTAGGCCCAAACTTAAACCAGCTAAAAAAACATAAAGGTAGCGCCTTTTTTTTAGATAATTTAAGAGAAATAAAATCATCAGACTGTTGAAAAAAGGAATAAGGGTGGGTTGATTGACATTACTGGCCCTGGATATCTGAGCAGTAGAAACGGCCGCAATTAAGCCCAAAACAAGCAAGCCCTGTTTTTGCCAAAGTTGCTGGCCAATTTTAGCCATAATATAAACAAAAAGAACATCAAGTAGGGTGTAGAGTAAAAAGGGTGCCGCTATGAATCCGGGGGTTAAGAAATAGCTCAACATAATAAACCAGTAGAAAAGTGGTCCGAAAACAAAGGGACCAGCAGAACTAAAAGAACCAATTAAGGGAATCTTTTTTAAGTCCAAAGCGGCTCTGGCTACTAAAATATCTCGAGCCGGATCAAAATCAATGGCCCAGCGCTGGTTGAATTTATAGAGTCTTAAAATAGCGGCCAGCACCAGGATTATTAAGAAAATAACAGAAAGTGAGGAAAGCCTTATTTTTTTCTTCCCGATGGGCGAAAGACCAAGTCCTTTTAGGCCTTGGATGAATAGCCGGACTGGAAGTGGGTAAATTTTCGCCATCGGGATTTCAACTCAAAATAAAATAAAGCTTTGATAATATTTATAAAGGCATTCGAGAGCTTTTAGCCCTCGTGAGTTTCAATTATTTTTTAGGTATAATAGGATTATATAGTAATGATTTTATTGACGCTAGTTTTATTATCATTTTTCTTCTCAAGATTGGTCAATCTTACTCTTATTCCGGTATTTGCCGATGAGGCTATTTATATCCATTGGGCTCAGACTGCCTGGCATGACCATAATCAAAGGTTTGTCTCTTTAATGGACGGTAAACCGCCTTTGCATACTTGGCTAATGATTCCTTTTCTAAAAGTGATTAAAGATCCGCTGGTGGCCGGTCGATTATTATCAGTGACCGCGGGCTTGGCGACTCTGATTGGTTTATACCTTCTGGTTAAAAAAATATTTAATCAAAAAACGGGCTTAATTAGCGTTTGGCTAATGGTTATTTCCCCGTTTTTATTATTTTATGACCGTTTGGCGGTCGCTGATAGTTTATTGACCGCTTTTGGCGTCTGGTCTTTTTATTTAACTGTGCTTTTAATTGAAAAACCTGATTTAGGTAAAGCCTTTTTGCTGGGATTTTGCTGGGGCGGAGGACTTTTAACCAAACCACCAGGATTGTATTTTATTTTTCTTTCTCCTTTGATTTTGTTGTTATTTTTTCCCCTTAACAAAAACTCCTTTTTGAAAAAGAATATTTTTACATTTTTTAAAACTAAAATTTCTTATTGGCTCCTCAGTTTAATGGTAGCAGTTTTAAGCTATAATGTGATTAAACTCTCCCCCCTGTCTCACATGATTTCGGTTAGATCTTATGATTACATTTTAGGTAAGAGAGAATTTTTAAAGGACCCTTTCCAACTTTTTTGGGGCAATTTTAAAGCTATTTTGGCTTGGCTTTACTCCTACCAGCTTTTACCCGGAATAATTTTGTTTTTCTTAGGCTTGACCTTTCTGATTAAAAAAGCCTGGAAAAAAGCCTTGGTTTTTTTCAGTTGGTTAATCATTCCTCTTTTGGGTTCAGCGGCGATCGGAAAAATAATTTTTCCGCGTTATTTTCTTTTTCTTCAACCTTGGATAATCGTTTTTATGAGTTTTGGCATAACCGAGTTAATTAGTAAAGTAAAAAAATTTAGGGACTCTAAAGTTTATCAGTCTTTATTAACCGGAATAATTTATGTTTTCGCCTCTTGGCCCTGGTTATTATTTAGTCTGTGGTTAATTTTTAATCCGGTTAAAGCGCCTTTAATCGAAAGAGAACAGAACCAATATTTAACTTCTTGGTCAGCAGGCTATGGTATTAAAGAAGTAGCTGATTGGCTTAAAGAGCATCATCCGGATGAAAAAGTATTTGTCGCCACCGAAGGGTTTTTCGGCACCTTGCCTGACGGCTTGCAAATTTACTTAGATGGTTTTAGCAAGATTGAAGTTTATGGGGTCGGTCAGCCAATTCATACTATTCCTGAGAAAACTTTAGAAAGAGCCAAAACAGTGCCTACTTATTTAGTGGTAAATAGTAATCGGGCTGGCGATTTTCAGGATAAAGCAGAGTTGATTAAAGAGTATCCTAAACCAGAATTTCCCTTTTTAAAAGAGTCGCTTCTATTTTTTAAAATCAAAGGATGAAGCTAAAAAAACCTTTCTTATTTTTTTTAATGACGGTTATTTTATTAGGAACTTTTTTAAGACTTTGCCATTTGAGGAAGAATGTTACTTTTAACTGGGACCAAGAAAGAACAGCCACTTTGATTCTAGAAGCCATGGAGGAGAGAAAGCTGGTTTTAATTGGGCCAAGAATCGGTCCGGGCAAATTATTTCTAGGGCCTTTATACTATTATTTAGTCGCTCCCTTTTTGATTTTAACTGGATTTAATCCGATTGGACTTTATTACTCTTCTGCCTTAATAGGCATAGCTACGGGTATTTTAGTCTATTTAATCGCCAGAGAGATATTTAATGAAAAAATAGGTTTAATTAGTAGCGGTTTGTATTTTTTATCTCCCTTGATGGTATTTTTTGACCGTATTCCCTGGAACGTGAATTTTTTAATTACTTCTTTTTTATTGATTATTTATGGGCTTTTTAGGCTTTTTTCCCAGAAAAAACCAAAACTGACTGATTATTTAATCTTAGGTTTGGGTTTTGGATTAGGATATCAGGCTCACTTTAGTTCAATTTTATTTTTACCTTTTTTACCTTTTTTATTTTTCAGACTTTTAATTTTAAAAAAAATAAAAGAGGCTTTAAATCTGGGGCTGACTTTTTTATTAATTTTAATTTTTTTATTGCCCTTATTAATTTTTGATTTAAGACACGATTTTTTCAATCTGAAAATGCTGGTTGAATTTTTTCAGACCAATTCTCAATCTCTGGCGATGTTTTCTTTTCCTCAAAGGCTGGCTAAAAATGTTTTTACTTCTTTAAATTTAGTAGGAGGTCTTTTGGTGAATGCTTCTTTTTCCTGGATGAATCTGTTTTTGGGAGCGGTTTTTTTATTTTATCTTTTCAAAAAAAGCATTTTATTTTTCCTTTTTTATTTTTTGCCTATTCTATTCTTGAGTTTCTACAAGGGAGAAACGCCGGAGTATTATTTTTTTTGGCAGATACCGGTGATTATTTTCTTTTTAGCTAAATTTTTAGTAGAAACAGCTAGAGTATTTCCAGGATATAAGAGAAAGATGTTAGTGGCGGGACTGTTGATTATTATGTTTTGGCGAAGCGCTTCGCTGGCAGCAAAACATCGAATCAACTCTTTGTTTTACAAACAAAAGGTGACCGAAAAGATTTTGGAAGAATCTCGGGGGAATGAATTTAAGGTTTCTTATATAATGGAAAAAGGAGAAGATGTTGGTTTTAATTATTTTTTTGTTCTGAATAAAAAAAAGCCAGTAGCTGAGGCTAAACTAGAATTTTTTATTAGTTTTCCTTATGATGCTAATAAAGGATTTGAACCAATTGGCGCCTTTGGTTTAAAAGAGAAAAAGTCAAATGAATAAAAGAATTATTTTTAAAGGCTTATTATTTATTGCTTTAATCCTACCTTCGATTTGGCCTTTGTTCAGAGGCGATTTTTTTAGGATGCATGACTATACTCATGTGGCGCGTTTAGTAGAAATGGATAAAGCGATTAAAGATGGTCATTTTCCTCCACGCTGGGCAGAGGATTTGGGTTGGGGTTATGGCATGCCTCTTTTTAATTTTTACGCACCCTTACCTTATTATTTGGGAGAGATTTTTTATTTGTTAGGTTTTAGCTTTTTAAATTCAATTAAAATAGTCTTTGGTTTAACTGCTTTTTTAGCCTTTTTAGGCATGTATTTATTGGCAAGGAAGTTTTGGGGGAAATCAGGTGGTTTTTTAGCAGCCTTGGCCTTTGTTTATTCTCCTTACCGAGCAGTTGATTTTTATGTGAGAGGAGCCTTAGGAGAGCTTTTTGCTATTAGCTTAATTCCTTGGGTTTTATGGGGAATTACTCAAGCAATTGAGAAAACGTCAAAACTAAAAATTGCCATCGGTTCATTAATTTTAGGCCTATTCTTGCTTTCTCATACCGTTTTAAATTTAATTTGTCTGCCTTGTTTTTTGCTTTTTGCTATTTTTTATTATTTTTGCAATTCAAATAGAAAATCTAAAAAAGGTTTTTTAGGTTTAATTTTAGTTTTTGTTTTAGGTCTTGGTTTGGCCAGCTATTTTTTATTACCTGCCTTTTTTGAAAAGGATTTAGCCCAAGTAGGAAAACTGATTGGTGGCTATAGCCACTATTCTCATCATTTTTTATATTTTAGACAGTTTTTTGGAGGTCAGTGGGGCTATGGTGGTTCAGTTGACGGTCCTAATGATGGTTTATCTTTTCACTTGGGCAAAGTACATTTATTTTTAGCCTTTCTTACTTTCTGTGGTGCCTTAATCTGGTCGGGCCTAAGAGAAAAATTTAAACCAAGAGAGTTAATTGTTTTCTTTTTTGCTTTATTGGGTTCAATTTTAGCCTTTTTAAGTACTTATAAGGCTAAGTTCATTTGGGATGCGATTCCTGTAATGGCTTTTATTCAGTTTCCCTGGCGACTTAACTCTTTTATTATTGTTTTGGTTGCTTTTTTGTGCGGGGGAGGATGTTTTTACTTAAATAAAACAGGTAAAAAAGGAATAAGTGGACTTTTTCTCTTAGTTTTTATAGGTTTGATTTTAAAGATTAATCTTCGTTATTTTGAACCTCAAGTCTATGTTAATCCTAGTGATTTTTATTATACTGAGGAAGAGCAAATAAGGCAAAAAATGAGCGGCGTCATTCCTGATTATACCCCCCAATCAGTGAAAGAAGATCCAAAAGAAATAGCGGTTGAAGGCTTTAAACTTCTTGAAGGAGATGCAGAAGTTGAGGTTAAAGAAGATAAAACGCAAAAATTATCCTTAAATATTAAAGCTGATGAGGATTTTGTGATTCAGTTGAATCGTTTTTATTTTCCGGGCTGGAAACTATTTCAAGACGGTAAAGTAATTGGCTTTAATTATAAGGATCATAACGGCATTATCAAAGCCTCTTTGCCGCCCGGGGAATATGAATTAAACTTAGTTTTCAAAAATACACCTATTAGGACGATAGCTAATTTTATTTCTCTATTCAGCCTTGGTTTAATTTTTGTTTTTCTGGGAAAAAGGGAGAAAAAATGAAGCTGAAGAAGAATCTATTGTTGCTCCTTCCGATTTTTTTGCTTAGCTTTTTTCTTTATGCTCCGTTGCTAAAGTTTTATTTTTTTCAGGATGATTTTTTTCATTTCCGCACAAGTGAGGCAAAGAATATAAAGGAAGTGCTTATGTTTTTTAGTGGAAAGAGTGATTTAATGTATTATCATCCAATTTCCATCCAGTTGTTTTATTTTTTAGCCAGGAAAGCTTTTGGCTTAAATCCATTTCCCTATCATTTATTTGGTTTGGGCTTACATTTTGTCAATATAATTCTAATATATATTTTGATTTCAAAATTGAATAGATATAAATCCAACTACTTCTCATTGATAACAGCCTTTTTTTATGGGGTGAGCGGCATTCATTTTATGGTTTTATCTTGGGTAGGAGCCTATCATTATCTTTTTGGCGCCTTTTTTTCTTTACTAAGCTTTATATTTTTTATTAATGGCGTGCAGAAAAATAGGAATATATATTATATCTCATCTTTTTTTGTTTTTATTCTGGCTCTTTTAAGCGAAGAATTATCTTTACCTATATTATTTTTATTGTTCTTATATCCAATATTTTTTCTCAAAAAAAAATTAAAATGGAGTTTTAAAAAATGGTTTATTTATTTACCGTTTTTAATCACGACTGGTAGCTACCTTTATTACCGGCTTTTAGTAATTACTCTTCCTATCCATATTCATGAAAGTTATCGTTTTTCTTTTGATTTTCGCGTCGTAATCAAAAGCTTTTTTTGGCAATTACTTTGGAGTTTAAATGTGCCAGAGGAGTTTAAGTATCAGATGATATCGTTTAGCAAACTCAACCCTAAGTTTGTTTCTGATTTTTATAGCCTTAACCAAAAAGTCTGGTGCTTTTTATTAATAAATATTTTCTTTGTTTATCTTTTTCCATTGTTTTTAGTCTTTCGACAAAAGTTGGCAAAGTTAAAGATTAGTTTTTATTTTAAAAGCTCCCTTTTTGGTCTGCTCTGGTTTATTTTAGGCCTCCTGCCGGCAATCTTTTTTCCTCTTCATCAGTATCCATATTTTTTAACAATCGCCAGCATTGGTTTTTATATGTTTTTCTTATCTCCTCTAGCTTGTTTGCTGGAAATATATAGAGGAAAGAGAAGTATTATTCTAGGTTTTTTATTATTGGTTTGTTCCTTTTGGGTTTATTCTTCATTTATAAACCTTCGCTTTACTGAAAGCATTCATTGGATTAGCGATCGGGCTAAAGCCAGTAAGACTTTTATTACTGCTTTAAAAGAGCAATTTCCCCAACCTGCTTTTGGTAGCACCATTGTCCTGCCGGTTGATACAAAAACCATAGAAGGAGAGATTTTAGTTAATGCTTTTATGAATAATGAAGTCAGTAATGTTCTCTATAGAGATTTAGGGGTGCGTCTACTTTATCAAGATTTTATTGTTCCCGATGAGTGTATAATGATTAGTGAAGAAATGAAATTAATCAGACCAGGAAATGAAGAGTATCAGCGTTTAAAGACAAAAAATGATTCGTGTTTAACCGACCATAAAATATTTTTCTTAAAGGTCCCAAAAGATTAAGTTATCGAGTCAAAATATGGAAGCCATAGAGATTCAGAGTTTTAAAAAACGCTCAGTTAGAAGCGTAGCCGTTCTTACTTCCAGAACCGTCTTATTGCAATTGATAAATTTCACCGGCTATTTTTTTATTACTGTTTTTCTAGGAAGGGCAGAGTTCGGCTTTTTTATTCTTGTTTCTGCCATCATTGACATTTTGGCCTATTTTTCTGATGTTGGTTTAGCCGCGGCTTTAATTCAAAAAAAGAAAAAGCCTACTTTAAAAGAAATTCGCTCTACTTTTACTATTCAAGAGACAATTGTAGTTTTTTTAATTTCTATTTTATTTTTATTTTCCTCTTTGATCAAAAGATTTTATCAACTTGATCAAGAAGGCGTAATTTTACTTTATAGTGTGGCCCTAGCTTTCTTATTGTCTTCCTTAAAGACGATTCCCAGCGTTTTACTGGAAAGAAAATTAAAGTTTAACAAGATCATTATTCCTCAATTTGCAGAGACAATTTCTTTTAATCTAATTGTAGTTTTATTAGCCTGGAAGGGTTGGGGGTTAAGGAGCTATACGGTGGCAGTTTTAGCCCGAGCCGTTCTGGGAACTTTAACGATGTACTTAATTGCTCCTTGGAATATTGGCTTGGACTTTTCTTTTAAAACTTTAAAAAAGCTTTTAAACTTTGGTGTGCCTTATCAGCTTAATAGCTTATTAGCGACGATAAAAGATAAGTTTATGATTTTGATTTTAGGAGGTATTATTGGGAGTGAAGGTTTAGCCTTAGTCGGTTGGGCGGAAAAATGGGCGACTATGCCTTTGCGTTATTTTCTTGATAATACTGTTAAAGTCGCTTTTCCTGCTTTTGCCCGGCTACAACATGACAAGGCGAGGTTGAAAATTGCCGTAGGAAAAAGCTTTTACTTTTTATCATTTTTAATTTTACCCAGCCTTGCCGGAATTGTTGTTATTGCTCAGCCGCTAGTTAACTTAATTCCTCGTTGGTCAAAATGGCAGCCAGCCTTAGCGGCCCTTTTTCTCTACTGCTTGGCCTCAGCAGGAGGATCTTTGGCCGTCTTTTTAACCACGCTTTTTAACGCCATTGGCAAGATTAGGACTACTTTTAAACTGATGATTTTTTGGACGATTTTAACTTGGGTTTTAACTCCGTTTCTAGCTTTTAAATTAGGCTTTTTAGGGGTGGCTTTGGCGACAGTTTTAGTTAATTTTAGTTCAATTGCAGCCCTTTTTATTCTGAAAAAATATCTTAAGGTAAATTTGTTTTCTCAAGTAATAGGTCCTTTATTAGCCTCAATTTTTATGCTGGCTTGCAGTCAAGGGCTTAAAAAATATTTAAGTCTCAACCTCTTTTCAGTATTCTTAATTGTTTTATTCGGTATTTTAATTTACACCAGCGTTATTGCTTTAATCAATAAAAGGAAGCTTACAGAAGAAATTAGATTTTTATTCCAGTCTTTAAAAGGGTAAATCGATGAAAGTTTCTATTATCATTCTTAACTTCAATGACCTCAAGAATACGCTTGAGTGTTTGCAAACAGTTAATCAAATTAAAAAGTTAAAAAGTTTACAAGTGAAAATTATTATTATTGATAATGGTTCAAAATATAATATCAAAAATAAAATATCCCGCCTACGTCGAGACTTCAGCGGGCAAGCAAAATTCAAACTTATTCAAAATAAAGAAAATCTTGGATTTGCTGAGGGTAATAATGTTGGCATTAAATATGCTTTAAAAAATGGAAGCGATTATGTTTTATTGTTAAATAATGACACTTTAGTTGATAAAAACCTTTTGATTCGATTAATTAAAGTAATAGAAGGTGACCAAAAAATTGGCATAGTTTCTCCAAAGATTTATTTTGCTCCGGGTTATGAGTTTCATAAAAGCAGATATAAATCAGAAGAAAGAGGTAAGGTGATTTGGTATGCTGGTGGCAAACTAGACCGGCAAAACACTTTAGCCAGCCACAGAGGGGTGGATGAAGTTGACTCGGGTCAATATAATCAAACGAGGGAAACAGATTTTGCTACCGGCTGTTGTATGTTAATAAGGAAAGATGTGTTTGATAAAGTCGGCTTTTTTGACCAGAATTACTTTTTATATTGGGAAGATATTGATTTTTGTCAACGGACTAAAAAAGCCGGTTTTAAAGTTATTTATCATCCTCAGGCCATTTTATGGCATAAAAATGCTTCTTCAAGCGGAGGCGCCGGAGAAAAAACCTCGGTTTATTATCAAACCAGAAACAGAATGCTTTTTGCTTTTAAATATGCCTCTTTAAAGGCAAAACTGGCGGTTTTAAAAGAGGGGATAGGTTATCTTTTTAAAGGCAGTCAATGGCAAAAAAAAGCAGTCAGTGATTTTTTCTTGTTAAGATTTGGACAGATTAAATTTGCTGAGGTTGCCTAGCTAAAAAATTTTTCTTCCAATCGCACGCGAATGCGTTTGGGATTTTGTAAAAGGAATGAATAAAAAAACTTTATTTTTATTAGTAATATTGCTTTTTAGTTTTATTCTTCGTTTTGCTTTTTTAAGTAAAATTCCGCCGGAATTAAACCGAGATGAAGTTTCCGTGGGCTTTAATGCTTATTCCATTTTAAAAACAGGCCGGGACGAACACGGCCGCGGGCCCTATCCTTTGGTTTTTCGAGCCTTTGGCGATAATAAAATTCCGGGATATATTTATATGGTAGTTCCTTTAATTAAGCTTTTTGGCCTTAATGCTTTTAGTGTTCGTTTTCCCGCTGCTTTTTTTGGCAGTTTAACGATTTTAGTATTTTACTTTTTTGTCAAAGAGATTTTTTCCACTATCGCAAGAAGGAATCCGATCCAGGATCGGTTTGCTCTTGACGATCCTGGATCGATAGGGTTATTGGCGGCGTTGTTATTAGCTATTTCCCCTTTTCATCTTCATTACAGCCGCCAGCAGTTTGAAACCACCGTGGCTTTATTCTTTAGTCTGATTGGTTTGGTTTTTTTATTAAAAGCCAGAAAAAAATTAAACTTGATTTTTATCGCTTTACCTTTATTTATCCTTTCTTTTTTCATTTATAATACGCCCTTATTTATTATTCTTCCTCTTGTGGTTTGGACTTTCTTGGTTTTCAAAAATGACTATTTTAAGAAACCAAAAAACAAACTGACGATTTTAATATTTGTGGTTTTATTAACCTCGGGTTGGTGTGGTTATTGGCAATTAGCTAAAGAAGGGAATCAAGGCCGAGCCACGACCACCATTTTTAACCAGGAGGAAGTGGCCAGAAGGGCTGAGAGCCAGATTTTTTTATTAAACAAAAAGGGGATACCGGTTTTTATAGCCAAAACATTTTATAACCAGTACATTTTATTAACTAAAGATTTTTTGAAGAATTATTTGGCCGCCTTTAATCCTCAATTTATTTTTTTCACCGGCGATAATAATTCTTGGCACAGCTTGGGAAATTTAAATTTCGGCAATATTTTAATTATTTTTTTCCCTTTTATTTTATTGGGCTTTTTAAAAGTGGTTAAAAATCCCAAACAAAGAGAGAACTTATTTATTTTAGGATATCTTTTGATTTCTGCTATCCCCAATGGTTTGACCATTGACTCCCCGATTTTAACTAGGCTCTTAAATTTTCATTTAGTTTTGATTTTGTTAGCGGCCTTAGGTTTAGAGCAATTTTGCCAATGGCAAATTAAGAGATTAAGGTATAAAAATATTATTTTGTCAGTGATTTTATTGTTTTCCACAATTAATTATTTATTAACCTACTTTATTATTTTTCCTCAGACTTTAGATCAATTTTGGCTGCCCGGCATCAAAGAAGTTTGTCAGCAAGTTAAGCAAGAAGAGAAAGATTATGACTTAATTATTTTTGATTCCAGGGTTGACGTCGGTTATATTTTCTTAGCCTTTTACTTACCTTTTGCGCCGGCAGATTTTCAAGAAAATAGCCAGAGAGAATCGTCCGGTTTGGATAGGGTGACTGTTTATGACAAGTATCTTTTTAGTGAGAATCTTTCGGAATGGAAACAGCCAGGTTATCTTAAAGACAGAGTCAGTTCGGGTAAAAAAATCTTATTAGTGGAAAGGGTGGTTTCGGGAGAAAGACCCAGAAAAGAAGCTAATAACTTTTTAATCTACAACTTTTTAGGCGAACCTCTTTGGCAATTAACCCTTATTACAAGCTAGCAGATTTATTCCTTTTATCTTTAATAAGTAGGTAGGCAATCAGGATGAGAGGCGGAAAACGGAACACTTGTCTTAGATACTGCCAGTTAAAAGGATAAATCATGATTGTTTCCGGCAGTTTAACTACATTAGTAGTATTAAAGATTAAAGACCAAATACCCAGAGAAAAGAAAATAAGCTGGGTTTTTTTGTTTTTATAAGGGAGAAGCATTAGAAGAAGAGTATACCAGATATGAAAAGGTGGAGACATAATTTTGCTGGCCATCATAAAAGCTAGGAGATAAATAATGCTGGTTTTAACCATTAAAACATAGGGATCAACATTTTTCCCCGCAGAGCGGGATCGTCCTTTGGACGAAAACCATTTTATTATAGCCCAGCAGACAACCAGAAGAGTGTTGATGGCCAAGAAAAGAAAAGACCAGAACAGGGCTTTTTGGCTGAGGGGGCCAAACCACTCTAACTGACTCATGGTTTCACTTTGAGTAAACTGGTTGATGGTATAAATAATAAAGGCGGGAAAAGAAGAAGCATGAAGTGGCCTGCTGGTGTGAAAGATGACGGCGACTGACAAAGAGGACCTGAAAATTACCAAAGGTAAGCCCCAGACCAGAAAAAAGCCCACATAAGAAGTTTTTATTTCTTCAATCAGCCCCTTCTTTTTACTTTTAATGACTAGAAATGGCAGGTATAAAGGCAGAGTGACGAACTTAATCGCCACAGATAACCAGAATAAAAACCAAAAAAGAACTTTATGAACAAATTTCTTTTGGGAGAGAAAATAAAAAGAAAGTAAACTTAAAGCTAGACTGGCGCTAAAGGCAATATCGATGCCTTCATACCAGAAATCTTTGGCAATCAGACTGGCGATATTGTAAAAAACAATCGGGGCGTATCTTTGGAAATTAGAGGAGTAACTTTTTTTCAAAAATTTTAGAATGAAAAAATAGACGATGGTTTCAATTAGAAATATTTGAATCCGGTAGTTAGGATAATAAGTGCCTAGACCCCCGAGGTCTAAAGCCAAGGGAATGATAATTAAAGGAATAGTGGCCGGTGGATACTCAAAAAGATGTTTGAGATAAGGAGGCAGTCCGTACCACCACATATTGGCATATCTTTCATAAAAATGACTGACATCAGAATAATACTTAGGAGGATTGAAAAGAATAAAGATCCTGACGAGGAAAAAGATTAAAAGACCGATGAGCAGATATTTATTTTTGCTTATTTTAGAAAAGAATTTTTTCATTTATGTCTTGATGATATTATAGAGCATAAATAAAAGACAAATAGGTCTAGCAACACCAATGGCTGTATGAAGATCAAAAATGGAAAATTCTAGATTGGGGATAGGCGTCATGGAAATAGCAATCATAAAAAATGAAGTCAATAAAACACTAAGCTGTTTTTTTACTGACTTAAAAGGATAAACAGCCAACAAAGGAGGAAGCCAGAGATGAAAAGGGGTGGAAAAAACTTTACTGGTAAGCAAAAAAGAAAAGAGGAAAATTAAAGAAAGTCTGAGTTTTTCCTGGTATTCATTCTTCTGACTTTGATTTCTCAGCCGAAGCGATCTAGAGATAGCGTAGATTAAGAAAACAAGCATTGCCGCCACAAACATAGCGGAAAGCAGAAAAGTTAATTTTTCTGTGACCGGACCTCTAATGTCATAATTTTTAAAAACTTCAATATATCTTTCACTTTGAGTCCAACTATTGATTAATCTAATGATATTGGCCGGGACAGATTCTACCTGAAAACCCCTTTGTGAATGGTAAGCGAGAGAAACCGATAGAGAAGTTCTAAAAATAGCTAGCGGCAGCCCCCAAACGGTCAAAAAAGATAAAAAAGCGACCACGTATTCTTCTTTCAATTCTTTACCTTTTTTCATTAAAAGAAAGGGGATGGCCAAAGGGAAAGTAATATATTTAAAAGCAGTTGATAACCAGAAGAAGAACCAAGAGAAAAACCTAGTTTTTAAATTAGGTTTTTTTAATTTTAACAAGACCAAGGATAAAAAAAGCCCACTAATAAAAACTAAATCCATACTGTCATAAACAAAATCTTTAGCCTTAAGCAGACTAACGATATAATAAAAAAGGGCGATAGAGATAACCAGGGGCTTTAACTTTAATTGGTTTAAAGTTTTAATCGCTAAAACAAAAATCAGCAAATCAACCAGGAAGATAATAAAACGATAAAAAGTAGGATAGTCAATGGGGCAAAGGCGGTCCAGGAACCAAGGGAGGTAAAAAAGGATAATATTGGCTGGTGGATATTCAAAAAGATGGACTAAATAAGGAGTATAACCTTCACTCCAAATGCGGGCGTAATGGTAATAACTATACATGATATCAGTGAAATCGGGAGGGAAGAACCAAATTATCAATCTGGAGCCAAAAAAAAGCAGGGGGAAAATGATAAGGCTAATTATTGGCATAGATTTATTATATAATAGTAAAAAGCAGGAAGACAATGATAAAGAAAGCTCTTATTTTTAATCCTTATTTGGATACTTTGGGCGGAGGAGAGTTTTATAGCCTATTAGTAGCCGATTTTCTTCTTAATAAAAAGTTTGAGCTGGAAATAGCCTGGCCAGAAAAGGATGTTCTAGAAAAGATTAAACAAAGATTTAATTTGGATTTCAAAAATAAGGTTAGAGTTAATGAGAAAGCCTTTCTTATTCTAAAGAAAAAGGGCAATTTTATTGAAAAATTTTTACTCACCAGGAATTATGGTTTGGTTTTTTTTGTTTCAGACGGCAGTATCCCCCTCTTATTGGCTCAGCAAAATTGGCTTCTTTTCCAATCGCCTTTTATCAAGGTTCAGGGCAGGTCTGTTTTAAATCAGGCCAAGCTAAGAAGGATCGATCAGGTTATTTGTTATTCCCAATTTGTCAAAAAGTTTATCGACAAGGAGTTTCGAGTTAATAGTCGGGTAATTTATCCGGCGATTTCGAATCAGTTTTTAAAATTAACCAAACCTGAGCCGGTTAAGAGAAATATTATTTTGTCAGTCGGCCGTTTTGATGAAGTTTTAAATGCCAAGAAACAAGATATTTTGGTCAAAAATTTCAGAAAAATGGTTGATCGGGGATTGAGAAATTGGCAGTTAGTTCTTTTAGGCGGCTTAATGAAACCAAATAAAGACTTCAAAAAGTTAAAAAGCCTAACTAAAGGATATCCGGTAAAGATAATAATTAACGCCAGTTTTAAAAGTCTGGTTGACTATTATCAGAAAGCTAAGATTTATTGGCATGGAGCTGGTTTTGGAGAAAATCTCTGGCTTCATCCGGAGAAAGCAGAACACTTTGGCATTACTATTTTAGAAGCGATGTTTTACGGGTCAGTGCCGCTTGTTTTTAAAGCCGGCGGTCCACTGGAGATTTTAGGAGAAAGAAATAAAGCCCTTTTTTGGCAAAAAACTGATGGGTTGATTAGTAAAACTAACTTTTGGATTAGAAATGAAGCTAAAAGACAAAAGAAAGGGGAAGAATTACGAACCAGAAGTAAAAAATTCAGCCAAAAGGATTTCTATAGCCAATTATCCCAGCTTTTTCATGCAGGAAAAAATTAAGCGATTGATCAGTTCCAGGTTGTTGCAACTAATGTTTTTTATGGCTATTTTTTTAGCTTCTTTATTACTGACAGAAAAATTCAGCCAATCTTTTCATTTTGTTGACGAGGACGACCATTTGGTTTTTGCCTACTATATCAATCAGGGTTATCAGCTTTATACTGACCTCTCTTCTAATCACCAGCCTTTAGTCTATTTTTTAAGCGCCTTGAGCCAAAAAATCTTGCGGCCAGGCAGTTTATTTATGCTTTTAAGACGGAGCCGCGAAGCGGTTTTTCTTTATTCATCAATTTGGGGCCTAGTTCTTCTCTGGCAATTTGGCTGGGTTTTCTTAGCTACGGCCTTGGTTTTTGAATTAACTAAGTTTTTTATTTTTGGCGATCATTTATTAGCCGAGAATTTAGCCGTTTACCCCCTGATTTATATTTTGGGGATGGTTTTTAAAGCGGTTTTTTTTAAGGGAAAGAGCACAAGGAATGAGGCTTTAATTTTTGGTTTAGTCAATTTTTTAATCGCCTTTAATTTATTACCTTTGCTGCCTTCAGTTTTGGTACTAGATGTTTTTTATTGGTTAAAGACAAAAAAAATAAAAGAGATGTTGTGGGGATTTTTTATTCCTGTTTTAGTCTTGTTTTGTTTTATTTCTCCATGGGCTTGGTTTAAAGAGACTATTTTTAATAATCTAAAATACGTCATTCCCCAGATAACTTTAATAAGACAAAAAAGCGATTATTTAAGGTTTTTTATTTTCCCATTTTTGTATTTTTTTCAAAAAGACAACTTTGTTTTTAATCATTTTATCCGTTTATTTTCGGTGGTGACCGGACTCAATTTTCTATTACTTTTAAAATTAAAGAAAAAGCGCCAATTTTTAAAATGGTTGTTTTTATTTTTTTTGGTAATGTTTTTAAATAATCGCGTTCCGGAAATCAAAGATATAGTTTTTTATGGCGGTTTTCATCTTTTGCCTTGGTATGCTAGTTTTATTTTTTTCAGTTTTTTCCTAATGAAATTCATCTGGCTTAAAGTTAAAGGAAAGGTAAAATTACTACCCTTTTTAATCTTAGTTGTTATAGGAAGTTATTGGTTAGGCTCAGAGCAAATGCCTTATTTTCAAAAAATTTCCAAAGACAGAGAACATAATATTAATTATTATCCTTATTATTTAACTAATCAGGCAATTAAGGTAGCAAGCAAAAAAGATGATCGTTTGATGGTTATTCCCGATGAGTCATTAAACTATTGGCAGGCCGGCGTTAAGCCGGCCACCAGGCAGATTGTTTATTATGAATGGGCCTATTGGGTGCCGGAGTTAAAAAAAGATTTTGATCAGACCCTGATTAATCATCCGCCCGAGTTTATTTATGCGGATTTCAAAAGGATTGGTCCGGCCAGCTATTTGGAAATACTGGAGGCAGCCTTGGCAAAGGATTATTGGCAGACAACCAGAGATGGTTTGGCTCAGAATTTATATATGAGCAAAGAAAAAGTTAGAGAGATTAGAGAAGAACAGTGGCAGAATTGGGTTGAACTTGGTTTTGACCAGGCCCCAGCCAGCGAGATAGAATAGATGTAGATGTAGATGAGATAAAATAGATAACTTTGCATCTATCTGAAGGGGTGATGAAGACATCAGTAGTAATTCCCAGCTATAATGGTAAAAATCTTTTGCAAAAGAATTTACCCAAGGTCGTCGAAGCCTGTAAAGGGTGTGAAATTATCGTGGTTGATGATGCTTCAACTGATGGGACAACTGAGTTTTTAAAACAAAAGTTTCCTCAAGTTAAAGTAATTATCCACCAAAAAAATCTTCGTTTTGCCTCCAGCTGCAATACCGGCGTTAAAGCGGCCAGTGGAGAAGTGGTGGTTTTGCTTAACAATGACGCTGTTCCTAGAAAAGATTTTTTAAAGCCTTTAATTTCAGATTTTAAAAACAAAAATGTTTTTTCTGTTGGCTGTAAAGAGATAGAGAAGAAAGACGGTAAGGAAATCGTCAGTGGCAGAAACGGAGGTAAATTTTATCGGGGATTTTTAATCCATTGGCGGGAAAAAGACCAAAATAAAAAAGACACCCTATGGAATTTTGGTGGCAGCGTGGCCGTTAATCGAAAAAAATATTTAAGTTCAGGCGGAATGGATCCTATTTACCAGCCGGCTTATTGGGAAGACATAGATTTAAGCTGGCGCGCCAGGCAAAAAGGTTGGGAAATAATTTTCGAACCCAAATCAGTAGTTTATCACCAGCATGAAACCACCAATATTAGAGAGTTGGGGAAAAAACAAATGCAAAGGGCAGCTTTTAAAAATCAGATTATCTTTGTTTGGAAAAATATTCGGGGAATAAAACTGCTGCAGCATTTTTTATGGCTTCCTTATCATTTGCTTTTTACTACCATTAGGTCAAAGGGGCAATTTTTACAAGGCTTTTTATGGGCAATAAAGACTTTAATTTAACGATTTTACTTTTGATAATAGTTTTAGCTTTTTTTCTTCGTTTAGTTCGTCTGACTCAAGTGCCGCCCAGTTTGAGCTGGGATGAAGCAGCCATTGGTTATAATGCTTATGCTATTTGGAAAACAGGAAAAGATGAGTTTGGTTTACCCCGGCCTTTAGCTTTTAAGTCATTTGGGGATTATAAATCACCTTTGTTAATTTACCTGACCGCTCCTTTTGTGGGCATTTTGGGTTTAAATGAATTTTCTGTTCGTTTTCCTTCAGTTTTAATTGGCACTTTAACAGTTTTAGTGGTTTACTTTTTAAGTAAAGAATTATTCAAGTCGATGAACGATCCAGGATCGGGGAAATCTTACGATCCTGGATCGATGGGATTATTGGCGGCGTTGTTGCTGGTCATTAGTCCCTGGCATTTGCAGTTTTCCCGAGCTGCTTTTGAAGCTAACCTGGCCTTGTTTTTAGTCAGTCTAGGAGCTTTTCTTTTTTTAAAAGCTCTAAAAGAACCGCTTTATTTTTTCTTTTCAGCCATGAGTTTTATTCTTTCTCTTTACAGTTATCACAGCCCTAAGCTTTTTTTACCCTTCTTTTTACTAGCCCTTTTGGTTATTTTCTTTAAAAAAATAACGGTAAAGCCAAATACAAAATGGCTGATTTTGACTTTAGGATTTAGTTGTTTTTTCTTTATCCCTTTGGCCAGAAAGCATTTAGCTAAAGAAGGAGCAGCTCGTTTTATTGGCACGGCCATTTTCTTTAATCAAACAGGAGAAAAAATTCCCCTTGATCTTAAAATGGGACAAACAATAGCCAGCAATTATCTAATTCATTTTTCTCCTCAGTTTTTATTTTGGGGTAGCACTGATAATTTGCGCAACAAACTTAAGCGAGCAGGACCATTATATTTAGTTGATTTGCCTTTTTTATTCATCGGCTTGGTCTATTTATTGAAAAACCGCAAAGAAAAAAAGTCACAATTGCTTTTATTTTGGCTGATTTTGGCGCCGATTCCGGCTGCCTTAGTAACTGAAGCGCCCCACAGCATTCGCAGCCTCAATATGTTAATTCCCTTAATTATTATTCTTGCTTTAGGGCTGAAACAATTTTTTCTTTTAATTAAAAACAAAAAATATAAAATTGCTCTTCTTATTCTTTACTTGTTTAATTTCTCATACTATTTATATCATTATCATTTTATTTACCCTTTTGATGCGGCTCCTGATTGGCAGTATGGCCATAAAGAGATGGTTTTGTTTGTTCAAAGCCAAGAAAAAGAGGTGGATAAGATCATCATTACCAGCAGTTATGGTCAGCCTCATATTTTTGTTCAGTTTTTCCAAAAATTAAAACCGCTTGAATTATGGCAGCAGAAAATCAGTCAATATCAATTTAGAGATATTAATTGGGATCAAGACAGAAAGCTGCCCAATAGCTTGATTGTAGCCACAGAAAAAGAAGTGCCAAAGCTATCAATCTCCGAGGATGAAACTATTGTCAAAGAAATTCATTATCCTGATGGTTCATTGGCATTTAGGATTATAAAAACATGAGGCGGAAAATAAAAATAATTTTGGTTAGTTTAATTTTAATTACCGCCGCTTTTTTGCGCTTTTTTAAATTAGGCAGTATTCCTGATGGTTTTTTTGTGGATGAATCAGCCATTGGTTATAATGCTTATTCGATTTTAAAAACAACCAGCACCAATGTTAAAATTTAGTCACTTTATACATTGACTAAATTTTTGGCAATTAATGAATTTTAAAAAATATACTATTTTTCTAGTTTTTTTATTTAGTTTACTTATTAGAACTATTTATTTAGGTAAAGTTCCGGTGGGGGTGACCAATGATGAGGCCAATGTAGCTTATGACACTTTTTTATTGACTCAGACAGGCAAAGACCAGTGGGGGAAATCGTGGCCTTTTGAGTTTAAGGGGTTTGGCGATTATCGTTTACCGGTTTATCAGTATTTACTTTATCCTTTAGTTAAGTTTTTGGGTATAGATGCTTGGGTGATTAGATTACCGATTGCTATTTTTAGCAGCCTGACAATAATCCTTTTATATTATTTTGTTTTATTGCTTTTTAAAGATTATAAGCACAAGCATAAATTGGCCCTTATTTCCGCCTTGGTTTTGACCATTAATCCCTGGCATTTTGGTATGAGCCGTTGGATTATGGAAAGCAATTTGGCCCTGTTTTTTTCTTTATTGGCGGTTTTTCTTTTTTTAAGAAAACAAAAATATGATTGGCTTCTGAGTACGATTTTTTTTGTTTTGGCTATTTACACTTATTATGGAGCTAGATTTTTCCTGCCCTTGCTTTTTTTTTATTTGATGGTGACAAAGAAATGGTCAAAAAAAGAATTAATAAACTACATAGGGGTAATCATTATTCTTTGCCTGCCTTTACTGATTAATAATTTTTTGGGAGGAGGCTTTTCCAGGATTAGACAAGTTAATCTGACTCATGATTTAGGTTTAGTTGGTCAGGTAGAGCGCTATCGTGAGGCTTGTCTGCATTTTGATTTATTTAAAATCGGTCCTAATTACCGAGTTTTAATTCAGTATGTTTGTATGGGATTTTTTAATAAGCCGGTTTTTTGGCTGCGGCAATTTGTTTTAAATTATTTAAATCATTTTTCTTTTGCTTTCTTGTTTTTTGAAAAACTGGAGCAAGGCTGGCAGTTTTTACCCCCTCACTCATTTTTTTACTTTTTTAATATTCCTTTTTTAATTATGGGTTTGTTTTCCATTTTTTCTAAATATAGAAAGCAAGCCTGGTTGTTAATTATTTGGCTGCTGGTTTCTCCCTTGGCTGACAGCATCACTGGTCAAGGTCATTATGCCCGAAGCCTGACAATGTTAATTCCCATAGTCATATTTACTGCTTTTGGCTATTTAAATACTTTTGGTTATTTAAAACACCTGAAACTTAAAAAAATTATTTTAGGAACCTCGCTTGTTTTTGCTGGTTTTTTTGTTTTAATGTTTTTTATCAAGTATTTTACCGTCCTTCCCTTTAGCCAATCAAAATATTCTCATTATGAATACAAGCCCCTTTTTAGTTATTTAAAGCAGATAGAAGATGATTATGAGCAGATTTATATTTCCAGAAAAGTGAGGGATACTAAGCAGTATATTTTTTACCTTTATTACAATAAAATACCGGCCAAAGAATTTTTTAAGTTACATATGATTCGGGAAGATGGAACAGATGGTTGGGTAAAGGTGGGCAGATTAGGTAAGTATTGGTTTTTGGATGATGTTAACCAAGTTAAAAAATATCCGCCCCAGAGCCTATTAGTGGTGGCGCCAGAAGAATATGATCAAGGAGGAGACTTACAAAGGATTTATTATATTGATGGTGAAGAAGCATTTAGAATTTTTAAAACCAATGACCTTTTTTATTAATTTAAAAAAATTAAAATCAGTTAACAAGGGCCTAATCCTTTTATTGATCATGGGCTTGGCTCTTTTACTACGTTTTTATAAACTCACCCAAGCTCCGCCCTCGCTTTATTGGGAGGAGGTAGCTTTGGGCTATGATGCTTATTCGCTTTTAAAAACGGGCAAAGATCACCGGGGCAATTCTTGGCCGATTGTTTATCTTGAGTCTTATATGGATTTTAAACCGCCCCTATATGCTTATACTCTAATACCTTCAATTGCTGTTTTTGGTTTAAATAATTTTAGTGTTCGTTTTCCTTCAGCTTTATTTGGGAGCTTAACAGTATTAGTGATTTGCTTCTTAAGCAAAGAGTTATTCAAGTCGATGAACGATCCAGGATCGGGTAAATCTTACGATCCTGGATCGATGGGGTTATTGGCAGCTCTTTTACTGGCCATTTCTCCCTGGCATCTTCAGTTTTCCCGAGCTGCTTTTGAAGCTAATTTAGCTTTGTTTTTAGTGCTTACCGGAACCTTGTTTTTTATAAAAGCTTTAAAAAAACAATTTTTCTTATTAGCGAGCGCTTTTTGTTTTGCTCTTTCTTTATATGCCTATCATGGGGCCAGAGTTTTTAGTTTTCTTTTTGTTTTATTCTTAGGCTTGATTTTTTTAAAAAGAATTTTAAGGATGAACAAAATCATTTTAATAATAACTTTAATCTTAGGTTTAGGTCTATCCTTGCCTTTATTAAAAGCCATTAATTCGGGACAGGTAAAACAACGTTTTCAGGAAACCAGTGTTTTTGCCACTCAAGAGCCGGTGATTGAAACAAACAAGAAGATAGAAGAAGATAAAAACACTTGGTGGGCAAAAATAGTTCATCACCGCTTCTTTGGCTACAGCCGTTTGTTTTTCAACCAATATTTATCCCATTTTAATGGTGCTTATTTATTTTTATCCGGTGATCTTAATCCCCGGCATTCTATTCAGGAATTTGGCCAACTTTATCATTGGGAAATAATTAGCTTAATTTTAGGCTCAGTTTATTTATTGAAAAATATTAAACAAAAGCATTCGCAGTTGATTATTGGCTGGCTTTTGATTGGTTTAATTCCAGGAGCAATTACTAAAGCCGCACCTCATTCATTAAGAACAATTTTTAGCCTACCGGCATTTATTATTATCTCTGCCCTAGGACTAGCGCAATTAATCGATTTTTTGAAAAATAAAAGAATTCTACTTACTACTTACTACTTACTACTTACTATAGAATTAATTTTCTACCTTCATTTTTATTACCACCATTACCCCAAACTTTATTCTGATTATTGGCAATATGGCTATCAAGAGGCAGTGACTTATGTTAAAGAAAATCAAGACAAGTATGAGTCAATTTATTTTACTGATGATCAAGGTCGGCCCTATATGTATTATCTTTTTTACAGCCAAATGGAGCCTGAAAAAGCTCAAGAATATATTGAACCTTATCGTTTTCTGCCAGATATTCCCCAAATAGGTAAAGTTTATTTTGACAAAGACCTGGGAGAAGATTTTGATTTAGTTGTTGGTTCAGATCAAGAATTTTCATCAGGAAGATTAATTAAAGCAATTAATTTTTTAAATGGAAAAATTGCTTTTGAAATCAGAGAAAAATGAAATTAAGCGGTAAATTATTATTATTTTTAATTCTTTGTTTTTCTTTTATACTAAGAATTTATAAAGTGGCTCAAGTTCCTCCGGGGTTGTATTGGGATGAGGCAGCCATGGCTTTAGATGCCAAGTCAATTGCCTTGACCGGAAAAGACCATCATGGCCATCATTGGCGGCAGCCCATTTACCCTTCTTGGGGTGACTACAAATTGCCTGTTTATATTTTAACAGCCGCACCCTTTTTTAAACTAATAGCTAATAATCCAGCCTTAGCAATTCGTTTGCCTTCGGTTATAGCCGGGACTTTAACAGTCTTAGTGATTTATTTTTTAACCAAAGGATTATTTTCCACTTTCGTAAGAAGGAATCCGATCCAGGATCGGTTTGCTCTTGACGATCCTGGATCGAT
>CAZPUR010000014.1:0-26095 GCA_964589815.1 uncultured Pseudomonadales bacterium
TATCCTATAGTTTGTCAATACGTAATTTGTGTGTATGTGTGTAAAAGAAAGGTCAATATTTTACTCACGGCCGTGGGGTAATTTTTGACTTAATTTCACGGTTTTTTGTCAAGATGTAGTTAGTGTGTATAAGAATATGACGAAATCGCTGGTTAAGAATTTTCTTCGAGTGAATAAATAAGGGCTTTGGATATTGCTATTTCTTGGCGTCTAGTTAGAAGCGGCGGCAATATTAAGATTAATGAACGGGCTAAAATATCATCGGTTTTAGAAAGGAGTCCTTTCCCATAACTTATTCCTCTTGAAGATTTATAATTATCTGGGTGGTTCCAAGGAAAATGACTTTTGGCAAAAAGCGGCCTTTTATTTAGTAAAGCAGGGCAATTGAAATAGACGTGTTGTCCAAAGTTTTCGAGACGAATTAATCCAATTTTTTTCTCAACGGGAAATGTCTTATTAAATTTTTTCTCTGTTTTCTTAGCCAATTTGATTGTTTTAAATATCAAACATACAGAATGGCCGATGTCTGCTTTTTCTTCTGGAACTGAACGAAATTTAAACTTATTGCACCTCTTTAATCTCCTCTTAATAAATGCCTTACTTTCTCTCATTCTATTAACTATACGGTCAAGTTTCTTGAGCTGAGCATTTGCTAATGCAGCTGTAACTTCATTTATCCGCCGGCCCTCTCCAAAAGTAAGATAATCTGTCTTTTTTATGGAAACCGCACCATTTTTTTCCCTGAGTACGCCCGCATCATGTCTGGCAACAGCTTTTAAATAAATCTTTCTATCATTTGTCACTAATAAACCACCTTCGCCGCTGGTAATCGCTTTATTCAACTGTAGACTGAAGATTCCTACTTCTCCAATTGATCCTACTTTTTTATTTTTAAAAACACCACCATTGCACTGGGCGCTGTCTTCAAGAATGGGAAGCCTATATTTTGAAGCTAGTCTTTGAATCTTTGTCATATCTGCGGCGATGCCTGCCATATGAACAACAATAATGGCCTTCGTTCTCTTGGTGATTTTCTTTTCAATATCAAAAGAGTCAAGACAAAGAGAATTATCAATCTCTGCCAAAATGGGGATTGCTCCATTTTGGATCACAGCTGAGACTGTTGAGATCCAAAAAAAGCCGGGAACAATAACCTCGCTTCCTGGACCTACTTCCAAAGAATAAAGAGCTACACTTAAGGCTCCGGAACCACTATTAAGAGCCAAAGCATACTTGGTTTTATAGTATCGACAGGCATTCTTTTCAAAATTAACAGCCTCACTGGCTCTATTTTCTCCATAATAACGAAAAGGGCTACGTGACTTTATCACTTTTAAAACTGCCTCACTTTCAGACTTACCATAATAAGAAGAACCGGGGTAAGGGAATTCTACTTCTCTTAGGATATTGCGAATTTTATCGATCTCCATAATTTACTACTTATCTTTTCAAACACCAAAGCACTGCATTTGAAATGAGCCTTTGATATTTTTTATTTTTGAGCACAACTAATGAATGGCCGGGGGTTAAACAACAAACTCTTCCCCTACCATATTCCTTACACCAACCCGAAGGACTATGTCCGTGCTCTCGGGAGCTACTTGTAAGAATCACCTTTACCTCTTTGCCGTCTATGTTTACGAAATATTGTTCATCTTTGATTGTAAAGGGCTTAATCCCCGCTGTAATAGGGTGAAGATTATTTAATGGGTAAACAGTAAATTTACCTATAGGCGGATGCCAAATAAAATGACCGCTTGTAAGTTTTCTATATGGCCCATGCTGTGGGTACATGGAAATTCCATTATGAATAGATAAAAGCCCTCCTCCACTTTTTACATAGTTCTCTAATACCTTTTCTTCTTTTAAAGAAAGCCATGATTTACTTAACTTAAATCCTTTTGGTTCTTTTCGTCCTTCTTTAAAGACAATAAGGAGATCTATATTTTTTAAGTTGTTTCCCAATTTAATCTTACTGCTTCTGGTTATCAGCTTAACATTCTCATTATCTGAAAGGAAAATATTATCTTTTAATCCCTTTTCAATATAATTTTTGTTATGAAAACGGTCTCCAATAATAGCTAATATTAATGACTTTTTTATTTTAAGCATTCTTCCTCATTTTAAACTAATCGTATAAAACTGGCGAATCATAATTAGAATTATCTATAACAATATCTGCAAACAAATGGGGGCAATCTCGAATTAAATGAATTTTTTGGCCGGGAATAAATTTTGATTTGTAAAGATAGCTGACCCTATCGACCGTGATATCATCAATCCTGTCTCCTTCTTGTTTTCTAGAGATTGCTCTCCTATAAGATTCTTCAAATCCAATATCAAGCCAGATTTTTACTGTAAATAAATCAGGGTGGGATGATTTAAATAAAAAGTCACCTTCTACAATAATTAAGTCAAGGTCGCTGTATTTAACAGAACAAAGGTAAGTTTCATTGCTCCAGGGACGAGCAAGTTTAACCTGAGCGTTTACAGCACCCCTGTCTCGAATCGGCCGTAAAACTTTTTCAAAAAGCGACTCAAAGTCAAAATGATGTTCATAGAAATTCCAAGGTTGATTTCTGAATAAAACCTGATCTTTTAGGGACAACTGCCAGTTATCTAAATTAATAACCGCTGTTTTCAAATCAGCTCTCTCTGAAAAATTTCGTAAAGAGGCTGCTAAAACCGATTTCCCTGAAGCATCAACGCCGCTGATCCCCACAATTTTTGTTCCCATAGAGGGTAGCTCCGCCTGTAAAATTATCTCGACAAGATTATCTTCCAACTCTCCTCTTCCATTCAGATGATGAGATCTTTTATGTTTCTCTGTCCAATGATGGAGTTCTGGTTGAAAATCAGGATATGAAGTATTTTCTTCTTCCCAAGTCTGGTTGAATAAAAAAAACCTCATCCTTGCTTCAGTTTCGAATCTTTGTCTAACTTCTCTTTGGGATAATAGAAAAGATAACGCCTGCTTCTTTTTTCTGTAAGACTCCATTAAATCTTGGGAAGATAACTGTGAAATTAAATTTCTTTCGTTCACTTTACAGTTAATCTAATTACAGCTAATCTAAATATTTTTTAGCCTGTTTACTAATAAACAATCTGGCCCTCTCTCTGGTCTTTTTGTCATTAGAAGCAAGGGCTTCTTTAAGATAGTAAGGATTTTTTCTAATAAAATTTGTTATAAACCTCTCTGGATTGTTTAAATATCCCTTAACCGTATCAAACTGTTTTTTGGTTATTAATTTTTTTTTGCTTGCTTCTCTAAAAAAAGAGGTGTTAGTCTTGATTAATGACAGAGAAGTAACCCCTTTTCTCTTAAGTGCTTCTTTGCTCTCCGGCTGTCTATTAATAACATTGAAGGCGATGCTCATTCTGCAACCAGATGATTTTACTGCCGGAATCCAAAACCTGATATAGCTGGAGCCAAAATTAGTAAGGTCAGCCAAATGTAAAATTTTCCTCCTTAAAGGTTTTTTAGGAATATTAACCTTTTTGGCAACCGTGTCAAAAAAAACAAAGGATTTATCTTTATAAAGAAGCAAAGTTTTAAGCTTTAATTTATAAGCTACTATTAAAGAAAAAAACCAGTCTCTCCTTTCACCACCAGATATTAAATCAATCTTAGAATCTAAAAGTTTTTTTTCTATTTTTTTAATTATAAGGTCAACAGTTAAACGATAAGGTTTAGAAGTATTATATTTTTGAATTAATCTCTTAAGAAAACCATTGGGAAAATCTTTTTTTTCTTCTTTATGCCGATCAATATAATTTAATAAACTTGTAGCGGATTTTTCACCACCTATAAGAAAATGGGTATTTATATATAAGGGGCCGAATAAACCAGAAGTATACCAAAATGGCTTTCGGGGCGGCGCTACCTTGACCGCGTTCAATAAAAATAAAAAATTTATTAATAAATTTAGGTTTTTATCTTTTTCCATATTGATCTGAGGAAGGTCTAAAATTCATTCCTTCCAGAGTCTTTCGTAGAGCTGCACGTTTTTAATGTTTTTAAACTTGTTCCAATTTTTAATCACCTCTACAGAGGAATCAAAAAAATTTCCTAAATTAACCACACGATATTCACCTTTCTGAAGAAGTGTAGTTGTACAGCTACCATCAGGATGAACAATTAGGAGATCGCCAGATTTTGTTTTTGCCAAAGAGGCTTTAATTTTCAAAAATGGCTTATATTTTTTTATAATCTCCGAGGTTTTTTCTAAAAATTCTTTATCAGAAATGAGAAACTTGTCTTTGTTTACTTTTCCCAAACGGAGAGGCATAAACTGCTTTAATCGCCAGAATGTTGGCTTAGTTTTAGGTAGAGAAAGAATTTCTGCAATCTCTGAAAGACAATCAACATTCATTTTCGTTACCACGGTCACAACTCTAATGTTTACTTGAGGATATAATTTCTTTGTTAAATTAATTGCTTTTATTGCGTTCTTAAAATGGCTTTTTCTTCGCCCCATCTTAACTTCCATCTCTTCCGGAGCATCCAAAGATAAAGTAACCCATTTTATAAAAGGTGAAAATTCTTTTATTCTTTTTTTAGTGTAAAGTGAGCCGCTGGTGAATAAATTAACTTCTAGACCCTTACGATAGGCATATTTGACAATTTTAAGAGCCTCCGGATGTAGTAGAATTTCTCCTCCAGTAAGGCTAATTTTTTTAGTCTTGACTGATGAGGAGAAAAAATCAACTACTTGAGCCGCTTGCTTAAAGGACAATTTTCCTAAATTTTTTGAGGCATAGCAAAACTTGCACTGTTGGTCACAATCAGTCAGAAGATATAATGTAAGAACACCTGTAATTTCTTTCATTTAGATTTTTTAACTTTCCATTTTATCGAACAACCCATTGAAGCAGGCTGATTTTTTGGGGGCAGTTTATTGTTTAAAAGTCTTTCGATTGCTTGCTTAAGATTTTCTTCTTTGGCTTCTTTGGGATCCTGCCAATTATCATTTATTCGTCCATGATAAAAAAGTTTAAGCTCACCCTTTTCGTTTTTAAAAAGATAAAGGTCAGGAGTACATTGAGCGCGATAGGCTTTAGCTGTCTTTTGAGTTTTATCTTGTAGATAAGAAAAGGGTATTCGCCATTCTATCTTTTTCATTTTCATTTTTCCAAAAGAATCTTCGGGATAAAGTTTGTCGTCATTAGAATTTATGGCAATAAAAACGATGTCTTGTTCATATTTCTGATAAAGACTAATAATAAGCGGCCAAGAAGCTTGAGCATAAGGACAGTGATTACAGGTGAAAACAATAAGCACTCCCCTTTTATGGAGAAAATCTTTTAGAGTGTGGTATTTACCCTCTGTATTTTTGAGTTTAAAATCTTTAGCCTTCCAACCAATTGGTAATTTTTTGGAGTAAAGTAAAACCATATTCGAATTTTAGCAAATTCTGTTAATTTTTTCTAATTTCTACCTTATAGAAATCAATACCTGCGGCTTTGGCTGCCAGTTGATCATTATTATCATCGCCTACTAACAGATAATCGCTTTTCTTGTTCTTCGCACTGTAAATTAAATAAAAACCTTCAGGTTCCGGTTTACTTAAATTTACATGCTCACGAGCAATTATTTTTTTGAAATAAGTTATCAAGACAGACTTCTCTAAAATTGGCTGGATTGTCTTGGAGAAATTGGAAGTCCATAAATAAAAATCAAGCTTTTGAGAATATTCTTTAATAAAATTTACTAATCCTTTATTTTCTTTGGCCCCCTTTAAATAGCTCAATTCCAGACTTTGAGTAAAAGATAAAATAATTTCTCTGGCTTTCTGGCCATGTTTAATAATCGTTTTATTAATCAACACTAGTCCCATGCCTGGTTTGTTCGGAACCTGCTTAGCTAAATTACTATCTAATTTTGACACTAGATTCCAAAGTCTTAAGCGGAATTTTAACCAATCAATCTCTAGAGAAAAAAGCGTTCCATTGAAGTCAAAAATGATTTCTTTTTTAGGGTGCTTTTTAAGATAATTTTGTAAGTTATCCACGCTCCTATTTTTCCATACCTTTTTACTCTACTATCCTATAGTTTATCAATACGTAATTTGTGTGTATGTGTGTAAAAGAAAGGTCAATATTTTACTCACGGCCGTGGGGTAATTTTTGACTTAATTTCACGGTTTTTTGTCAAGATGTAGTTGATATGTATTATCTTTCCCCTACTTAAAGATGTTTGATTATAGAACTTAAAGGTTTTCTTTTAGGTCTTTCCGGAGTTTCAGCCGCATCACCAATAATAATAACGGCTACTGGGGCTAGTTGGGTTTTAAGTATTTTTTGCAGTTCTCTATCCTGAAAAGAACCAACCCAGCAAGTGGCATAACCCAGGGCCGTAGCCGCCAGCATAGCAAAAGTGGCGGCAATGGTAGCATCTTGAAGCGTATATAACTCCTTCCCTCTTTGGCCATACTTGTCTTTAAGTTGGTTGGGATCGGCGCAAAAGATTAAAATCAAAGAAGAGTTCTGGATAAAATCCGAGCGTTGATTATAACAAACCTGATATATTTTTTCCTTGGTTAAATCATCTTCTGCCACAAAAACCTGGTAAGATTGAAGGTTACCTGCAGAGGGAGCCAGATTAATTGTTTCTAGAATTTTTTTAACATCTTGGGGAGGAATCTTTTTTTGAGGAACAAATTTACGGACTGCTTTTCTTTGGCGGATAACTTGAAAGAAATCCATGTTTTTATTCTATTACCTTCCTGATAATTACTCAATATAATTTATGTTTATCTAGGTAAAAGCTCTGTATAGGCAATTACGTGTGGTAAAGATGAAAGCGGTTTTAAGATAATATCTTCATCTAAAAGATAAAGCCTATTGGTTTTTTGTTTAGCATGAGGAAAACAACGATTAAATATTTCGGCATAAAGTTTAGGGAAGTTTTGTTCTGGATTAGCAAAAACTGCAAGTTCAAATAGAACCTGATGAAATGCATTTAGAATACTTCCCAGATGGGTTTGAAAGATCATTGGCGAAAGGCTTTTTAGTATATTAAGTTGAATATTTATGGCTGATTTTTCCGTCCTGTATCTTTTGGCTGGTAATGGATCTTTGCCTTTTTTAAAATCTTCAAGCATGGTAATAGCATGGCCAAGCTCATGAATTAATTCAATGGTTTGATGGCATTGGTTGTATGTTTTATGAATGGTGATTTTGAAACCATCTTTTTCTTTGCAATATTTTATTTTGGCATTGTTGCCAAATTCAACAAATATTTTATTTTTAAATTGATCTAAAACTGGACATTCTCCCCCAACTATATCTATAACTTCCTCTGGAATGGTTAATTTTGGGAAAGAAGAAATCTGACAAATAAAACAAGGCATGTTGACCTTGGAATAAAACCAGTAGGGAAGGTTGGGGAACTTTGGTAATTCTTTATGGATACTGTTAATTACTTTATCTATGTTTTTAATAAAGTATTTATAGTTTGACTTAGGAATTTGACTATTGGCAAGAATTAAGTCCGTATACTGCCCATATCCTTTTTGGCAAGCAAATTTGTTGCGGGAAACTATAAGATTTACGAATGGTTTTTCTAATTGTTTAAGCAAGCTTTGAGATTTCTGCCAGGTAGTCTTACGTTTTGAATAAGATAAATCCGTGCTAATAATTTTGAGGTGCATGTTTTTTAATTTATCAAGGGGTAAGATTGAAAAATATACGTTTACTGCTTTAGCAAAATCGTCTTTATTGGCATTGGTGTCGGTCATATTGACTTTTTTGAGCGTTTTATGAGTAAAATCCTTTACAATTGTCTCTTTAATCCAGTATGTAACATATGTAAATAAATTACAGGTTTTAGGTTCAGGAAGTTTTTTAAAAAGTTTGCGGGCCTTTCTAGTTTCTCTTTGGGCAAGTCTATAAAGCCTGGTTGAGTCAACTTTTACCCCCTCTTTTTTATAATAAGGCAAATATTTTTGGCAAAGAGGTTTTAGATATTTAGATGATATTCTATTTTTCTGGTGTTTTTTACTAGTCATAGCATGTATTAGATATTTTAATATATTTCTATGATTGATTTCTATTTATAATAATGAAAATGGAGAAAAGGTAAAGCTTTTGCTTTTGATGGGCTGGAACCCACCCTTTCTCCTTCCAGGTTAGTTATTCAGTTGTTTGTTGCCGTCTAGGATCCCTCTTGAGGAGTTACGTTCTCAGACGACTGAGAACACCCCGCGCCATAGCCACCACTATCTTCGGCGGAAAGGCTTCCTTCTACGGCTTCTTCTGCCGTGCCGAAAACCCGTCCATCAGCGCTAGTAAAGAAGGGGTCTAAAAGCCCGGCTGCAGGATCCAATAATGGACCAGGGCCAAACATTTCCCACCTCTTATTGGTGATAAGGGCGTTACCCTAACCAAGCCAACCAAGCCCAGTCTGTAAACTGCAAACTAAACTTAATGGCTTCCGCCTCGTGCGGCAGCGATGCTTGAAGAAAATCTTAAGTTTTTAAAAAAGGATTAATCTTTTTGATCTCCAGGATCTCTCCCCTTTTCTTGACTCCTTTTTTGACCCCTAGAGAGGTCATTGTTCCTATGGTATAGGAATAAAAAAGTTAGAGCGCTAAAGAAGGGGTTTAAAAATCCCTTTGCCCTCAAGATTTTTCCAATCTCGTTGGCTCAATTTTCTCCTCAAGGGTTTTCCCAATGGCGTAGTTCAAAAAAACCACTTCGCAGGTGAAGTGGTGAACTACCTTTTTCAAGGTGCCAAAACTGAATCTGTAAGTTTCTATTCTTTTATCCAAACGCTTTTGTTTGTAAAGGAACAAAAACTTGAAGTTAACTTACCAAACAAAACCCGAAATATCAATGAATAGAAAATGTGTATAAGGAATTAAAGGGGGGTTTTAATTAATATAAAACTTTAGGTGGTCCCAGGATAAAATCTGCCATAAATCCGGGGCTTTTTGCTGCATTTTCAATCTTACCTCAGTTTCGTAATTAACAAAGTCTTTAAAAACTTCTCCGGAGATTTTACCTAAATTCTCATCATCAAAATAAAGTCCTTGGGGGAAAAGCAGGGCAAATTGAAAATCAGAATTTTTGGGACTAAGAGTGATTTGGTAATATTGACACTCGCCTTCTTGTATTTCCTGAAAATCGATAATCTGGGCTATATAAGTAAAATCATAAATTCCCTCTCCGCTATCAACATAACTTTTAATTTTAACACCAGTAGTAGGATTAGTTTTTACTTGAAAACAGTTGGGATTGGGTGAAACAATCTCTTCCTGACTAGAAGCGCTTTCTTTTAATTTATCATAATCAGTTTTTAAAGCTGTTTCTTTTTCCTGGGGTAAAGTAGGAGGGGGTGAAGCTTTTTTTAAACTAACTCTTTTTTGATAAGAGAAATATATACTCAATCCCACCAAGACAAGAAGCAGGAGAAAGAAAAGGGGGAAAATATATTTTTTTTGAAAACTAAATCCAAGCATCTAAATTAATAGTAGGGTTTATTAATTTAAATGTCAATCCTCGCCAAAAAAACAATGTCTAAAAATAACCGCCCCTTTTGGCTTCAAAAGTTTTTCTGCTAACCAAGCCAAACAATAAGCCTGAATCAAAGTTAAAGCCGCTGTCAAAGGCAAATAATAACGCGGCCAGTCATTTTTAAGATAAAAAAACAGACTCGAAAAACAAAGGGCAAACCAGGAAAGAAGAATAAATTCCAAAGATAACTTGTTTTTAGCCTTAAGTCTTTGCTTGGCTTTTTTAAATAAAATAATCGCGCCTCCAGAAAAAAGAAGTAAATCCAAAGGAATCATAGGCACAAAACCAAAGTTGCCGAACCTATTGCCGGGCAAAAAGAGCTTTTCAACCATTAAACTTAATCCTTCCAGCTTGTTTTTGACTGGCCTACCGCTTTGACCCTGACATTCGACCGAGCTTTGCCAACGCACGGTAAACATCTGGATAAAACCCTTAATCGGTTGAGAATAAATCTGTGGATTAATCAAAACAAAAAGAAAATAAAAGGTGGCAAAAGTTGAACAAGCGCCTAAAAATAATTTCTTGGCAGGCAGGGATTTAATCCTACGGTTGATGAAAAAGAGCACCGTAAAAACCATGAGACTATAAATCAGGCTTAAAATACCTATCACTTTTACTCCTGTAGCTAAGGCGGCACTAAGACCCAATAAAAAATAACAGAGAAATAATAATTTTATCTTCTTTTGGAAAAAGAACTTCAGATAAAAACAAAGCAAAATAAGATTGAGGAAAAAGAAAAAGAGTTGGAAAGCATCAGTCATCGCCACTCGACCATAATAAAGCATCAACCGATTGACGCCTAAAACAGAGGCTGAAAAAAAAGCCAAACCGAGATCCTTATTTAACCAGCCCAAAAAGAACAATAAAATCAAAGAGCCAAAACCAAAAAAAGCCGCCACTCGCCTGCTATAGATAATTAAATCAACGGCTGGTTTTAACTCAGAAGGAAAATCATTAAATTTTTCCCCAAAAAGTTTCTCCCACCAAACCACTCCCTTGACTTTAATGGTGTTAAACTTATTTTCTTTTTGCCATTCTTGAATATCTTTAATGCCTTTAAAACGTAAAGCCAAACCATAAATATAAGTACCTAAACGAGGCTGGTCAAAGTTTTCTTCCTGCCAGCCAGGATGACTAAAATCTTTTTTTAAAAGCAAATCAAAAAAATAGCTCTTTTTTAAAAATAAATATTCGTCAAGATGAAAGAGAGAAGCCTCAGGGTTGGAAAAATAAAAAACCGCTAAAAACAAAAATAAATAGGAAAAAACTAAAACCTGAAACCAAAGCTTAATAATTTTGCTCATTTTTCAAACCAAGGACTGATTTGGATCACTTTTTCATAATACTCTTGAGCTAAATCAGGATTATTTTCTCTTTCCGCTATTTGACTTAACATAAAATAAACTTCGTCTAAGTAAAACTTCTGGTGAAAACTGTGATTTTCTTCTTTACCCCTAAAGCCTTGAGTTAAGGTTTTTACTCTCGCATAGTCTTCCTTTTCAAAACTGACTTGAATTTCTACCACTAATAAAAGATCGTCTAGAAACTCTTGATGCTCTTTTTTTGGATCTAATTTAACCGCTTCTCTTAAATAATCTATATCTTCCGGCCAATTTTTTCGATAAGTCGTCAAAACTGCCAGCCAAAAATATATTCTTCCTTGCTGCTCTTGATTTAATCGATCAAAATCACTTGACTGTCTCAATTTAAGCAATATTGATTCAATCTTTTTTTCATTCTCAAAGCCCAAGCACTTAAGCAAACATTCCTTTCCCTTTAATTTTTCAAGCTGTTCTAAATAGCCAAAAAGCTCCTCGGGATTTTTTTCTTTTCTCTTCTGCCAAAGTTCTATTTGCTCAATTAACACTTTTTCTGAATCAGCAAAATTAAGGCTAATTGAATTTTGATAGGCTTTTAAAGCTAGCTCGTATTCTTGCAGGGCTAAATAGTTTTCCCCCAGAAGATAATAATTGCTGTAACTCAAGGGTTCCAATACAATCAACTTATTTAAAATCCTCAGGCTGTCTTGACTTTGGTTTTGGTCAAAATAAAATTGACTAACTGCTTTCCAGTTTTCTAATTTTAAGGGCCAAAGTTTAAGCACTTGAAGGTATTTTTTTTCCGCCCTAGCAAAATCTTTTTGTTCTTCTTTTTGCACGGCCGCAAAAATTAAAATATTACTGCTGAATTCTAAACAAGCACTTATAAAAACCACTAATGCCAATGCCAAAATTACTATAACTGATCCGCGCCTGCCTGCCGGCAAGGCAGGACCACGCCTGAATAATAGTAATTTTTTATTTGATTCCTTTCTGGCTTCCCTGGGTTGATTTAGTAAATAAGCAATAATGACCCAGAAAAATAAAAATACTGAGGTAAATTGCCAATCATAATCAAAAAGGGAGTGAACGATTGAAACCACTGAACCAATGGCCAAACCAAAACTCAGGCCCGTCTCCGAATTTTTTAGTCTACCCGACCGCGCTTGTCCACCTTTGGCGGAATCGCATAAGAAGTAGATTAAATTTTTAATTAATAAAAGTATTAGGCATAAAAAACTCAGGCCACCGAAAATACCGGTTTCCGCAAACATTTGCAAAAAATGATTATGACTATACCAAGACCAATTATTTAAGCCGCGATGATAAATGCTAGAAAGATAGCGAAAATTATCCAGTCCCCAGCCCAAAAAAGGACGTTGGCTAAAAGCGATTAAGCTTTGACGCCAATATTCCAAACGGGTAGAGATTAGCAGCTGGCGAAAAGCTTTTCTAATCCAAAAAATATCAGAGAATTTTGTCTTCTCTTTGCCTAGATAATAATAGCCAACCGTACCAAAAATCAAACTGAAAACCAACAATAATTCCATCAGAATGATGGATAAGTTAACCACCCCTGTGCTACCTTTTTCCTCTCTTTGCATATCCCCTTTTCGTATATCCTCTTTTCGCCAGCTTCTTAGGTAAAGAAATTTTAATAAGACAATAATTAAAATTGCCATTAAAATCCCGCCCCGGGAAAAGCTTAAAATAAAAGAGGTCAGAAAAATAAAACTTAACAATCCGTAGCCAAGCCTTCTTTTCTTGCGACTAGCTTTTAAAAACAAAGCTAAGCTGACCGGAAAAGCAAAGATTAGAAAATCCACCACGTGATTGTGGCCAAAGTTGGCATACAAAAGGTTCATTGTGTCAAAAGGAGGCGGCTGGCCGGCAACAAGAAAGTAAAAACTTAGAAAAGATAAAATTAGGGCAGGAAAAAGAATGGCCAGCATGAGCAACTCCTTAAATAGCTTCCCCTCTTTCCTGCTTAATTCTCTAGCGGTAAGAAAATAAATAAAATAGGCAAAATACAAAACCAAGGTTTCAAAGCTACGACTGAAGGTGGAAGAAAAAATGGTGGCCAAGTTAGAAAAGGCTAGAAAAGATAAGAAGGCAAGGTTAATTTTATCCCAGTTTATTCTCTTTTTATAAAGATAAATTGAAAAAGGAAGGCAAGCAGTTAAAAAAACAAACCTGCCGACTCCAAATAATTCTCCCTCAATCAAAGGCAAAAAAGATAAAATTAAAAAAAATAAATATAGAATCATTATTTAATTGATTTAACTATCTCAATAATTTTTTCTGTTGTCTTTTCCCAGCCTTTATTGACAAAGCCTTTCTTTTTTTTAAAAGAAATTTTCTTTTTTTTCAACATCTTCGCTAGTTTATCTTTAAAATCGTAAAAACTATTAGTTTTAAATAAAAAACTTTTGTCAGCCGCTAACTCTCTATTAGAAACAATGTCCGCGGCTAAAAATGGTTTTCGATAGCTAATGGCTTCAATTAAAGAAATTGACGAGCCTTCTAATTTAGAAGGCTGAACAAAAAGAAAAGCGTTAGACAAAAGTTCTTCTTTTTCCCGATCGAAAACATAGCCAGTAAAAATAATTCTTCTATCTTTGGCGGCTAGCTTTTTCAATTTATTAACATATGTTCTGCTGTGGCTGGGGCCACCGGCTAAAATAAGTTTTTTATCAGAAGAAGTTGTTTTAAAAGCTTTAATGAGCCATTCAATTCTTTTTTCCGGGACAAAACGGCCTAAATACAAAATGTAGTCATTCGCGCCTAAATTATACTTTTCTTTAATTATTTGAGCCAAAAACTTGCCCTTTTTGTCAGTAACGTTGGGAATTAACTCAGTGACGATGTTTTGCTTTTGATAATAATTCTGGAGATGGTCAGAAACAACAATAATCTTATCAGAAAGTTTTATCGCCACCTTTTCTCCCATTTTTAAAAAAAGCTTGGCCAACCAACCCCATTTATCTCTTTGCCAATCTAAACAATGAATGGTAGTAATAATCTTCTTCTTAAAAAGTTTCGCCATAAAGCAAAAAAAGGCTGGCCCCACTGCTTCATAAAAAACCAACTGATAATCTTTAAAACAGACATAAATTGAGGCTAATAAACTGTGAATACTGGCATCGCCATGTTTAGTATTGATAGTAGGTAAATGAATTAAATTAATACCTTTGTATTGCTTTAATTCTTTAGGCACGGCCCAATTTCTGACAAAAACATCCACCTGCCAACCCTTTTTAACTAGCTCCCGGGCTATTTTTTCCAATCTCACCTCAATGCCTCCAATCCCGTCAAATTGAGCCGGAATCCCTTTAGCACCGATAAAAGCTATTTTTTTCTTATTCATCTTTAAACCCAAAGCTCACTTTTTGAAACCAGAAGCTCGCTTTCCTCAAAAAAGCCTGAGCGCTGACCTTAACCCACTCTTTCCTTATGGCTGGCCTCACGCTACAAACTAACCAACAGTCTTGGCATTGCTGGGCCATTCTTCTCCGCTTCTTGGCCTGAGCGGAAGCATAAATTTGCTCAAATGAATTTTTATTTAAATCGCCCATCAGCCAAGGCTTTAAATGACAAGCATAAACCCGACCATAGGCGTCTAAATAGAAAAAGTCAGTTCCGGCCCCGCACTTAAGTTTTCTTTTATTAGTCAGTAAAAAATCAAGTAAACCCTGATTAAACCAGGCTCTTAACCAATCTTTTGGTTTTAAACTTCCATATTGATCCTTAATTAATGAATTAAAAATAGGCTTAAGCTTTTTCTCGTTAAAAAAAGAGAGTTTGTTTTTATCTTTACCAAAGAAAATGGCTGAACTGGCGACTGAACTTAAAGAAAAATCCAATTTATGCTTTTGGCAAAAAGCAAATACTTTTAATAATTGATTTTGGTTTTGCCTCATTAAGGTAAAGCCAACACCTAAATCTTTAACCTGACCTTTTAAAAAATTTAAACTTTCCAGAGCTTTTCTATAACCTCCTTTAACCCCTCTTATCTGATCATGAACTTTTTCCTGACCATCAAGGGAAACCCGAACCGCCACCCTAGAATCAATCTTAATAATCAAAGGCATCACCTCTTTTATCACCTTAGTTAAAAAACCATTAGTGCTAATTACCAACCTGGCCTGAGGACAGGCCTTCTTAATCGTCCTAATAATCTCAACCAGATCCTTTCTTAAAAACGGCTCTCCACCACTAAGGTTAATTTCTTTTAAAGAAGAAGGCAGTTTTTTATAGAAACTGGGCTTAACTTCATTCTTAGATCTTTTTTTCCAAATATCACACATTAAGCAACGAGAGTTGCAATTTAAAGTAACAGCAATAATCGCTTCAGAAGGTAACTTCATAAGATTGATTGGTAGAACTTAAGCAATTTTTGGTAATAAACTTCTGAGTGGTGGTTTTTCTCAATCAACAAGCGGCCATTTTTAGCCATGGCCTGAGTTTTCTGTTGATGATTTATCATCCAAACAATTTTCTTTCTTAAATCCTGAACATTACCTGGCTCAAATAATAAACCATTTACCTTATCTTTCACAAGCTCAGGAATGCCGCCAATATTGCTAGCCACGACTGGCCTGCCTAAGGCAAAAGATTCGATAATGCTCCGCGGGTTATTCTCATACCAAAAAGAAGGTAAAACGGTAAAGATTGACTTCTTAATTTCAGTTTTTAATTTATCTCCTTTTAGCCAAGACGAAAATTTTACATTTTTAATTTTCTCCGCCTTTTTCCTTAACTCCTTCTCTATTGGCCCCTGACCAATAATTTTTAATTGAATATTCAAGCCCTTGACTGCCTCAAGCAAGGTAAACAATCCTTTTTCCAAAGCCAGGCGGCCAAAATAAACAATCCTTTTCCCCGCGGAACCATAATGATAATCTCTTTTATATTGCTCAAGAAAAAGAAAATTAGGTAAATAAACTATCTTTTTTTTAAAACCCATTTCCTTAAATTTTTTAATTAAAAATCTGCTTGGTGAGATAAAAAGATCAATCTTGTCATAAAGATGCAAGATCTTGTGGTGTAAATTCATCTCTAGCCAAAGTAAATAGCTTTCCCAACCATTCCCTTTTAAATTACATCTATTTTTTAAAATATTAATAAACTTTTTGTTTTCGCACTGTTGACAAATCTTTCCCTTCTGCCAAAGTTTGTAAACTGAACAAACTAATTTATAATCCCTCAAAGTCATCACCATAGGAATTTTTCTTTCTTTAACAGCATCAATTATTGAAGGAGAAAAATAATGATAAATATTATTGAGGTGAACGAGATCAGGATTTACCTTATCCAATAACTCTCCTATTTTTTCTCTGGCTTTAAAAGAATACAATAAATTAAAGGCTTTTTTAAAACGACTCTGATTCTGATTTAGCTCTTTATCAGCAAAAAAATAAAAGACTTGATGCTTTTTTTGCTTAAGCAGTTTACCTAGGCTAAACAAAGAAATTTCTGCTCCGCCTCTGGAATAAGAAAAATTGTTAACCAATAATATTTTCATTGACTCAATTTTATTTCTAGAAGTTAAAAGAGTTTTTTTCATCTCCATTTATTATATAATTTAACCGCTATGTGTGGAATCACGGGTTTTACTGGTAAAAACAATAAAAAACTGCTTTTAAAAATGCTTAGCAGGATCAAGCACCGTGGTCCGGATGAAAAATCTACCTTCTTCAGCCCGGGCATTAATGCCGGCATGAATAGACTTTCTATTATTGACCTCCATAAGAATCTTTACCCGATGAAGTATAAAAACCTAGTTCTTTTATATAATGGAGAAATTTATAATTTCCCATCCCTGAAAAAAAAATTAAAGCAAAAAAGAATAAAGTTCAAAACCAGTTCTGATGCTGAAGTAATCTTACCCCTCTTCCATCTTCATGGTCCCAAGGGTTTTTCCAGACTTGAAGGAATGTTTGCTATTTTTATTTACGACCAAAAAAACAAAAAGATTTACTTAGCCCGAGACCAGGCCGGTGAAAAGCCTTTATATTTTTACCAACAAGGAGATTTTTTTGCCTTTGCCTCAGAATTAAAAGCTTTATTATTATTACCTAAATTAAAAAAATCTTTAAACCCTGAAGCTCTCGCTTCCTACCTTTTCCAAGGTCATGTTTTTGCCCCTGATACGATTATTAAAAAAATAAAAAAAATTCCGCCTGGTTATTCTTTAGAATTTAATTTACACAATAAAATCCCCAAACTTGCTTCTTATGCCCCCAGTAAAAAAATTCCAGCTCCAACAAATAAAATTAAAGATAAAACTAAAGAATCAGTGCTGGTGAAAAAACTGGATCATCTTATCTCTCAATCAGTCAAAAGCAGGCTGGTGGCCGATGTCCCTGTAGGCTGTTTTTTAAGCGGCGGAATTGATTCCACTCTAATTACTTTCCTCGCCTCAGAGCGTAAAAAAAGACTGCAAACTTTTTCCATTGCTTTTCCCGGTTTTGAAAAATATGACGAGTCAGAGCTGGCTCAATTAGCCAGTCAACACTGTCAAACCATTCATACTCAAGTTAATTGTACTCCAGAAAAAGCAAGATTAGTCATAGAGAATATTGGTCAACTAATTGATGAGCCAATTATTGACGCCGCCTTTTTACCTCTCTATCTCTTAGCCCAAGAGGCAAGAAAAAAAATTAAAGTCGCTTTAACCGGTGAAGGAGCTGATGAGCTTTTTGGCGGCTACCAGCGCTATCAACAAGAGCTTTTTTTGGCAAAAATCCATTCTTTTTTAAAAACTATCCCTTTTTCTTTTTCTTGCTTAAAAACCATTTTCCCTCATCGTTTTCAACGACTTTACAGCCCTATTTCCCAACACTATTCTTCGCAAAGACTTTGGAAAAGATTTATGTTGGATAAATTTTTAAAAAAAGGCTATTCTTTAAACTCTGAAAGCCTAAGCTATCTAACAAACTTAGATAAAAGCCAAGCTAATAAAGATCCTCTGCTTTTGATGCAAAAGACTGACCTTAAGGGTTTTTTACCTGAACAGTTATTAATGAAAGTCGATAAAGCGACGATGGCCCACAGCCTAGAAGCCCGCTGTCCCTACCTAGACTCAAAGATTGTCAACTTCGCTTTAAATTTAACTGCTAATTTTAAAATCAAAAGATTGACGAGCAAATATTTATTGAAAAAGGTGGCGGAAAAATATTTACCTTCAGCTATCGTCTGGCGAAAAAAGCATGGCTTCAGCGTCCCCTTAAACTATTGGTTTAGCCATGAACTTAGAGGCGTGGTTTTTGATTCTTTAAAACAAGTAAAAAACTATCCGCAAATTTTTAATAGTAAATATTACCGATTCGTCATTAACCAGCATTTAGAAAGAAAACAAGATTATGCCGATCAAATCTGGGCGATAATAGTTTTAACCAAATTTTTAAAATATCACCGGTTTAATTTTTAACTATCAATGAAGAAAAAACAAAAAACTATTCTTGTTCTTGTTTGGAATCTAGACATTGGCGGGGTTCAAAAACGGGTCAGTGACCTGGTCTTTTATCTTAATAAACACCACCCTAATTACCAAGTTGAGCTTTTAATCCGCAGCGCCTACCCGACACCGTTACTAAATGAAGTTAAAAAACTTAAAAAAGTCCATATTCATTTCCGAACCAAAACCAAGAAAAAACTATTTTTCCCTTCTATTTTTTGGCTGGCTAAAAACTATCTTCTCCTTAAACCGGACATTGTTCTGACTTTTCTTGACCGGCTTTCTATCCAAATGAGCTTGCTGAAAAGAATATTTTTCTGGCAGAAAACAAAGCTGATTTTAAACGAAAGTATCCATACTTCTAACTATCTTAGAATGTATGAAAAATGGTTTTGGAAAAAACTAGTAAAAATCTTTTATCCTCTAGCTGATAAAATTATCGTTCCTACCAAGGCCATTAAAAATGACTTAAAAAATAATTTCCATATTGATGAGGAAAAAATTTCAGTTGTTCCCCACTGGTTTATTGAATTTAAAAAAGATGCAAAAGTATCTAAATCCAGTAAAAAAACTTATGATTTTATCTATCTAGGTAGGCTAGAAAAAGAAAAAAATATCTTTACCATCCTCTCTTTAATCCAAGATTTAAAAAAACAATTCCCCCAAATAAGCTGCTGTCTTTTGGGTAAGGGTAGTTTGGAAAAAGAAATTTTACAAGAAATTAAAAATAAAAAGCTTGGTCAAAACGTCTTTTTTTATGGCTTCCAAAAAAACACAGTTCAATATCTAAAAAAAGCCAAGGCTTTCCTTCTCCCATCAAGCAATGAAGGCATGTCCAACAGTCTTCTAGAAGCGGCTGCTTATCAGCTGCCTGTTTTAGTTTATAATTTCCCAGGGGCTGATGAGGTAGTAGTTGACGCTAAAACTGGGTTTATTGCTAAAAATAAACAAGAACTTTCTCGGTTTAGCCAAAAATTACTAAGAAAGCCTTGGTTAATAAAAAAAATGGGTCAAAAGGCTCAAAACCAAGTTTTGACTAAGTTTGGAAAAAACAACCTCAAAAAATTTACTGAAGAAGTTTTAATTCAAAATTAATTTACCTCTAATATCTCAATTACTTCACTATAAACCTCTACATTTTTAAAATGGAGGGGAATAATGGTGGCAATATTAACCCTGACATCATCAAATAAATAATACTCGTGTTCGTTAATTTGATTACTCTCTTCTCTTACTTTTAGCCTTAAAGTTAAGTAAATATCTTTTTTTAAAGGGTCGCGGCTGGCAACTAAATTTCCCCAATTATCTGGAATAGATTTTAAAGCTGGCTCAACTCTTTTTTCCAAAACTGTTATTAGGTTGTTGCCTAAAGAATCTTTGATCTCTGCCCCAGAATTAATTGCCCTCGCCACAAAAGCCTCTTGGTCCTTAACTTGGACCCTAACTAGCATCTCTTTATTAACTCTATCATCTTCTATCCCTTCGATATAAGTTACTAAGCCTTCAGTTAAAATATTCTGAAAGTCTATTTTTATAGGAGTACCGATAATTAAAGGGGTGCCTTCATAAGACAACTTACCGGTACCATGAGAATAATTGGCTTTAAGCTTAAGAGTTAAGTATAGGGCTTTATGGCTCGGATCAGTATCATAACGATAAACTTTTTTAATCTCGGCCGTTTTTCTACCTAAACCGTCTTTAGCCGCTACCCCCTCTTTAAAATAATAACTGAACCAGCTGGGCGGATTGTCCCAACTATATAAAACATTTTTGTTGGTAACTTTCACGACCACCGTCACATACTTGCTTTTTCTTAAAAAGAAAAAGGCAAGAAATACAGCGGTAAGAAATACAGCGGTAAGAATTAAAAAATCAAAAAGACTAAGATATCTTTTCTGTTTTCTCTTGCTTAACAATTTTTCAAATATTTTCATTGACTAAAAACCAAGGTTACAACTTAACTACCCTCTATTAAAAGGCTGGCAATAATGAGAAAAACCCCCATTAAAAAAATCTGATGCATTAAGCCATTAATCAAAAAAGATAAAAGAACAGTCATCATCCCCAGCCTTTTTATTTTACCATCAACCTCTATTTTTTTAAATTGCTTGATTGTGGCGGCAAACAAAAATAGGCAAAATAAGCAAAAACAAAACAAGGCTGGCAAACCTGACTCAGCGGCAGTGAGTAAATAAAAATTGTGGACGACGCTGGGAAAATTGGCAATCACTCCCCTAGGTTTTAACTTAAGCATCTGGTAACCACTTAAACCCATACCTGCCCCAAAAAAGGGTTTAACTCTAATTAAGTTTAAAGACTCCTGAATAAGTTTTATTCTTGTTTCCCCTCCTCCAGTCGGTTGAAAAAGATCCCAAGAGCTTAGCATCCTAGGCGAAGTAAAAATTCCTAAGAGAGCGATAAAAAGGAAAAGGTAAAAAAAGTGCCTGGACTTTATTTTTTTTAACTTTAAAAATATCTCTGACCCCACATTTCTCTTCCATCTTTTTTCTACCATACAGGAAAAAAATAAACTGCAAATAAAAAGACTGAGCCAAGCTGCCCGGCCCAAGCTTAAAATCAAACTTACCCCAGCTGAGGTCAAAAAAATATAATAAAAAGTTTTTTTCATTTTAAACTTCTTCAGCTTTAATTCTTTTGCTTCAAGATATAAAAAGGGTAAGAAAAACAAAACCATGGCTAAACTAAATAAAGCAAACTGATTGGGATGATTAAAGGTTCCGACTGGGCGGACGCTAAAAAAGCTTTGACCTGGGCCTTCAAAATAGGTTAAGTCTTCTGCTATCGCTTCAATCGCCAGGCCCAAGCTGGAGTGAGCAAACCATTGCCAAACTGCCAAAAAAGCTTCAAACAAGCTCATGGCTCCAAATAAACTACTGATTCCTAAAAAGCTGCTTAATTTTCTCTGTTTGTTTACTTTTAAAGAAAAATAAACAAATAAATTCACCAAAACTATCAAATAAGACAACGACTGCAAAGAGTAAATTAAATCTAGATCATAAATGCCTTTGACTGCCAAAGCGCTTAAGACTCGCCAAAAGAAAAAGAGAAATAAAAAAATAAAAGCTGGTTTTGAAAAAAGCTCAAGTGTTTTTGATTGTACGCAAACATCTCCTATTAACCAATCTCTTATAAACCAAACAAGTAATAATCCAGAAAAAATCTGAAAAGGAGTAATGATGACAAAAACGGTATAACCTTTAGGAAAACTACCGGCCAATAAAACTAAAGGCGAGATTAACTGAATCTCCCAAGCCTTACCTACTAGAAAAATTAAACTAACCAGAGTAGTTAAAAGCAGAGACAAGTGCAGATTTTTCAAGCGCAAGTTATAAATATAAACAAGAATCAGTAAGCTTAAAAAAATAGTTTTATTATTTAAATTAAAAACAGAAAGTAAATAGTAAATTAAAGTTACCCAAAAAATGTAAAGGTAATCGCTTTGGTTAATGTAGTGCCAAAAGCTTTTATTTTTGCTAACTAGAGCTGCCACAATCCTTCTAAAAACTGCTATAATTAAAGAAAATTTTTGGCTTAAAAATGGCAACATTGAAAAAATTTTTAATTATTATTGGGGCAACTTTACCTTATTCTTTCCCTACTGATTATATCAAACAAACAGCTAAAATATTAGGCTTAGAAAACAAAGTAATTATTTTTTCTTGGGGCGAATCTTTATCATTAAAAGAAATTTTCAAACAAAGGTTTTTACAAAACAAAAAATTCAAGCTCCTGGATAAAAAGCCAATTAATAAAAGTAAACAAATTATTCTATTTAAACCCGTTCAGTTTATTCCTTTGAGACGTTTTGAGTTAATCCAGAACCTCAATCTTATCCTCAATGTTCATTTTTTAAAACTTTATCTCAAAATCAAAAGCTGGGATAAACTAAGAAAAATTTGTTGGGTTTTCAATTACAAGCTTTACCACCTCTCTAGGCTTTTAGGAAAAAGCTATTTAAGTCTTTATGATTGTGTTGATTTTTTCTCTTCCCTAGACAAAAAAACTAATCAAGAAATTAAAATTAAACAAGAAAAATTAATTAAAAACACTGATTTCTTTTTTGTTAATTCCCGGGCTCTAAAAACAAGGTTTAAAAAATACAAACCCATTGTTGTTCCTCAAGGATTTGACCTGACTAGTTTTAAAAAATTTAATCAAAGAAAAGCAGTTCTAAAAAAGGCAAAATCTTCTTTAAAACAAAAAATTTCCTTGCAACAAATCTTGAAACAAAAAACAAAGGGAAAACTTAACCAACCCCTGATTGGCTATTTAGGAGGAATTAATTATCGCTTGGATTTCCAATTACTTTTCACTTTAATTAAAAAAAATCCTCAATGGCAGTTTGTCTTTGTCGGTCAAAAGCAAAATCAGGAAAGCGAAAGTAAATTGATTAAGGCCAAGGAAAAAATTAAAAAGCTCCTGAAGCTAAACAATGTTTACCATCTAAAAAACCAACCCAAATCTAAACTGCCTTTAATTATTAATCAGTTTGACCTTTGCCTAATCCCCTATAACCCAAAAATTGAGTTTAACCAGTATTGCTATCCTATGAAAATTTTTGAATATTTTTATCAAAAAAAACCAGTGGTATCCACCTTAATTTATGCATTAAAACCACTACAGCCCTATGTAAAAATTGGTAAAAACTCAAAAGATTTTGAAAAGGCTATTAAAAAAATCCTGGCTCAAGGCTGGCCGGAAAAATATAGAAAAGAGCAAAGAAAACTAGCGATTAAAAACTCCTGGGAAAATAAAATCAAGGCTATTAATCGAAACTTATCTTCAAGGCTAAATCAATCTTAAACAATGGGCTGGTAATTAATTTTTCCCCCGCTGCAAAATTTACTTTCTTTAAAACCATCCCTGTGGCTGGATCAACCCACTCTAAGGTGCCTTTTTGGGGAAGACTCAATTTCAAGGAAAAATTAACTGTCTGACGATGATTTTCAAAATGATGAAAATAAGCTAATAACTCTTGGGATGATTTTAGACCATAGCTACGAATCGCTTTATGGTTAAAATCAAGTTCTTCTTTCTTAAGATCAGGGCCGATTTTTTTAATAAAGTCCTGAAGGACTTGCGTGTAGTTTCTCTCTTGGGGTCCAAGATAAATATTAGCGCAGTTTTCTTCATGTCGATATAGCCCAGAAGAAGTATTCCAAAAAATCAAAGCGGCTTCTTCAAAAAAAGCGGTCCACAATCTGAGCCGCAAACGCAAGGCTGAATTTTTATCCCAATTAACTCCTTGATTGCCGATTTCACTAAAGACGACTGGTTTTTGCCATTTTTTTGCCTGATGAATTTTTCTGCTCACCACCAAATCTGAGGCTAGTTCATCCTCGCTCTCATACCAATGAAGGGAATTAATTTCTATTGGTTCCAGGTCTGGCCTCTCCCAATTAACGGTAAGAGGATGCTGATAGGGATCAATCTGGCGTAAATACTCGGCGGCAAACTCAATCCATTCTCGGTCAAGACTAATCTCATTGGCCAACTCCCAAATATCAACATAGGCGCCGTATCTTGCCACCGCATAATCAAGATAATCTTTAACTAAGTCTTGCTCTTCTTGATTTTTCACTGATCCTGCTAAAGGAAGTCTAAAACTGAAAAGGCTCATCCAAATACGAAAGCCTTTTTTCTTAAGGGTTTGGACTAATTCATCTCCTCTTATGCCTTGATTAACTCCATAACTTCCAGCTAGGTCTTCTCCTTGCCATAATTTTTCACTACAATTATCTACATTAAAACGAAAAAGATTAAAACCAGCGCCTTTAGGACCATAGATATCAAGATATTGCTCTAGGTTTACTTGCTTTTGGTTTTTGTCTTTTAAAGGCATCTGATCCATGCCTACGTTTAGTTGACCTAAAAGATCGCCAGTATGATTAATGTCTATAAAACAGTCTTGCATACCAAGGGGTTTAAATAATTGGCCGTTATCAAAAACAAAACGATAGGGATTAGTGGGATGAATCCGGACAAAACCAGGCTGATTAGATTCTTTTACCTTAAAAGTTTCCTTAGCTATTTCCTTAGTCAAAAAGCTTTTAAAAACCAACTGCCAATGCCACTGGCCGGGCTCAGGAGGAGCAAAACGCACTTTCCAGGTATTTTTGTCATAATAAAAACCATTAACCTTAAAAATTTCACCCGCTTCATTTTTAAACTCCACCAAAATGTCCACTTCTTGCCAAACATTTTTATAAAAAGAGTCATCATGTGCCAAGCTGATTTCATAAACCTCATAAGAATCAATTTCCTTGTCTTCGGCTTTTACTTGAACCTGCTTGTTTTGCCTTGAAACAAACCAACCTTTAAATCTAATAAATCTAAAAACTGACAAGCTTGATAAAAAAGAATCGTGGGCCCTTTTTATTAGCCCTTTTGCCTTATAACCGCTGAGCTCTTTTTTTGCGGAAAGATTAACTCGAGGTAAATCAGCTAATTCTACTTTCCCTTGGTTGTTTTGACTAAGAGCATAAAAACTTTTTTTGTCATCAGCTAAAAAATAAATCCTTTCATCTTTTACCTTAAAAGTTTCAGGTATCACCTTTGCATTTTCCAAATACCATTTTAGCTGACCATTAGCTTTATTTAAAAAATAAACCATGGCCATTTTACCGCTATCAAGATTAATCAAGTAAACCTCTTTTTCTGTCAAGAAAAGCGCGTGTCCTGAGCCAACCCCCTTAAAAACCCACTGAGACTGACCAGTCTTTTTATCCAAACAGTGTAAATCCCCTCCACTGACAAAATAAACTAACTGATTATCTAATTTTAAAACACTATCAATTAAAGCTTGGGTTTCAAATTGCCAAAACGGCTCACCCGTAGCTTGATCTAAGGCTAAAACTTTACCGCCGCTGCCGCCAGTAAAAGTAATAAGATAAATTTTACCCTTCTCAACAATTAATCTCTCTCTTATGTCTGGAATAAGATCATCATTCTTGTAAATCCATTGGGCGGTTAATTTCCCCTTAACAAATTTGTGTAAATCATTATCTTCATCCACATAATAAATTTCATTACCTTGAACAAAAGCACTTTGCCACTCCCTATCTTTTATTGGCCACTTCCATTGAAGCCCACCAGTTTCTTTATCTAGGGTATAAAAATAACCATCAGCGCTGTAGAAGCTAATCGTCTCTAAGCCCAACATGGGCTTTTCATGAACATATTGATAGTGATTAAAGCGCCATTTTTCCTCTCCCGTTCTTTTATCTAAAGCATAAATAGCATTGTCTGAAGCACTATTAAGGTAAATGTTTTGCTTATCAATTAAAAAAACACCAAAATGAATAATCGGTTGGTTAAAATCCAACTCTTTTCCCTGAATGCCTTGGGTTTTAAATTCCCATTTTTTTTCACCAGTATTCTTATCTAAAGCATAGAGTATCCCGTTTCTACTGCCAAAATAAACTAAATCTTGAGATATGATTGGTTCAGTATCAGTTTTAACAAGGCTTGGCGTAGTAAAGCGCCATTTTTCCTCTCCCGTTCTTTTATCTAAAGCATAAACTCTACCATCAAAGTCAGCACTAAAAAGTAAAGAAGCGGATTCAGTTGCCAAAGGGTAAATTGAATAGGCATTGCTTTGAAACCGCCATTGTTTTCTCTCACTTTGCTGGTTTAGGCTATAGGTGTAGCCGTCCAAGTCGTGAAGAAAAATGTTTTCTTCATCAAAGCTGAAGGGTCCATAATCAGCCCCGCGAACTCTATACCAAACAATCTCATTATTAGTAAAAAACTGCCAGCCTTTCCCTCGGCCCTTGAAAAA
>CAZPUR010000015.1:0-6967 GCA_964589815.1 uncultured Pseudomonadales bacterium
ATTACCCTAATTTGAGGGTCTGGTTGCCATTCTTGTTTTATCTCAATCTCGCCCTCATAGGCCACGTCAAAAAGAGCAATCTCCCATTTGGGGTTACCGAAAGGATGACATACTTCTTCATCTTCACAAACCACAAATAATTGATCGGCCACTTCTTTTTTATAAACTACCGGAATTCCCCATAGTTGGAAAAAATAACGATAGGAATCGTCATAGTTATTATTGGCTAAAAGGGAAAAGTTAAACTGCCTGCCTTCACTTTCTCTTTCAATTAGCCGAACAATCATTTTGACTTTGTTAACATTCAAAACCGAAGCTCTGGATAAATAAGCCCAGCTCGCCTTTAGACTATTGAAAACCAAAGCAAAAAATATCACAAAAGCTAGTAGTTTCATCTTTCTGCCTTGCTGAGATAGATACTCAATGGCATGGCCAGCAAAAATAGCCGGAAAAGGAAAAAGAAAACCAAAATAATGAGGATAAAAAGACTCTCGGTAAAAACCTAAACTGAAGATTGACCAAATAAACCAGCCAAAAACTAAATAAATAACTGCCTCTTTTTCTTCACGCCATTTTTTAATTATGACAAAAATAAATCCTAGGGCCATTAAATTAGTTGGCCAACTTCTTTCTGGAAAAGCAAAAAATAAACCGATGATTTGTCTTAATCTATCCCTGGCTCTTGAAGCAACATCAAAAATATTAAAACCTTGATTAGATCTGCCTTGTAATATTTCGGCAAAACCTCTAAGGTTAACAAAATTATGAGTCAGATCAAAAATCACCAAAGGACTCAAAAGCAGGAGTAAAATTATTGATGCCCGCCAGAAATCTTTGCTATTGCCAACCTGGTTTTTTTGCCGATAAAACAAAAAAATTAAATAAGGAATCAGAAGAACGATAATATAATGCAATTGCAGCATCAGGGCAAAACACACTACACTACTGTATAAAAAAAATGGCTTTTTCGTCTGATACCAGAAGTACAAAAGCAGCATTAAGATCAAACAAAAAAAAGGCATGGGATTGGGATTCCAGGAAGAACGGGAAAATTCAATCACTAAAGGCGAAATAAGATATAAAATCGTGCTAAAAAGAGCGGTTTTCTGGTTAAATAGTTTCTTGACAATGAAAAAGAATAAAGGAACGGTGACTACTCCCAACAGGGCCACAAAAACCGCTGGACCGAGAGGCTCCATCTTAAAAAACCAAACAAAAGGGGTAATCATGTAATAGTATAGCGGCCCTAAATAAAGATTACCCACGCTGGTTCTGGGTCCGATTAAAGGAAAGTTTTTTCCTTTTAAAATATCCATTACCACCAACATGTCTCTGCCCTCGTCTCCCAGATAAACCATTAAATCTTCTAAACGATAAAAACGAAGAAAAGCAGCTAAACTTAACAATCCGAACCAAAAAAATAGTTTAAGAAAAAACTTTTTTTGCAATCCCCACCAAAGTTTTAAACCCTCTAGGCCGGCTTTAAAAATAATCTTAAACTTTCCTCCCGTCTGTTCTCCGTCTAATCGAGCAGCATGTTTCACTCCTACCTGACTAATTTTAAAACCCAATTTTGTGGCTCGCACCATAAATTCTGTTTCGGTAATGGCACTTTCTGTCTTTAAATTACCAATTTTATCCACTACTCTTTTTTTAAATAACTTGAAACCGCAGTCAACATCTTTAACATTTAAGCCGAACAAAATTAAATTGACCAACCATAAAATTTTAGCCAACAAACGACGATAAAATCTGTCGCTTCTGGAAATGCGGTAGCCGATGACTAAATCAGAAGTCTTAATTCTGGCTAAAAATTTATCAATTTCCCGAAAATCAAATTGGCCATCTGAGTCAGTGTAACAAATCAGAGGATATTGACAGCTAAAAAGGCCTGTTTTTAAAGCCGCGCCATAACCGCGGTTTTGAGGATGATTAATTAGTCTAACTTGCTTATATTTTTTACTTAATTTTTCAACAATGGCTCTAGTTTTATCAGTCGAACCATCATTAATCACTAATATTTCCCACTCCTCGGCAATTTTCTTTAAAACTCTGACTGCCGTTACTACCGTGGCCTTAATGTTTTTTTCTTCGTTATAGGCAGGAAAAAAAACTGAAAGTTGGGAAGCTTTTTTCATTCTTTTAACTTAAGGCACGCTTGCTAACAGAATTTTTCTAATGTTTGCAAGGAGCCTAGGAAATTTGTCTCGACCTCAACAAGCTATTTCTTTTTCCAAATAATTTTCGTATACATCGTATAATTCCAAACCAAACCAATAAGAATACCCACCATGGTATAAAGATTGTCTAAAATCAGGCCTGAGCCCAAAATTTTTACTCCCAAAACAATAACTACCCATTGAATAAAAATTGAACCCAAAGAAGTAAGATTAAACTGGAGAAATTTAAAGATTAGCTTTCCTATCTGGTTAATTTTAATTTTGTTTTCTTTAAAAGTCCAAATATTATTGATTAAAAAGTTTGAAACAATAGCCACCTCAACAGAAATCAAAGTATGAATAGGTACTAAGATTTTAAAAGTCCCTAGGGTAATCTGCTTAAAAGGATTAACTATCAGTAGTCTTAAAACATTAAAAAGAGTCAGTTGAATTATGAGTCCAATGACGCCAACCACACAGACTTTGATAAACTTTTGACTTTCCCGCCAGCGCAAAGTAAAAACTACCCGTAAAGAATCCTTGACATTATTTTTGGGAAATTTACTCTTGCCTTTGCTTCGATCAATAAAATCAATAGGGTATTCCACAATTCTAGCTCCAATTTTATGCAAGGCGTAATAAAGATGAATTTTGTAAGCATATTGCCTTGATAAAAGATTATCTAAATCCAGTTTTTTAAGACAATCTGTTTTAGTGGCTCTAAAACCCGAAGTCATATCTTTATACTGAAAAGTTAATAAAACCAAGCGGGCAATTAAATTGCCAAAAAAAGAAACTATTTTCCTTTTCAATCCCCAATCTTTAGGCATCGAGCCGCCAGGAACATAACGACTGCCCACGACTACATCGGCGCCTTTTTTAATCTCCTCCAGCATGCCGGGAATGTATTTAGGCTGATGAGAGCCATCAGCATCAAATTCAAAAATTACCTTTGCCTGGAGTTTATCCATGGCATACTTAAAGCCTTTAATATAGGCCGCTCCCAAGCCTTTTTTTTCTTTATTGATAAAAAGATGGAGGTTTTTGTATTTTTTCTGCAGGCTCCGAATAATATCAGCGGTGCCGTCCGGAGAACTATCATCAACAATTAAAATATGAGGTTCAAATCCTTGAGGAACATTCTTGAAAACACTTTCCAATTTATCAATCGTATTTTCAATATTATCTTTCTCATTATAAGTAGGAATAATAATAACTGTTTTCATAAAATTTTAAGTCCTTTCTCCCGGTAGGCGCTAGCCTACACGGGATCCCGATCAGGCTAAAGCCTGCCGGGACTTTTCTAGATCCGCTTTAACCATCATTTCTACTAATTGGTTAAAACTGGTTCTAGGCTTCCAGCCTAATTTTTTATTGGCCTTGCTGGCGTCGGCAATTAATAAATCTACTTCGGCGGGTCGAAAATGTTTTTTATCAATCTCCACATAATCCTGCCATTTATTAATCCCTATCACCTCAAAGGCTCTTTGACAAAATTCCTTAACCGAATGAGTTTCGCCAGTGCCAATGACATAATCCTCTGGTTTTTTTTGCTGCAGCATTAACCACATCGCTTCGACATAATCGCCGGCAAAACCCCAATCCCTTTTGGCCTCCAAATTGCCTAAAACCAGTTCTTTTTGTTTACCCAATTTTATTTTAGCTACTCCCCGACTGATTTTTCTGGTTGAGAACTCTATTCCTCGCCGCGGCGATTCATGATTAAAACAAATGCCGGAGACAGCAAAAAGATTGTATGACTCGCGATAATTAATCGTTATCCAGTGCCCGTAGAGTTTAGCCACTCCATAAGGACTGCGGGGATAAAAAGGAGTCTTCTCGTTCTGGGGGACTGCCTGAGCCTTACCAAACATCTCTGAAGACGAAGCCTGATAAATTTTAGCTTTTGGGCAGGCAATTCTAATGGCTTCCAATACTCTCGTCACTCCCAAAGCCGTCGCTTCACCCGTCAAAACCGGCTGGCAAAAAGAAGTCGGCACAAAACTCTGGGCCGCCAAATTATAAACTTCATCAGGTTGAACATCTTTTACAATCTGAGTCAAAGAATGCTGGTCAACTAAATCACCTTCAACTAATTCTATTTTATCAATAATATGTTCTATTCTCTCGGTGGTAACCGTGCTGGTTCTTCTTGTTAAGCCAAAAACCTGATAGTCTTTTTTCAATAAAAATTCGGCCATATAAGAACCATCTTGACCAGTAATACCAGTAATTAATGCCTTCTTCATCATTCCCTCCTTGTCATTCCGAACTGCTCCCTTGTCATTCTGAACTTGGTTCAGAATCCATATAGATCCCGAAACAAGTTCGGGATGACTAGGAAAGTTTAATCATTTTACTTTCCCAGTCAATCTTAAATCATTTTCTACCATTTTTACAATCATTTGCTTAAAATTCACTTTGGGTCGCCAAGCCAAAATTTTTTCGGCTTTGGAAAAATCTCCAAAAAAATTATTGGCTTCTTCTTTTCTCACCAAGCTTTTATCATAACTGACATACTTTTCCCAATCAAGCTTTAAAGAAGCAAAGGCTATTTGACAAGTCTCTTTGACTGAATGTAATTTACCAGTGGCAATAATATAATCATCGGCTTTTTTTTGCTGAAGCATCAACCACATGGCTTTGACATAGTCAGGAGCATAACCCCAATCTTGTTGCGCTTCAATATTGCCGAGAATAAGTTTTTTTTGTCTGCCTAATTTAATTTTGGCGGCCGATGAAGTTATTTTACGAGTGACAAATTCCGGTCCTCGACGCTCTGATTCATGGTTGTACAGAATTCCGGAACAGGCAAACAAATTAAAATGAGAGCGAAAATTTCGTACTAAAAAATGAGCTGCCGCCTTAGAGGCGGCGTAAGGCGTATCTGGATTAATTGGAGTTTGCTCATGCTGAGGGCCTTTTTTGGGATTACCGAAAATTTTAGCTGAGGTGGCCTGATAAAATTTAGCTTGAGGAGAAATTTCTTTAATTAATTCTAACAATCTCGCTACTCCTAAAGCATTAACATTAAAAGTAAGTTCTGGTTTTTCCCATGACTGCGGTACAAAAGTTACTCCAGCCAAATTGTAAATTTCTTGAGGTTTATATTTTTTAATAATCCTGGCTAAAGATTGCTTATCTAAAAGATCACCTGGTTCTAAAATAATTTTATTTTTAAGATGATTTATGTTCTGAAAACCAATATTATGTTTTTCGCTCACCAAACCAACTACTTTATATTTTTTCTCCAATAAAAATTCCGCTAAATAAGAACCATCCTGACCAGTAATGCCGGTAATGAATGCCGTCTTTTTCATAAATTCCAATTTACAAGCACCAAATAAATTCTAGTTTATAAAATTCAAAATTCTAAACAGTTTTGGATTTTGGTCATTGTAATTTTGATATTATTTGTGATTTGTGATTTGGTTTTTGGAATTTTAGCTATTCTCTTCCTATTCCTGTATATTTAAATCCCAACTTCTTTATCTTTTCCGGATCATACATATTTCTTCCGTCGATTATAACTTTTTTACTCATGATTTTCCCCACTTTTTTAAAATCCAATTTTTTAAATTCCTCCCATTCTGTCACTAAAATTAAAGCCACACTTCCTCTTAAAGCCTGATATGGATTTTTATAAAAATCAACCTGGGTAAGTACTTTTTCTGCATTAGCTACGGCAATTGGGTCGCAAGCTTTAATTTTGGCGCCTTTTTCTTGTAGGCCTTTAATTAATGCGATTGACCTCGCTTCCCTGACGTCGTCGGTTTTTGGTTTAAAGGCTAAGCCCAAAACCGTCAAAGTTTTGTCTTTCACCGAGCCGCCGCAAACTTTAATTATTTTATTAATAAAGTAGTCAATTTGGTCTTGATTAACATTATCCACTTCTTTTAAAAATTTAAAATCATATCCCAGCCTTTTAGCAAAGCTAATTAAAGCCCAAGTATCTTTAGGAAAACAGCTGCCGCCATAACCTAAACCAGCATTTAAAAACTCTTTACCAATTCTTGGGTCCAATCCCAAGCCTTCACTTACTTTTTTAATATCAGCTCCCACCCCATCACAAAGTCTGGCAATCGAATTAATAAAAGAAATTTTGGTGGCCAAAAAAGCATTGGCCGCATATTTAATCATCTGGGCTGATTTAATATCGCCAATTAAACGCGGTCCTTTAATAGGCTGATGAAGCTTGAGAAGTAAATCCTTGGTTTTCTTAGACTCCACCCCGATAACAATTCTTGAAGGATTTAAACTATCCTTAAGGGCACTGCCTTCTTTTAAAAATTCAGGGCAGGAAGCCATATCAAAAGAAATTTTAGTTTCTTTTTTAATAATTTCTCTGACTTCATCAGCCGTTCCCGGTGGCACCGTGCTTTTAATACAAACAACGCTATAATTTTTAAGATTTTCTCCAATTGATTGAGCCGCCGAAAAAATATAAGAAAGGTCATAATCACCATTTTTCTTGGAAGGCGTACCGACACAAATAAAAATAATCTGAGAGTCAGAAATTACCTCTTGATAAGAAGTGCTGAATTTTAAATTGCCTTTTTTGATTCCTTGAAGAACTAATTTTTTTAATCCCGGTTCATAAAAGGGGATAATTTTTGCTTTTAAATTTTTAATTCTTAGCTTATTGATATCCAAAGCCCAAACCTGATTGCCAAACTTGGCAAAAACAGCGGCCGTAACCAAGCCCACATAACCAGTGCCAATAACTGATATATTCATAGATTAAAGTATACCAAGAAATAACTGATAAATGAAGAAGGCTAAAAAAATTATTGGTATTTCCAATATCT
>CAZPUR010000015.1:7067-8610 GCA_964589815.1 uncultured Pseudomonadales bacterium
TTAATATAGACAGGCATCTTCTTTATTTTTACCACTTTAGTAAAAATAAGTCTAGGGAATCAGCTTTTTTTTGTTAAATACCAGTTGAAAATCAAAATGCCACCTAAAGCCATCAGGGGTAAGGAAAAAACAAAAAGAACAAATAAATGTTTGGAGGCATTAAAAAAGAAAATAGTAAACAAGCCCATCAAGACAATTAAGATGCCACCGAAAAGCTCCCAGCGAAAAGAAATATAAACCAAAGTAAGTAAAACCAGCCAAGGCAAGGTATTGGGGCTATTCAATAATATTCCTTTGAAGCCGCCGCCATAATCTCCAGCACCAGACAAAAGGGAAAAAACAAACCAAAAAAGAGAAATAATTAACAAAACAATCCTAGCAAAATAACGCAGGTATTTTGCCAGCATGACTAGTTTAATCTTCTTTCTCATCTTAACTTTCTAAGGCGATGCCTCTTTTTTTCATTTCCTCTAACAGCTTTTTGGGAAAACCTAGTCGACATTGACAGTGTTTATTATGCTCTCTATGCCATTTAACTCTTTGTTCAAAACTGGCATTCTTGGGCATTTTGTTTTTTAAATGCCATTCTTTATTTATCTTCATCGCTAACCTCCATTATTGAGAAAAACCCATCCAAAGCAACCATACACCTAAAAAAAGAAGGAAAGCGGTGCTAAAAATTTGTTTATTTTTAAACCTCTGGGCTTGTTTATGAATTTGTTCGGGAAAGCCAATTTTCATAATTCCCTTAATTAAAGTAGACCAACCCAGAAGAGTAATCACCAATCTCCAATCAGCCACCCAAAGATTGTGTAAGATGATCGTAACTAATCCCATTAGTAAGGTGATGTAGCCAGTAGAAATAACAAAGGCCTTATTCTCTGTCATTTCTATCACTTTACCTAAATACCTGGTGATAAAAAATAATAAACCGAAGATAATAAAAAAACTGCCCCAAAGCTGGGCAAAGAAAATTGAGATTTCCATTATTGTCATTATAGCAAAGTCTAAACGTATTTGTGTCTCTGAAGTCTCGCACACTACCTCAATTTTTTCAATTGAAGTATGCGAAATTTGGTCAAGTGATGAGTTGAATCACTTGTTAAATACACAGTGTTGTCCGAGGGTGAGCGATCCGCCAGCTGGCGGAGAGCGAAAGTGCAACGTGGCCGAGCAAAGCGAGGAGTTTGATGAAATCTACTGCAAGGCTTCAATCAAAACATCCAATGCTTTGTTAACCTCATCAATATCTTGTTGAGTAGAAAAAATCGAGAAATCTCTCTTGCCGACATAATCTAAATATTTCTGAGTAGCTTCAATGGCGGCAGGATCTTGAATAAGTCCTTGTTTAAGCAAGTTTTCAGCGCGATGAGCTATTCCAGTCATAGTATTACCTCTACATTTAAAGCCACCATCTTCTGCAGTAACTCTCTCTTCTGGTAATTCGTCTGAAAAACTGCGTATTCTTTGGAAATCGTCGAGATACCTATTTTTCATTTCTCGATTTTTCATTTTTATTTGATTTCATCAAATTTCTCTTAAC
>CAZPUR010000015.1:8710-9892 GCA_964589815.1 uncultured Pseudomonadales bacterium
TAACTAGTGTATATGCGAATAATTATTGTGTTATAATAACTAAAATGTATACTAGGCGAATTTAAATATTGTTTATTTTAAAACTAAGTAATTATATCACAAAATTTTATGCAAAAAATATTACAGCAAACAGAAGAAGAATTAAAGTTAAAAGGTTATAGTCAAAAAACTATAAAAAGCTATTTAACCAATATAAAAAAATACTTTATCTTTGCTAAAAAAAGAGGTTTAAAAACTAAAGAAAAAGCAATTAAAAGCTTTCTTATTAACTTACAAGAAAAGGGTTTGTCTTCATCTTCGGTAAACTTAGCCCTTAATGCTATCAAGTTCTTCTATCGCCACGTCTTAAAAACTAATTTCAAAACTAAAATTAAGTACGCCAAGCGACCAAAAAAACTACCTGTAGTTTTATCTAAACAAGAAATTAATCAGATCATTAATAGCATTAGAAACTCAAAACATCGTCTTTTGATTTCCTTGTCTTATGGCGCCGGCCTGCGGGTTAGCGAAACTGTCAATCTAAAAGTAAGAGATATTAACCCAGAAGAACTAACCATCCATCTTAAGAAATCTAAAGGTGATAAAGATAGAATCACTATTTTCCCCGAGAAGCTCAAGATTGAGCTTAAGAATTTGGTTGATCAAAAAGATTTAAATAGTTATTTATTTATCAGTGAAAGAGGGGGTAAACTCACCACCAGAACTGCTCAAAAAGTTTTTTCCAATGCTTTGAAAAAAGCCAAAATTAAGAAAACGGCTAGTTTCCATTCACTTAGACACAGCTTTGCTACTCATTTGCTGGAAAATGGAGTTGATGTCCGTTATGTACAAGAACTGCTTGGCCATAGTAATATAAGAACGACACAAAGATATACTCAAGTTACAAATCCAAAATTAAAAAATATAAAAAGTCCATTAAATTAGGCATGAAAATAGATATTGTGACTCTTTTTCCAGAAATGTTTAAGGGGCCTTTTGATGAATCTATAGTTAAACGAGCTATAGACAAAAAATTAGTGAAAATAAATATTCACAATCTAAGAAAATGGGCCAAAGATAAATATAAAACGGTGGATGACCATCCTTATGGTGGGGGTGTAGGTATGGTGATGATGGTCGAGCCTGTTTATAAAGCTTTAAAAGATTTAAAAAAACAATCAACAATCAACAATCAACAATCAA
>CAZPUR010000015.1:9992-12682 GCA_964589815.1 uncultured Pseudomonadales bacterium
AAACAAAGTCTTAAGCGGACAAAAAAAAGAAGGCCAGATTTAATAAAAACTAAGACGGATCTTCAATAATCTCAAAAGCACCCTCAATAATCCCCATGCTCGCCTCATCAATCTGTCGACACATGGATTCATAGCGCTCTTGAGTAATAACAAGCCCGTCTCCATTTAGTTTACCAACTTCTATAGGATAACCAAAAGCATCACCAACCTTATCCAAAAAAGCCTGACGAGCCTCTTGGGCGAGATTAAGTGCCTCAGATTTTGACATCGTTATCGCACTCATATCTTCACCCCTCCCTTATTAACTGATTTTTTATTTTATTTAAGCCTTGATCTATCGTTGCCATTTTAATTCCTAATTCCCTTTCTAGTTTTTGATTGGAAAGACTTAAGTTCTTCTGCCTGGGCCGATCATCGTCAATAGTTTTAATAAACTCTTCTAAACTACTTTTATTAATTAAAGTTTTATCCAACTTAAAAACATCAGCAATTTTAATCGCCAGCTCATATGGTGAAAGACTGGTCGAACCAACGCAATGATAAATGCCTTTAGATTTGACTTTAATCATTTTATCAATAACTTTGGCAATATCATCAATAAAAGTGGGCGTAATAATTTGATCAGTAAACCTATTTATTTTTTCTCCTGATTCCAGCTTGGCTTTGATATCTCTTACTAAATCCAGTTTTATTTTGAGCTCTAAATTTTTTGGGGAAAATTCAGCTTTATAAGGAAAGGCAATTCTTAAAATTGCATTTCGACAACCTGATTTCTGTACTTCCTGTTCAGCCCAAAGTTTAGTTTTTCCATACCATTCAATTGGGTTGGGGACATCTGTTTCTTTATACCCGCCAGTCGGAGGATTGTAACCATCAAAAATATAATCAGTAGAAATATGAATAAGATATTTATTGTAATTTTTACATAACTGAGCAATATTCTTACTCCCAATCACATTAACTTGATAGCATGAGCCATTTTTGTTTTCATTTTGAATCCAAGCACTTGATACATCAGTAAAAGCAGCCAAATGAAGCACTAATTTAGTATAAGGAAGTTCTTTAAATTTCTTATCTAAAAGACTCAAATTAGTAATATCAACTCCTGTTTCTAGGCTTAAATTAACAAAATCATACTTAGAAGACAGTAGTTCAACTATTCTTGAACCCACTAAACCGCTTAAACCAGTACCAATAATCTTTACTTTAGTCATTTAAAGTGACTTAAACTTATCCCTATATTGTTTCTGATAATACTTTTGATACTCACCTGACTTAACTTTTTGCCACCAGGATTGGTTATCTTGATACCATCTCACTGTTTTTTTAAGATAAGTCTCAAAATCAAACTGAGGTTGATAACCTAATTCTTTTTTGGCTTTGGTCCAATCTAAAGCATATCTGACATCATGGCCCGGTCTGTCTTTAACCTGCTCCAAAAGCTTTTCATTCTTACCCAAAATCTGACAAATCATCTTAGCCACTTCCAAATTATTAATATCATCGGTTAAGCCGCCGATTAAATAATACTCGCCTACTTTACCCTTTTTTAAAACTAAGTCGATGGCTCGACAGTGATCTTCTACATAAAGCCAGTCCCTTACCTGCTGGCCATTGCCATAAATGGGCACTGGTTTGTTTTCCAAAAGATTAGTGATAGTTAAAGAAATAAATTTTTCCGGAAATTGATAAGGACCAAAATTATTGGAAGTGTTGGTTACTGTTACAGGTAAACCATAAGTCTTCCACCAGGCCCTAACTAAACAATCAGAACCAGCTTTAGAGGCGGCATAAGGAGAATTAGGTTGTAAAGGACTTAACTCGGTAAACTTCCCTTTTGAGTCAAGCTTAAGGCTGCCGAATACTTCATCGGTAGAAACATGGTGGAATCTTTTAACTTTGTGTTTTAAGGCCGCGTCTAGTAAAACCTGGGTGCCGACCATGTTGGTTTTCACAAAAACAGCCGGTCCCAAAATACTTCTATCCACATGAGATTCAGCCGCAAAATGAATCACTAACTCAATATCCTTCATCGCTTGATTAACAATTTTCTCATCACAGATATCACCTTTAATAAAAGTATATTGAGGATTAGCTTCGACTGATTTTAGATTTTCCAAATTACCGGCATAAGTTAGCTTATCCAAATTAACAATCTTATCCTGAGGATATTTTTTTAACCAGTAAAGAATAAAGTTGGCGCCAATAAATCCCGCCCCACCAGTTACCAAAAGCTTCATAAAGATATTATAGCTAAAAACTATATTTAAAAAAACAGCAACTGGAAAAAAACAAAGAAAGTGAGCTAAATTTATCTTAAAATCTTTTTTCTTAACGAAGTCTCAATCACACGAAAAATAACCTCTTCATGACCTCCTGGTCCCATAGATAAAAGCTTCATCGTAGCGTCGGTCCCTCCACTTCTCACTGCTTCTATATCTACTATTATGTCCTCTAGTCCTAATGCTGAAATTTCAATACACTCTCTCTCAACCTTTCTCTTTCCTAAACCCAAAAAGCCCCCCGGCCTTTCTCTTTCAACTATTAAAATACCTTCTATTTCTCTAGAAGATTTTTCATCCATATCTTATCTATAACAAGAAATTTAAAAAATGTCAAATAATTTTCAGTTATAGGATTAGATTCCGCATTAGCTTATTATTAATGGATCTTTACAGAAATGACTTTGA
>CAZPUR010000016.1:0-12283 GCA_964589815.1 uncultured Pseudomonadales bacterium
CCAGCTCCATACGGGAATTACTTCCGGTTTTTTGGTTTTTTAGCCTTAAAATCGCAAATTAGCCAGGTTCGAGCCAAATTTTATTGTTTTTTGGAGTTAGCCCGGAAACAAGGGATACCGGTGATGGGAATCGAATCTAAACCTGAAATTCAGTATCCAAATAATGGGTAAGTTGGTAAAATTAACGTATTGAGATTAAGGATATTTTTAATTCTCATTCTTCCTTTTGTATCGGCTGTCGTAAGCGCTTGAGTCACATACCTTTTTACAATCCGAACGAAAAAGGATGATGCAATGCTGATCGGATTATAGGAGTGATTTTTATACTCCTGCTGGTAGCAGGAGCCTACTTCTTTTTGGGGTAATTCACTGAAATTGAAAGTAAAATTAGTATGTGATACACTTAAAATGAAAAGAAGTTAGTTGAAAATATGCAAAAATTAGCAAAAGCATTATTAATTATCGTAGCGATTCTTCTTGTGTTAAATGGCCTAATCAATATATCTGATAATGGTGGAGTTTTGGCATACGACATTGCATCTATCTTATCAGGAATTGGATTTGCTATTGTGAGTTTTTTTATCATGTAAGCAACTATAAAAAAAGAGATTTATTGGGTCAATTCGGACATATACCACTACTTCCACCTGTTACAACAGCAATTTTGCCTTCTAAATCCATATAGATTTAACGTTAAATACTGCAGTTTTTGAATATATGCAAAAAACTAATAAAAACGAGAAGAAAAAGGAAAGGAAAACATTGCCTCTGCTGAAAAAATCCAGCTATAATTACTTATGCAAATGCGAAGCTGGATAAACCGAGGTGTTCTTTTAAGGCTGAAAGTTCTAAACCTAACTCTGGTGTGATATACTTTGATAGGTTCGAGCCCAGTACGGTATCCAGCTCCAAGCATAAACTTAATGCTTAAAAACCCTAGTGCTTGGTTACCAATAACAATGTCTTCAGGCTGATAGGCCCTCAGAACTAACAATTTTTGAGATTCTTTGATAAAATATGCCCGATCTTTTAATAAAAGGAGTTACAGATGAAGAAATTTTATTAATGCTTCACGAAAACTGTTGGCGCAGAATGGAAACTGACCTTTTTGAGACATGAAATGATAAAATACTAAGTTAATATGACAAAAATTGAAAACGCTAACGCCAGGGAATTTATTCAAGCGCTGAGTCCAAGAAATGCAGAATTTGTAGCGAATCAGTGCGCGGCTGACCTACAGATGACCAGAAGAGCTAGATTAAAAGATTCATCAGCCATTGAATTTGTTCAGGGCGAAAGGGAATTCGTAGACAGAGTTTTGGCAGCAGAGTTATTTCCTGATTACCCAGAACCTTTTCTTGAAATTGCTAAGGATGAGGCGGATGGACACGATGTGCTCAGGAAAAAACACCCATTATCAACATCAACAAAAAGGATTTCTGCTGAACTATATACCATGCAAAATTTACCAGAATTGTGTAGATTTAGAGCATGGAGCTACCACTTTACCGCGTGAGAGGGGTTTGCCAGAGGTGATCGAGTGGCTGCTTGACCAAAATATTGTGCCCACCGACGCAAATTGCAGAATAATCCTAGAACAGAAAAAGGCTTAACCGGCTAACCAACCGCCGTCAACATACAAAACCGTGCCAGTGATATAATCAGCTTCGTCAGAGGCGAGAAAAACGGCGGCAGCGCCAATATCTTTGGGTTGACCGAATCTTTTTTTGGCTAAACGAGCCATCATTCCCTCCTTGGTTTTTTCGTCTTGCAACATCTCTTTAGTCATATCACTTTCAATCACCCCCGGAGCAATGGCATTGACATTAATCCCCTTTGGACCCAGTTCAATGGCCATTGTCTCAGTTAAAGCCACTACCCCACCCTTAGAGGCGGTGTAATGGGCAATATTGTTGAAACCAATCCCCACTCCACCAGAAGCAATGGAGGCAAGGTTGATAATTCTTCCCCCAGGACTCATTAATTTGATGGCTTCTTTAGCACACAAAAACTGACCTTTAAGATTAACGCTGAGAATTTGGTCCCAATCAGCTTCGGTGATTTGTTCAAAAGGGGTGAATTTCAAAATGCCGGCATTATTAACCAAAATATTTAAACTCCCCCATTGGTTTTTAATCTCATTAAACATTTTGGTCACTGCACTGGTATCAGCCACATCGGCTTGAATAGCCAAAGCCTCATGCCCCATTTTTTTAACTTCAAAAACGACTTGTTCTGCCTCTTCTGTTCTGGAGTGATAATTGATGACCACATCCGCTCCTTGTTTAGCCAAAGCTAAAACAATGCCTCGGCCAATCCCCCGAGAACCACCAGTAACTAGAGCTTTTTTATTAGATAAGTCAAACATTAAGTCTCCTTTCTCCTTAATTAATCCTATCAGCTTGACAAATTCTTGGCAACTATGACACCATTAATAGTAATGAAAAAGCTGCTCATGCTCTTGATTTGGTTTCCTTCAGCCTTAGTTACTTTAACCATCAGTCTTATTTTTTACTCTTACCGTTATGCTTATCTTCAAAAAAAAAGCCAGCTTAATTTAGGAGGTTTTAATATTTTTGCCCAAGTCTTGGGTTTTTCTTATGATCTGGAAGAAGAAAAAGTCAAAGCTTATCTAACCAAGTATCATTCGCCGATGAAATCAAGCGCTGGCAGTTTGGTCAAATCGGCCAAAAGTTATCAGATTGACCCTTTTTTAATCGTGGCTATTGCCCAATGCGAGACTAATTTGGGCAAAAAATCTCCTCCGGATTGTTATAACCCTTTTGGTTTAGGCATTTATGGTAAAAGAACCATTTGCTTTAATAACTGGGAAGAAAGTTTTGAACTAATGGCCAAAACTTTGAGGAAAAAATATTTTGATTATGGCCTAGATACGCCCGAAAAAATTATGGAGAAATACTGCCCGGCCAGTATTGAAAATGCTGATGGTCATTGGGCCAAATGCGTCATCAGATTTAAAACCGAAGCCGAAAATACCATCCTATAATATCCCACTTGACACGTTATAAGACTTATGCTATTCTACTAAACAGATCCATTGGTAGACCTCACCGGGCTTACTGATGGATTTTTTTTACCCGCAGAAATCAGTTATAGGACGATTTGTTAAAACAAAGGCGATGTTATAACGTGATTAATAATTTGCCTCTTGCTGATTAAAAGTCTAGAATTAACTTGTGTTTGACCTAAGACAATCTTTAGCTATTTTAATAGGTAAATTCATTCTTTTCTTTTTAGAAAAAGTCAATTTTGGCGGAGGCACGGCCGCGCCTGGTTTGCTGGCTTTAAAAATTGATTCTCAGCTTTTAAAAAAACTAAGCCAAAATCTTAAATTTTCCTTGGTTGTTTCCGGCACTAACGGTAAGACGACTACCTCGAGGATGTTGGCCTCTGTTTTAAAATCGGCCGGAATCCCCTATTTCCATAACCGCACCGGGTCCAATCTTTTAAGAGGAATAACTTCTGAATTAATCAAATGGTCTAGTTTAAGAGGAAATTTAGAAAACAAAATTGGCCTTTGGGAAGTAGATGAAGCAGTTTTACCCGAAGCTATTAGTCAACTTAAGCCGAAAATAGTGATTCTGACCAATCTCTTTCGTGACCAGCTCGATAGATATGGCGAAATAGATACTTTAGCCAAAAAATGGAAACAGGCCTTAAAAGGACTAGCGGAAACAGCCACCGTTATTATTAATAGCGATGATCCCACCGTAGCTTCTTTAGGAAAAGATCTTAAGACTCAAGTGATTTATTATGGGATTAAGGATAAATCTCTTGGTTCTCAGACTTTATCTCATGCTTCTGATGCGACCGCCTGTCCTTATTGTCTCAGGCCTTTAAAGTATCTGAGTTGTTTTGTTTCTCATTTAGGTCGTTATCAATGTTTAAGCTGCGGTCAAATTCAACCTAAAACTCAAATTTTTTGTTCTGAGGCGGTGATTGAGCCGGAAAACTTGAAAATTAAAATAAATGGCCAGCTAATAAAGGTGAAACTTTCGGGTATTTATAATGTCTATAATGTTTTGGCCAGTTTTGCTACGGCCAAGGCTTTAAAGATAGATATTAAAAAAGTGGTTGAGGGTTTTCAGAACTTTCAACCGGCCTTTGGCAGATTTGAAGCAATCCAATTAGCTGGGGGTAAGAATTTGAAGATTCTTTTGGTCAAAAACCCAACCGGTTTTAACCAAGTATTAAAAACTTTAATTCGTTTGGCTGAGAATAAGAAAGTTGCCTTGTTAATTGCCTTAAATGACTTGATTGCCGACGGTCGTGATGTTTCTTGGATTTGGGATGTAGATATGGAGATGCTGCGCCAATTACACTTGGAAGCACTTATTGTTTCTGGCACCAGGGGATATGATATGGGGCTACGACTTAAACACGCAAATTTCCAATTTCCAATTTCCAATTTCCAAATAGAAGAAAAATTGAAGACAGCAGTAGAAAAAATAATTAATCAGAATAATAAAGATTTATATATTTTGCCTACCTATACCGCTATGTTAGAAATCAGAAAGATATTAAATAAAATGGGCCTGGTTCACAAAACCTGGGAAGACTAGGAAAAAATTAACCTAATTAACCTAATTTCTCGTCCAGAGGACGATCATCCTTTGGTTGATAATTGACCTAAATAATTACCAAACACCAATTAGAAAATTTTAAACATGAGGAAATTTGTGCTTATTTAGAATAATTAGAGCAATTAGAATAATTAGAAATTCATGATAGTACATATCTGTCATCTTTATCCAGATTTGCTCAATATCTACGGTGACCGAGGGAATATTATAACCCTGGTTAATCGTTGCCAATGGCGAGGAATTGAAGTCAAGGTCGCCCCGATTTCTATTGGCCATAGGCTAATGGCTAATAAGTATGATTTATATTTTGGTGGTGGTGGTCAGGATAGACAACAGTTAATTGTCAGTCAGGATTTGCAAAAAAAGGCCTTGGTTTTAAAAAAAGAAGCAGCAAGAGGAGTACCAATGTTAACTATTTGCGGTACCTATCAGCTTTTCGGCCACTATTTTAAAACCCATGAGAATACTAAAATCCCGGGCATTTCTATATTTGACGCTTACACCATTGCCTCTTATAAAAGAAAAATCGGCAACGTTGTTGTTAGACTTAATAAATCGCTTAATACTGGCTACTGGCTACTGGCTACTAAATTAGTTGGTTTTGAGAATCACTCTGGCAATACCTTCATTTCTCAAGGTGTTAAGAGACTAACACCTCTAAGGTGTGATAATCTTAACACCTCAACTTTACCTTTAGGTAAAGTGGTCAAGGGCTTTGGCAATAATGGAAAGGATAAAACCGAAGGAGCAGTTTATAAAAACGTCATTGGCACTTATCTTCATGGTCCGGTTTTACCGAAAAATCCCCATTTGGCTGATTGGCTAATTAAAACTGCCCTAGAGATAAAGTATCAAAAAGAAATTAATCTAGAACCACTTGATGATTCTTTGGAATGGCAAGCTCATAAAGCAGTTTTGCAAAAGTCTTGCTAAATAAGCCAATTTTTATTAAAATTACTCATATTTATTATAAGAAAAAAATAATAAAAAAATGGCTGAAGAAAAAATACAACAAGAGTTAACTGATGCTTGGATAAATCTGTCTCAAGCAGTTGTCGAAAATCTAGAAAGAAAGACAGGAAGAGGAGGGCCTTTTACCGAAGAAGAAATAGGTTTGCTGTTTCGAATTAATGCCTTAGAAGCAGTCGAACAAGCAGGCTTACCGCCCGAAACGGCGATACTATAACTTTGTTTCTAAATTAGAGAATTGAAATAAAACAAGCTAGCGGGCCAGAGTGCTGGAATTGCCTGTCCTCCGAAGCACCCTGAATAAAACACGGCTGAATAAGCCGAGTGCAATATCAAGGGCGGAGGAGGAGTAGACATTTCCGCCAAAGGCGGAAAGAATAACTTTATGCCAGGGTGCTGGAATTGGTAGACAGGCACGGCTTAGAACCGTGTGGTCGTAAGACTGTGAGAGTTCGAGCCTCTCCCCTGGCACTTCTGTAAAGCAGAATTGTAAAGTTAATAGTAAAGTTTTTTGTCAAGTGTAAACCTTTACCTTATCTGATAGTAGCTTTTTTTAGTACTCCCCTTTTTCTCTAAAAGACCTTTGTCAACCAAACCTTTTAAAAGATTGTGGGCTTGCTGGCGGGAAACTTTTAAAATCTTGACTAAATCTGAAGAAATAACTTGTTTTCTTTTATTAATAATTTCTAAAACTTCTTTTTCTTTGCTGGTGGGTCTTTTTTCAATATCCAGAGTCAGCATTGCCTCTTTATTGCTGCTTAAGGCGCTTTGTAAGGAGTATTTAACACCATCAGTAAAATATTCCAGCCATTGAGTTTTATCTCCTGAATCAGCGGTGTGAAGGGCATCTGAGTATTGGATTCGATCAATATCATAATAATCATCAAGAATAAAATATTTGTTGATCCAATACTGGTTTTGTAAAAAGATAAGGGCAGTTAAAAGCCGGCAAACCCGACCATTGCCGTCTAAGAAAGGATGGATGTAGACAAATTGATGATGAAAAATACCGGCTTTAACGGAGATGGGTAATTGACTTTCTTTAATATTCCAGTCGCAAATTTCCTCCAGGGCCTTTTTTATTTTTTCTTTTTGATGATAAGGGGGTTCGTGCTTGATTTCTAAAGAAGCAGCTTCTTTACTTTGACCCGTATATTTGCCGATGACTACTTTTTTGTTTCTAATCTGGCCGGCAATTTGATCTTTGACACCAGTTAAAAGATCTAAATGAATATCTTTAATCAATTCTAGATCAATATTTTTTTTAAGATACGAGTTTAAATTTTGAAGAATGGCAAAATAGTTTTTGACCTCTTTTTCATCTCGGTTAATAGGTACTCGATCGTCAAGTAAAAGATTAGTAACTTCACGTAAAGATAAAGGATTTCCTTCAATGCTGTTGGAGACATAAGAAGACTGGATAAGATTGTCTCTTTGCAAATTGAGTTCTAGTTTTTGGGGGATTTTTAAACCCTCTATTTGCCCGTAAAGTCTTTCTATTTGAGCAATATTAGATAAAAGTTTCTGGGAAAGAGTGTATTTAGGTTGGAACATAATTATATTATACAAAGATTGTAAATAATTGTAAAGTCTTTTGTCAAGTTAATGGTAAACCTTTTTTATGTCTTTATTGATCTTAAGTTTTTGTCTTGGTAGAATAATAAGGGTCAAATGAAAGCCGCTATAGTTCAATGGACAGAGTAGCTGTCTTCCCCGCCTGCAAAAGCTATTGCGGAGGAAATGCCTCCGTAGCTCAGGGGATAGAGCGACTGTCTTCTAAACAGTAGGTCGGAGGTCCGAATCCTCCCGGAGGCACAATAGCTCTAGCAATTGCGGGCAGGTAAACAGCAGATGAAGGTTCGATTCCTTCTAGCGGCACAAAACAAATTATAGATTTTTGATCATGTAGGTGTTTTTAAGGTGGTAGCCCAATTTACGATAGTATTCTCTTACCCCTACTCCACTAATGACCGCTATTTTTTTAAGACCCAGATTTTTAGTTATTTCCTCTGCTTTTTTAACTAATTTTTTTCCCAAACCTTCATGTTGAACTGCCTTTTTGTCAGTTTGACCAATAGGTAAAGATTCGCCGTAAGCGTGGAGTTCACGAATAATCGCACCAGCTTGGGAAATTCTTAATCTAAGCAAGGCATATAATCTGTTGTGTTTATCAACATATTGAAGAAAATACTCCATCCCGCCAGAGGCGGAATAATTCCTAATTCCTAATTTCAAATTTCTAATTCTTTTCGAGCGGATTTCGCGACAGCGAATACATTGACACTTGAACTGGCGTTTTTTTAGCTCGGCCTGAAGGATTTGACGAATATTGGAGAGCTTATTGCCGGCGGCAATATTACCTACGGGAATGTCCCGGCCTAAACGATTAATTCTCACCCACGGAGGCACAATTTGCTTAATTTTTATTAATAAATTAATCAATTGCCTGTCAGTATAAGGTTTATACTTCTTCTTTTTGAACCAATGATAAAGTTGGGCCTGATAAGTAACCACACAAGGGTAGATTTTAATCATGTCTGGTTTAAAGCGATGGTCAGTAAAAATAGTTTTAAACATTTGCAGATCTTTTTGAAGATTGCTCCCCGGTAAGTTAGGCATCAAGTGATAGCAGATTTTAAAACCGGCGTCTTTAAGTAATTTGGTGGCTTGAATGGTGGCCTTAACTCCGTGCCCCCTTTTAACTTTTTTAAGAATAGAATCATAAATTGATTGGACCCCGATTTCTACTCTGGTAGCTCCTAATTGCCTCATCCATCTGATTTCTTTTTGATTGATTTGGTCAGGCCTGGTTTCCAAAGTAATACCAATAATTCTGTTTTTGGCCGTTTCATTGAGAAGTTGTAATTGTTCTAACTGTTTTAATGTTCTAACTGTTTGAGGTCTTTTTTGGCCATTGGCAGCTGAAAAACAGTGAGCAATAAAATTTAGTTGGTATTTTTTGGGTAAAGCAGAGAATGTTCCTCCTAAGACGATCAACTCTATTTTTTCCGTACTGTGGCCAGTTTGCTGCAATTGTTTTAATCTTCTTTTGACTTGTAGGTAAGGATCCCAGTCAGCCATTTGGGCGCGCATTACCGCCGGCTCATCGTCCAAATAACTTTTAGGCATATCTTTTTGAGTCGGACAATAAACACATTGACCAGGGCAGAAATAAGGTTTAGTCATCACCGCCACCGGAACAATGCCTGAAAGAGAACGGACCTTTTTAAGCCTAAGAGCTGTTTCTAGTTTTTTACTAGGGAGGACTTGGTTTTGTTTAACTAATTTTTTGTAGGCGGCCAAAATTTGGCTGTTTTTAACAAAAAAGCCGGTTTTTTTGGCCCACTGACGTTTAAACCCTGCTATAATATCAGGAGTTAAACTTTTTTGCTTTAATAAACTAAAAACTAGCTTTTTCATTTGCTATAGGTGTATAGGGTATAACACCTTAGAGGTGTTAATCTCTTAACACGTCGACCTTGAATGGATAAGATATTAAAAAAGACGCAAGCAGATTATAACACTATTAGCCAGCATTTTTCTGAGAAAAGAAGGTATATTTGGCAAGAGATTAAGCCCTTTTTGAAATATGTCAGACCAGGCAAAAAAGTTTTGGACCTTGGTTGCGGCAATGCTAGACTATATAAGGAACTGAAGGGTAAAAAGATTAATTATCTAGGAATTGATTTTTCTCAAGAACTTTTAAAGATTGCTCAAAAAGAAAATCCTCGGGCTCATTTTAAATATGGCGATATTACTGAGGTTAAGACTTGGAAAAACTTGAATAATTTTGATGTTTGTTGCTCGATTGCCGTGTTCCATAATTTGTATAAGAGAGATTTACAGTTAAAAGTGTTAGAACAGATAAAAAGGGCGTTAAAACCTGGAGGGATTTTAATTATCACGGTTTGGAATTTATGGCAAAAAAGTTTTTGGCCATTACATTTAAAACAGTTACGCTGGAAAACTAAAAATGGTTTTAAATTAAAATGGTTATTAGTCCCCTATCGAATGGCAGATAAAAGGGGAAAGCTAATAAAAAAAGTTAATCGTTTTTGTTATGCTTTTACACCCTGGGAGCTAGAGAAAATTATTAAAGAGTCTGGGTTTAAAATAATAGAGAAAAAATTAGGCAGAAACCTTTGTTTTAGCTGTAAAAAGCAGGTATAATTTAATTATGAAATTTTTTGATAGACCATTAAAGAAAGGCGAAATTAATAATCTAAATAAGAATTGTGGTGCATACATTAAAGTTACGGTTGACATAGAAAAACACTGGTTAGTTGCTGGTGGCGAGCTACACGCTGACGGAGAAAAAATCCTTTTGGAAAAAGGCAGTCGACAAGATGATATTTGGGGTGGAGGGATTAATTTAAAGGAGCGGATGATTGACACGACGGCCGTTTTAAATATTAGACCAAGATTAAATAACCCTTCGTTAGAAATTTTAGATGCAAAAATTAGGGACGGCTTAGTCAAGATAATTAAAGAATTTTTCAAGCACCTATGAACCTAGATAAAAATTCTAAAAAAGCAGATGAAATAGCTAATCTCTACCGAGCGGCCTTATATCTGGGTTTGGGTAAAAAAGAGATGGCTTTAGATTTTTTGAAAAAAGCCAAAGCAGAAAGTATTATTAAACCTTGGGATTTAAAAAATCACCAAAAACAGCTTTTTTGGGCAGAGAAAATTTTGGATCAATATCATTTACAACGCTTCAAATTTAGCTAAAAAATTGGTAAAATAAGTTGAATTTGGTGGAACGTAATCCCGATGTTCATCGGGAAACGTTCCTAACCACGTTAATTTTGCTAAATAAAATTTTACGTGGTGGCTGTAGCTCAATGGTAGAGCGCTGACCTGTGGAGTCAGAAGTTGCGGGTTCGATCCCCGTCAGCCACCCAGCCATTTTTTTCTCAAGAAAGTTATATATTAATTTTTTTATAGCTAGAACTCAGTATCAGTAGTAGTAAGTTCATGGCATAATGTTGCAAATGCAAATTGAGGAGAGAGGTTGTCTATACAATTTTTTCAGTTCGTCTGATTAATCTTAGTGCACATCCCGGTGGGCCCGTAGATACTTTTCAAGAAGCCATAGAGAAGATGTATGAATTAACTGGTGGTCTCCCCGAGGAATTTGATCCTTCAGTAGTTGTTGAAAGGGAACAGATTGTTGACGGAGAGGGACAAGTTGTTTTTTCATGTTCTAATCCAGAGGACGCTTTAATTTTACATCAAATAAGAGAATTACCTAACGGTTTTTTTGACATTGAAATCATTAAACCTGTAACTCAAAATGAATAGTTTTTACCTTCAGCAACGGAAATGAGTTTTTAAATCAAAAGAAAGACTTTCTAAAATCAAATTATGTGTAGCCCAATAGCAATTAGAACAAGTGGTTGCATTTTAGAAGCATATGCGATGCAAAAAGAACACCCGGGCCAAGTGGTATGGGTTTTTAATGCAGGGAAGCCTAGAAGAGAAACACACGCCTATCTCATTGAAGAAAGTACAGGTGAGGTATTAAATTTAGAAGATAAAGGTTATTATGGTTATAGGCACTATAGTCAAGATGAATTACTCGCCCTAGTTGACGCTGGAGAAGCGAGAATTTTACCACCTTTTTAAACTACAAAAATATCCTTTTACTGGAAAGTATACCCACAACACAAGTTATATTCCCTACCTGTGCCACGCCAAAACCGGCAGCTCGATATTCTGGATTTTCTAAAACCTCCCTGTGGGGAGGAGAGTTTTCCCAGCAGGAAACAGCCATATCAACATTACCAGGTGATGAAAAAGAAAAACCTTGGTTTTGCCCCTCTGTATCTACAAGAATAACCTCTCCCCTAATTTCATTAAATTCCATTTTTTCTGTACAACCTGGTTGGCTATCACTGCGAAAATGAGAAAAAGGCTCTCTACCTTCAGCCATTTCTTGGGCTCTTTCTTGGGCAATTCTGGCCATCTCTGGCTCATATCCAAGAAGAAAGGCCTGGGTATTAGCTCTCAACTGATTAATTCTATTTATAATCTCCATAATAGGAATAGGAGCAATTATATCATTAATAGACCAAAATTTGCTTTATTAAGGTATAATTAATGTCTATGAGTGAAGAAATTGAATTGCAATGGCATCATTGTGAGAAGTTTATTCCATTGGCACAAATGACATTTTTTATCCCAGCAAACTGGATTGCTAAAGACCTAGTAAGGGCAATAGCTGGAAATGAGGAATATCATCTTGATGACCCTGAAGTTAGACAAGAAAGAATAGAAGCTACCAAAGCAGTTATTATAGCTGCGCGTCATGGGAGAATTAAACATATCCCAGACGGTGAAGCTGATATAATATGTAGGGTTTGTAGAAATGATACTTGCAGTATTGAAAGATAGAGTTTCAACTTCGAACTCCGCTTGCCAAGAGTATGTCAAGAGAGATCGCGTATGTTTTCGAGGCTATCTACAGTAGTTTGGAACCCGTCAGGGTTAAGTTCACAACCTTCGCATGATAATACTCGACCTTCTGCCTTAAGGGTTATTGTTACCGCTTGTTTGTCACCTTTAGGAAAACACCAATTTACTTGTTCTTGTACATCCAAAACTGGCATGAATAAATCAGCACCCAGGGGACTTCCCTTTGCACTTGAGCAAACATCATTTACTCTCACTTCTTTCTGAAAGGTTAATGAGAACATAGGCGTATTATA
>CAZPUR010000017.1:0-11835 GCA_964589815.1 uncultured Pseudomonadales bacterium
GCTTTTTAGTCTTTCTCCTTATTTTTACTCTTAACTTAATTAGATTTATACCTTTGGTTAGCAAGATAGAAAAACCAGTTTCTCCTGCTAACGAGAGATTCAAAATGGCAAGTTTTAACTCTCAAGAAGAAAAAAAATCCCGAGAAGAAAAATGGCCAGAATCAAAGGAGAAACCAGGGCTAAAAATAGAAAAACATAATTCTTTAACCCACCCGGAGGATTTTTACTTAAGACCTGAAAGCCTAAGCATGGTTGAATCGGAGACAGGGGAAAATAAGCTGGAAAAGATAAAAAATAAAATGGGAGAAATAGTTAAAGTAAAAAAAGCCTTAGCCGAAGAAGAAGTTTTTTTACCCTATTTTTATCAAACAAAAGGAAAAGAGCATCAGCTATATTTAAAATCAGCAGACGGCATCCAGCAATATACTTTTAGACCTGATTTATTTGGTTTTTATTTATCAGAGAAGCAGGAAAAGGAAAACGTTTTTATAAAAAAAGCTTTTTCTAAGCCTGTTTTTCAATATTGGACAATTGACCATTGGCAGGACTATAAGGTAGTTTTACCGTTGAGTTTTGAGTTAAAAGAGTTTGAAGATTATCTTATTTTATTGGTTTCATTTGATCTTTTAGCGGAAAAGGGACTTTCTCAAGCAACTAAAGGGGAGCTGGAGTTTAAACTTGGCTTTGATGGAGAAAATTATATTAATAAACTAACCTTTAGGTTGGAAGAAAATGAAAATCTTAATCGGCTAGTTTGGGAAAATGATTTGTTAACAGGCGACAAGAACTGTAGTACAGAGGAGGATAAGGCCACAATTTACTGCCAAGATTTATTTATAGACTGGTCTGATTTTAAAGAGACTAGGGCCTTAGTTGATTATAAAAAAGACGAAGGATTAATTAAGATTTATTTCCACGAAGATGGACAGAGAGGAAGTTTAGAGATTGATCCTACCTTAAGTGTGACGACAGCAGCGGATACGGTTAATATTTCAGTTAGTGGTGAATTTGAGATTGAACTGGATCGGACCAAAGGAGGGATTATTGATTCTTGGTATGATTTGGAAAACGATGCCGCTAAAGCTGATCAGTTGGCTGATAGCACCGATGGCTTATTTGATTTTTATGGTTTAGTCAGCGGTAGCACTCGAAGGATTTCTGACAGCACCTCGACCACCCAAGAAATTTTAGAAATTAGTCAAACTCGGACGGTTATTCGTTATTCAGGGAATTTAGGTGCAGCCAATTATAATTATGTTTTAACCTACACTATTTCGGCGGCAGGTTTAGTTAATATTTTATTGGAAATCACTAATAATACTGGCGGGACTATTACTTGGACAGCACAGAGAGCAGAGATTACGATTGATTCAACTACTAATCACAGTGCTGACGGTGATGGGGTAGCTTCGGACGGAGATGCGATGTTGCCGGGGAAAAATAATTGGGTTAAATGGGTCGGTGATGGGACGACTGAAAAAGATGCGGCCGTTCTTTATTATTATACTGGTTTTGATTATAACGAATATTATGTTTCCGGAACCAAGGTGGCTTTGGAGCGGGATACCAGTGAAACTCAGGCTAACGGTAATACTTTAACCCGGATTTTCAAACTTCAATTGAGACCGGATACAGACGATTTAGGCACCAATGAGACTGTTCCAGATGCTTATGCAGTTGACTTTCGCATTCCCGAATCTTTTCCTGGCGGTTTAGCCGCTGGTCAAGGCTGGTTTGATTCGGTGGAAAAAAGCACCCAGGAGAGTTTAGATTGGACAGACGAATTTACCGGTCAAAATGCCCGCTGGGAATGGGATTATTCCGAAGGCACAGGTTATCATAACTTAACCAGCCAGGAAGGTTATTCGGTGGTGGAGAGCGGCATTACCGAAGATTCCAGTAGTTCAAGTTACTCTGACTGTTCTTTTCATGAAGATAGTCAGAGTCATAATACGGGCGTGTTTGAAGCCAGGCTTCGCTGTACTGATGATAACACCGGTTCAGGCTCTGGTCACGGAACCAGAGGCTGGGGTTTTTGGGATGTTATTAACTGGACTGATCCTGCCACGTTTGACTTAGCTTGGTTTTGGTCAGCTTCTCCGGAAAGCGACGCTTTTCTTCAGGGATATCGAGTCATGTTTTATCGAGGCGGTAATTTATTAATAAACGAACCGATTGCCACTGATATGACCGATTGGCACACTTATCGAGTGGAAATGCTTTCTTCTACGGGCACCAGATTTTTTGTTGATGGGGAAGAAATAGCCCATCACACTTTGTTGCCAAATCAGATACAGAGAATAGAAACCTGGATAGATAATTACCGGATTTATTTTGACGGGGGGGTAATGCAAGCAGAATATCTGGACGCGGAGATGGACCAAATCTATTACATTGATTGGGTGAAATATTACAGCAGCCCGTCCGATTATTTTAATGAAGAAGAGGGAAGTTATTGTTTGGAGGGAACCATGAGCCCAAGTAGTTTTGCCGAGTGGGATATGGATGGCGGTACTCACACAAGATATAATCCCTTTTTTAAAATCCGAGGCTGGCGGAGTTACAGTGAACCCTCTTCAGTGACCTTAGAAGGAGCAGGTTTAGTTGATGGCACTAATTACAATATGGATATTGCTCCTTTTTCTGAAGCCTGGATTTATGATTCTGATGGTTCAGGTTATAAAAAACTAGCTGACGGCGGTGATGTTGATGATGCCGATGAATATTTGAATGATGCCAGTAATGATAATGACTTTGGCGTTACTTATACTTTTAATGCCAACACTGACTACATTTATCTGGGTTCTCATGACCAGTTTACCGGTGTCAACCTGGACTTGGCCACCGCCGGGGCAGGGACAGCGGCGCTCCAATGGCAATACTGTTCGGCCAATGCGGCGGTGAATAGCGCTTGTGACACCTGGACTAATCTATCAGTCACGGATACCGATAGTGGTGCTTATAATCTGAAGACTTCAGGCAACTTCTACTTTGCTGACCCGGCCAACTGGGCCCGGGCCCAAGTTAATTCTGGCAGAACCCTTTGGTGGATTAGGGCTTACGTAACCTCTGGTAGTTATTCCACCTATCCGATTGAAAACACCATCAGAACTGACATTGTTCTTTTACAATATCTTTCTAATATTTCTTCAGATAACCAGACCTTTGTGGTGGTACCAGAAAATTTATGGCCCTTTTTAGTCGTGATTCCTTTTATTCATAAATTGGCAAGGAAAAAGAGGAAAAGAGCTGACAAAATTTATAAAACCTTGACTTAAGAATAGAAAATTAATTAGAATGAAAAGAGAATGAAAAAATCTGGTTGGATGATAGTTTTCTTTCTTTTATTACTTCTTGTTTTTCCTCGGGGAGCTTTAGCGACCACCACTGTTACCAGTATGAGTGATAATCTTGCTTCTTATCCCAACCATCAGGTGCCGACTTATAAAAAATTTGAGCTTACTTTTCAGATTTCCCGAAGTTTTCCTGGCTTGCCTGCCTCAGATAATCCACCTGACAAGGATGTCCCCGAGGCTTTCTTACCCTACTATTATTATGATCCAGGTGCCGGCGGATATGCCGCTGACGGGATTACTATTAATGCTCATTTTATTCATCAACAAACAGGGATGACTCAAATAGTGCCGGCTTTTTATTATCAAGACTATAACTATAGTCCACCGGCCACCATGACGCCGACACAAAATTATTCTTGGAAAGTCCGTTTTAGTCCTTCAAGAGCGGGAAACTATAGTTATTATTTGACTATTGAGGATAAAAATGGCAGTTTTACTTCAGAAACGCATAATTTTAGTGCCAGCCAATCTGATAACAAAGGGTTTATTCAGGTTTCCCAAAGCGACCCGCGATTTTTAGAATTTAACAACGGTGAAAGCTTTATTCCCATTGGCAGCGGCCATCAATACTGGAAATGCTGCGGCTATAGAGCCTCTGATTTTATTAACACTTTTGCAGATTACCAGGCTAATGGCATTAATTTTGTCCGGATTTGGGATCAAAATGACAGTTACAATCTGACCGTGGAAGGTCATTTTGACCAATACGTTTACCCAGATGACTATAAACCACTGGACACTGGTCAAGTGGATACGATTAAACTAGGAACCCAAATGAACCAAAGGGGCAATTATGAGGAGGATTTAATTATTAAAGCAGCCGAAGAAAACGGAGTCTACATTCAACTTTGTTCCCATGGTGATCCTTACTGGATTTGGGATGCTTCGGTTTATGGTCCGCCAGATGGGACCGGGACAGAACTTAATGATCCAAAACATATCAACTATTGGAAACGGAATTATCGTTACCGGATTGCCCGTTGGGGCTATTCTACGGCAATTTTTGCCTGGGAAGCTTGGAATGAACATTATCCTTCAGGCGGAAGTACCCAAGAGATGAATAAATACCTTAGTTTTTACCAGCAGTGGAGCGACTATTTATATCAGAAGGATCCTTATCATCACTTAATTACTACTTCTCTTGGTTCTCAGAGCTATTATCCGGATTTATGGGCGCTAAATAATATCAATGTGGCTAATTATCATGATTATATGATGACTGCAGGCGGTCGTTACAGCCAACAGTTTGTGAATGATGAGGTTAATTTTGTTAGCAGTATAATTTGGGACTTAACCAGTAGTACCCATAAACCATGGGTTTGGGGTGAATTGGATGTGGGGACTACTCAATGGAACGAAACCAATCCTAAAACAAAATCCGGCGGGGCCAGGATTCGAATGCTTCATAATACTACTTGGGCTGGACTTTTTTCACCCATGGGAACGAGTCCGCTTGATTGGTATTGGGATTTGGAAGACAGCGCCACTACTCAAGCTCGTTATGCCGACCGGAAGGCTACAGCGGCTTTTTTTAAAGGGATTGATTACGACGGAGGGAGATTTACTTATTTAACCTCTGGTTATGGTGGAGAGTCAATTTCTCCTGTCAGTGGCAGTAATGATCGGGTTTTCGGCATGCGCCGAGAAGACAGAAAGGCGATGTATCTTTGGATTGTAGATGCGGCCAGCACCTGGAGTAATTGTTCTGTGAGTGGCACCTCATGTAGCGATAAACCTTCTGTGGCTACCAATATTTTCGTTAGCGGGCTAAATAATGAGAATTACAAAATTGAAGTTTGGAATACTCATTCCGGTCAGATCATTTCCACAAATACTGCTAACGGCCCATCCTTTAATTTACCGGCAGTATCAGGCCTAACAGAGGATGCGGCGGTGAAGATAATTTCTACCAGCCTACCGGCGAGTCCACCTGCTTCTTCAGCGCCCAGTTGCAGTAATCCGGCCGATATTAATTGTGACTCTCAGGTTAATAATATTGATGCACTGACAGTATTAACTGCCTGGTTTGGACAAGGAACACAGGCTAATAACTTCAGAGAGGACATTCATGGTGATAACAAGGTAAATGGGATGGATTTTGGTTGGCTGATTAAAGATTGGTAAAAGTAGATAAAAACAAAACAGAAGGATTTATCTTCTCAATTAGATGATTAATTGTGGTTGAGGGCAAAGATATCGCCACCATTACCGACCACAAAAATCTTCCCATTAGAAACAAAGGTGTAGCGTCTGAGATAACAGGCATGGTAGCTTCCGGAGACATCATTACAAGACTGAGGTGGGTCGGCCTGGTCTTTGTAAACCCAAAAGCCGCTTTCTCCCGGCCAACAGCGAGTGTCACAAGCCAAGCAACTGGAGCCGCTATATTCATGTTGATTGTTGGCATTGCCATCTTTGAGTCTTCTAATAACCCAGGGTTTTCGCTGGGTAGAAATGGGATTGGATTGACTCGTATCTAAACTGGTAACGGTAAAGTTTTCACTGGCCCCCCAATGGGCATGGAGAATAGTTTTGCCGGCTATGGAGACAAAACCTTGTTCGTCGGTGATCATACCATTACTTAAAGAGGAACTGTCAAAGTTAACAAAACGGAGGTCGCCAGCGCTCAAATCATTAACAGTATCATTGTCCAAAACCATTTCTCCCATATGGCTGTCCCAGCGAGCATCCCAGCCTGAATCAGCCGTATCCCCATGGCGCCAGGAAGTATAGGCTACTTGTTTGCCGGTGCTTAGGGTTCTGATGGCCGGCATAGGACCAATAGTGGCGATTAAACTGCCGTTTTCATAACAGTCAACCCCGCCGCCGCCAACCGCTGGAGTAAACTGATGGAAACCGTCATCTAAATTTAAGGCAAACAAGGACCTTTTTTGTGGGTCGGATTCAAGCAGAGATCTAATGGCGGCATTGGAAGTGGGGAATTTGGGCCAAAGCCAGGAGTCAAAATAGCCCAGCCGCATTTTGATCAAAACCACGCCGGCAGTATCAGCTACTACCGGCCAACCCAGCTTATAAGTATAAGCAAAGTCATTGCTTCCGGGCTGAATTTGGGAATCAGGTGCTCTTTTAACCCATTTTGGAGTGCCGTTTTCATTGACCGCATGAACATTTAAATCATGAGTGCCGAAAATAATAATCTGGCGGGAAGCAGAGTAAGCCGGACCAGTAGTGGCAGCAGAACCGGCCGTATAAGCCCAGGTTTTGGTCATATTAGCAGTATTTATCTTGACCAGGAGACCGTTGTCAGTGGTGACATAAACATCATTACCCACCAAAAGGGTTTCAGTATTAATGGCTCCGCCCGTATCTACTTCTCTCTCTTTTTGCTTGGTGGAAGTATTGATTTTGTAAACATGGCCATTAGTAGCGCCGGCATACAAATAACCATTGCTATAGGCAGGAGCAGCATTAAAAGTGGCTTCAGTATATTGGCCGACCGTCTGACCGCTGTTTTGATCAATGAAATAAATTCCCTGATTGCCGTAGGGCATAAAGACCAGGCCAGCGCCAACCACCGGATGAGGGGCGGGAGGTTCGGTGCCAATAGAGTTTGGCTCCCAATGCCAGGCAAAAGTCCAAGGCTCATTGGGTTCTTCATTAATATAGCCGCTTCTTTGAGCATTGCAGGCATGTTGATTCCATTCAGTGCATTGACTAGATGGAGGAGGTGAATAAGGAGGAGAAGAGGGTTGGGGTGAAGGTTCGCTTCCTCCCCAGTATTTAAGGGTAAGACCTAGATCTAATAAATTAATTTTCTGATCATTATTAACATCTTCTGACCCGGAAAAATTATTTTGTCCCCACTTTAAGATTACTTGCCAAACATCATTAACATTAACTTGGCCATCACCGTTAATATCACCGTTGATAGCTAGGGCGGTTTTAGTAATGAAGATTAACCCTAGTAATAAAAATAAGAACGAAAGAACAGCTTTTTTCACTGTTTTGATTTTAAAACATTTTTCTATTACTTAACAGTAGGTTAAAATAGGTTAAGACTTGCTTTCAAATGGAAAGCTTGTTTAAAATAGAAAGAGAATGAAAAGATTTAATTGGTTAGTGGTTCTTTTCTTATTAATTCTTGTCTTTCCTAAAATTGCTTTAGCTGCGGGCTCTGATGTTAATAATGATGGTGTCGTTAATGGAGCTGATTTAATTAGGATTCTGCAAAACTTTAGCCTAACCGGAAACAGGCAAGAAGACGTTAATCAAGACCAAAAAGTCAACCTAGTTGATGCTGGTTATATTTTAAAAGCCTGGGGACAAACGGCTGCTAGTCCCAGTCCTCAACCTAGCCCTCAAGCGAGCTCCCCAGCTCAATCTTCAGAATGGACCCAATTTGCTCATGATGAAAGAAGAACTTCCTATAATCCACAACAATTAAGTAGTAGTTGGAGCTCCAAATGGATATGGAACAGTAATGCAGGAGATGGAAGATGTGAGTATGCCTATATAGACAGTAGTACTTGCAGGACCAGAGATGATTACAGAAGCGGAAATCATACTTGTTTGTCACAAAGCGTAGAACCAATCACCGGTAATAATAGGGTTTATATTGGCACCCTTGAAAAAGGAGTAATCTCCCTTGATCAACAAACGGGCCAGGAATTATGGAGGTTTAATACCGGTAAAATAGAGCATACAGGGGCTTATGATGCGGAAACGAAATCAGTCTATTTTGTGGGTAATTCTGAGGGTAACGGTATTCTTTATAAGATTAATAGTGAAACCGGAGCTGGTCAGGAAAGAAGATTATCTGGTTATGTAGCGGCTGCTCCTCTTCTCGTCAGGGACAAAATCTATATTGGCACTCAAAGTGGCAATTTCTATTCAATTGACAAGAAAAACCTTAATATCAATAGACAAGTAAACTTAGGAGGATCAGCAATCAATACGCCAGCAGCATATTCTTGGGGAAGGAGCTATGTTATTGTGGCCGTAGATGATATGAGAATTTATGCCCTTGATCCGGAAACTTTAGAAGAAAAATGGAGGAGTGCGGTTTTGAACGGAAATACATTCTGCCATAGCTATCCTGTAGTTTCCGATATTCATGGAATTGTTTTTATAACATCTCACCTGGGGACAGGTAGTCAAGCTTGTGATTTAATTTGGCATGCAGCCCCTAGTAATGAGGTAGATACGACGACAGTATCACAAATAAGAACCTGGATAAACCAAAACTCTCAATACAAATCTTATTTTGCCCTCAGACTTTCTGATGGAGGAGAAGCTTATACTGTGCCTATCCTTTATGCTGGTCATGAGCTTCATTTTGAAAATACTGGTTGCAATGATAGGGATGTTTTACCGCCTCCAGTCTTGAGGACAATCTCAAGTAGTGAAGAAGCAGCTTATGTGGTTTGGAGGACAAAACAAGCGTGTTCTTGGGACGATGGAACTGGAGCCTGTGATGCTCGTAGTGATGGAACTTTAGGAGAAATGAATATTGCTACCGGGAATATAAGATTTCTCAGGGTTGATGATAATGCAAACAGGGTTATTACTGATGAATTTGACTTTATGAGTATGTCAGGCGATGTTCTTTTCCATAATAATTGGCAGTCATTAGGAGCGCAAAAAATAGACAGATCATCTAACGGAGGTGATACTTTCAACAACCCGATCCCATCCCAGGCAGTATATGCTTTACTACATTCAGTATGGAATCAGGAATCATGTTCAAGCAATACAAATCATTATTGTTCAGGCGGGGCGTGCGCTCCTTCAGATTGTTCTAATTGCGATTCTAAACGTTGTTATGGTAAATCATTTTTCATCTATACCGCGCCAAAATATACGGCCATGCCTCAAGAAATGAACAGAAACATTCACAGCCCTATAAGCAATGGCGTTGTTTATCAGAGGACATTTGATGGAACAATAATGGCGGTTGGAGAATAATTTAACCCTCTTTCATAAGCTTACTAATCTATTTCTAGCCTGAGTTATTTTTGGGCGCAAGCCGAAGAGAACATAAACAACTATAGGTTTTTCGATCTTTTTATAAAAGAGTCTTATAGTATATTGACTATCAACAAGAATAAGTCAATAAGTCAGTAACCTCAGTAAGCCAGTAAATCATTAACTCCAATAAACCAGTCCCGGTAAGGCGTAAGCCTTCACGGTCCAATAACTCTCGACGAGAGTCGAGAATATCGAGACTCTGTCGGAGGATCCTCGGCGAAACACCGGGATAACTTCAGTAAATCAGTAAAGGTAGTAGTAAAGGATTAAAGAACTCCATGAATAAAACAATAGGACAATAAATGAATCCATTTTTTCATTTAACGATTTAATTATTTTATTTATGTTTTTTAACGAAAAACTATAGTGGTGATAGTAAAAGTAATAGATAATAATACATTTTTATATTAAAGTAATTTTACTTACAGAGGAAAAGAGAAAAATTAAATTTTATCTTCAATTCATTTTCTATAGGACTTGTATTAAAAGCATAAAAAATTCAAGTGAAATTTTTAAGCTGAGAAAAACAACATTTTTTTAGGATCATTTAAGATCAGAAAAGATCAAATTAAGCTTCAAATACAACTTTTATATTAAAATAGATCAGTTTTAAAAATCAAAATAGCAGCCAAAAATTTTTATTATTATGGGATATAAAACTATTCAAAAAGTTTAAAAAAGGGGAAAAATCAGCTTCAGCTTAAAAATAGCGGGTTTATCAGTTCTTTAGAAACTATTTTTTAAAAACAAAATAAACTTGAATTATTTTTGAAAAATTAATTTTTTTACTTGTTAGATAAAACCTTTTTAGTGAGTAAATATTGTCTGCAAAAATAAGGAATTCTGCCAAATGCTAATTATCTTTCGAAGAATAAAAATGAATCTTAAATCTTGAAATTTAATCAGCTTTTCAAAGAAAAGCTTTTTTTCTTCAGGCAGGATAAAAGGCTGGTTTTAGACCCTTATTTTTTCTACTTAGGATTTCTTTAAGAAGATTTTTGTTGACAAAACAAATTCAGCCTAAAAATGGTCATTTTTGGGCGGTAAAGGAGCTTAAAATGGCGCTAGTTGAGCTTACTTTGGCTAAAAACAGCCTGAAAAAGCAGACATTCGGTCTGTTTTTTATTTTGTTCCTGAAAAACTGCCACTTGACATGGAGTACCCACTTGATATATACATATTTTTAGCCCTATAATTATTCTATTATTGAAATTTAGTTGAATGAGCAACAAACTGCCCAAAGATACAAAAAAACTTCAAAGAAAGGCTTTAAGCCGCCAAGAGATTGATTTTATTCTTCAGACAATACTTAAGCAGCCTAAATTAGGTTTAATTGAGATTTTAAGAGAGTTAAAGGCCAATTTCCCCAAGAGAAAATTTTCCCAGACTTGTTTGCAAAATCTTTTTTTAAATCTTTCTTTAAATACCAGAAAAAAAAGACTTCAATTTGTTAAATGGGCCTCCAAGATTGATCAGGCTGAGCTTTTTGATTTAATCCATTCAGCTCTTAAGAAAAGACTGAAAAAAGAATTAGCGCCAGCAGAAAGATTAGTATTAGTCAGATTGGTTGATCGCTATCAGGTGCCGGTTAGCCAAGCCTGCCGGCTTTTTTCCCAGAGCAGAAGAACCTTTTATAAATGGTATCAACGTTATCATCAATCAGCTTCAGGCCAAGAATATCAGGCGGTTTGCAATGTGGAGCCAGCAGTTAAACATTATTGGCGGCAGGCGAAAGACAAACAAGTGAAAGCAGTTCTAAACCTTGTACAAAAACATCCAGAATACTCAACCCATCAAATCGCTAAAGTTTTACCTAAAATAAAAGGCAAGCCTATTTTGGGCAACCACGGCGTCCAAAATGTCTTCAAAAGACTGAACCTTAATACCCATGAGAAAAGATTAGCCTATGTTCAAGAACAGGCCAAAGAGAAATTACCTCTGCTTCCAATCTTTAACTGGCTCAAGCCTGATCTTAAACGGGTCTTCAGCCTTTTTGCCTTACCGCCTCCAAGTTTTAAATCAGTCTTTGATAAAATAAAAGAAACAAGGTTTTTAACTTCTTATTTCATTTTCGGTTTTATTAACGGCACCTTAATCTCAATTTTTCTCCTTTCTCTTATCAGAACTGTTATCCAGGCCCCCTCTCTGCCCGCTCAAATAGGCCTGGTTTTTTCTTTCCTAAGTCTGATTTTTGGCATCTTTTTCCTTATCTATTCCCTGAAATATTACTTTACCCTAGCCATTGTCTTATCTTTTTCCCGAAGATCATTAGTTAATGATTCCCAAGACAACAGGGGAGAAGGTTTAGCAGGCAACAATATTAAAGTGCCATTCTTAGCCTTTATTAACAAGGTTTTTGGTTTGGAGATTAGATTTAAGGCAAAGAGTCAATTTCAAGAGAAACAGAACTCAACCTCCATACCCTCTCTACTTGGTCCTTTACCTTCCGTAGACCAGATTACCCTTAAAAGATATCCTTTTATCTCCATTC
>CAZPUR010000018.1:0-7157 GCA_964589815.1 uncultured Pseudomonadales bacterium
AGACGCGCGAGACTTAAAATCTCGTGGAGGTAATACTCCGTGTGGGTTCGATTCCCTCCCGTAGCACACCTCGTTTCACTCGGTGTAAACTGTTTCACTCGGTGTAAACTGTTTCACTCGGTGTAAACTAGAGTCGGGGTGGCGGAACTGGCAGACCTGCCTACCCTGACTGCCGTCAGGCAGGCGGCAGGCAGGCGCGCAGATTTAAAATAAGATGTTTCTAACATATGCCTTGCAAAGCGTAGATTATAATTATATTTATGTTGGATTAACAAAAAACTTTGATAATAGATTTGAGAGACATAATAAGGGAAGAGAAAGAACAACAAGAAGTTATAGACCATTCATTCCAATTTTTATAACAATGGTCGAAGATAGAATCACTGCAAGATTGATAGAGATGTATTTAAAATCAGGAAGTGGAAAAGAATTTTTAAAGAAATTAAGAGTCGGGGTGGCGGAACTGGTAGACGCGCAGTCTTGAGGAGGCTGTGCCGCAAGGCGTGGAGGTTCAAGTCCTCTCCCCGACACACTTTAATCTCCTCTTGTTTTTTTTAGCCAACTCAGTTTAAATAAAAGTGTAGTAAACCACATTAAAAATGGGGACACTATAAAAATATGGTGAATAAAATTTGGCAGCTGGTGAAAACCAGATATAAGCTTATTGTTTTTAGTTTCATCTTCTTATTGGCCGGTTTTTTTATCGGTAAAAAATTCATTTTTGCTCCCAGAGAAGCCAAGTATGGAACCGCTCAGGTAATCAAGAAAGACCTTTCTTCTACTGTAGCTGCTTCCGGCGAAATCAAATCCGATGAAGAAGCGACTTTGAAATTCCAAACCAGCGGCCAGTTAGTCTGGGTGGGTGTTAAACAATGGGATAAAGTAGAAAAATGGCAGTCCTTGGCCTGTCTGGATAAAGAAAAATTAGAAAAAGAGCTTAAACAAGAACTACTGGATTATATGAACGAACGCTGGGATTTTGAGGAAACGACCCAGGAAACTTACCGAGACCAGGCTTTGACCGAACTTATCAGAATCGCCAAAGAAAAGGCTCAGTTTGATTTAGAGCGAGTGGTTCTAGACGTCGAAATTGCCAATATTGCCTTAAAATATGCTTGTTTGATTTCTCCTATTGAAGGCATTGTTACTGAAATTACTACTCCTCATCCAGGCAGTAATGTTTACTTGGTCAGCGACAAAATTGTCATCTCCAATCCGGAAAAAGTCATTTTTTCTGCTAATGTGGATGAAGTTGATATTGGCAAAATAAAAAAAGGTATGCCGGCCAAAATTGTCTTGGATGCTTATCCCGAAGAAGAAATTAATAGTTTGGTTGAAGAAATCGAATTCACCTCTACCATTACCAGCGGCGGCGGCACTGCTTTTGCGGTTAAATTTAACCTGCCTCCCAATACGGTCGATGAAAAATTCAAGCTGGGCATGAATGGTGATGTTGAGATCCTCAGTGAAGAAAGGAAAGATGTTTTGGTGGTTCCTTTTGAGGCCATTCAAGAAGAGGAAGGATTAGGTGAATTCGTCTGGTTAGTTAAAGCTGATAAAACAGAAAAACAACCGGTGAAAACAGGCATTAGCAATGATTTAGAAACTCAAATTTTGGAAGGCGTGTCTGCTGGTGATCAAGTAGTAATCTCCGGTTTTAAAACTTTGGGAAGAAATCAGCCATGAAGCCGCTATTAAAGCTGAGCCACGTGAGCAAAAAATATCAGATGGATGGGGTTTCTGTTCATGCTTTAAAAGAAATAAATTTGGAAATAAATCCCGGCCAGTTGGCGGCCATTATTGGTCCTTCGGGTTCAGGCAAGTCAACTTTAATGCATATTTTGGGCTGTTTGGACCGACCCACCGAGGGTGAATATTATTTTGAGCAAAAAAAGGTTTCTCAACTTAGCGACGTTCAATTAGCTCAGATTAGAAATAAAAAAATCGGCTTTGTTTTTCAAACTTTTAATCTTTTACCTCGCGTCAGCGCCTTACATAACGTAGAACTGCCTCTTTTCTATAGCGATGTTGGTTCTAAAGAAAGACGCCGTTTAGCCCTGGAACAGCTAACTAACGTTGGTTTGGCTGAACGGGTTAACCACCATCCCAATCAACTTTCCGGCGGCCAGCAACAAAGGGTAGCGATTGCCCGAGCCTTAATTAACCGCCCCAACCTTATCTTAGCTGATGAACCCACCGGTAATTTGGACACTAAATCCGGCGAAGAGATCCTGGGCTTGCTTTTAGACCTTAATAAAAAAGGGCAAACGGTTATTATCGTCACCCATGATTCAGATATTGCTAAAAGATGCAAAAGAATTATTAAAATCCAAGATGGAGAAATAATAGCAAAATAATTTCAAATATCTAATTATTAAAAATTCCAAATTACAAGCACCAAATAACAAACAATAGCTAATGACCAAAATTCAAAATCCAAAACAATACGATTTAGAAGATAGAACTTTTAGGTTTGCTAAGAAATGCAGAAATTTTGTAAATAAATTGCCTAAAACAATCGCTAATAAAGAGTATGGCAGGCAATTAATTAGGGCTTCTGGTTCTCAAGCGGCAAATTATATTGAAGCTAATGAATCGTTAAGTAAAAAAGATTTTGTCCACAGGATAAAAATCTCTAGGAAAGAGGCAAAAGAAACCCGCTTATGGCTGAAATTAACGGATACTAAGAAAATGAGGCTTTTAATAAAAGAGCAAGAAGAATTAATTCAGGAAGCAACTGAATTAACCAAAATTTTTAATTCAATTGTAGAAAAAAGCAAATAAATGTTTTGAATTTGGAATTTGGAATTTGGAATTTGGAATTTATTTGTGATTTGGAGTTTATAAACTATGCAAATTGACGAAAGCTTTGAGATCGCCCTTAAATCTATAAGAACTAACAAAAGCAGGACTTTCCTGACTATGTTGGGCATTATTATTGGTGTGGCGGCGGTTATTCTCTTGGTTTCCATTGGTTCGGGATTGCAACAATATATTACTAAAGAATTTGAAGAGTTAGGGAGTAATTTAATTATGGTTATGCCCGGCAAAATGCAGTTTAGCGACGAAGGCGGTCGAGAAGGTGGACCGCCAGGGGTAACTAGTAATAAATTGACTTTAAATGTCGTCAACAAATTAAAAAGAGGTAGTTACATTGAGGATGTCCTTCCCATTGTCACCAAGGCTTTGGTGGCTAAATACGCTAATAAGTCTCACTCCACCGGTATTATTGCCTCCACGGAAAAATACGTCACTATTCGCAAGCAAGAAGTAGAAACAGGCAGAAATTTTTCCAAAACTGAGATTGACTCAGGTAAGAAAGTGGCTATTTTGGGCCCTTCTTTAAAAGAAGAACTTTTTGCTGACGGTGAGGCTCTAGGTAAAAAAATTCTTTTAGGCGACCAGCGCTACACTGTTATTGGTATTTTTACCAAAAAAGGGGCGGCCATGGGCCAAGACCAAGATAATATGGCTTTAATTCCTTTAACGGCGGCGATGAAACAATTCAGTATCGAAAAACTCAATTATTTATATGTTGTTTCGCCCTCAACTGAGGACACCACTAGAACCCAAAAAGAAGTGAAAGATATTCTTCTTAAGCAAATGGATGAAGACGATTTTACGGTTTATGACAGCGAAGAACTTTTATCCACTATTAGTTCCATTTTAGCAGTTTTAACAGCCGGACTCTCTGGCATCGCCGGTATCTCTCTAGTGGTGGGCGGCATTGGTATTATGAATATTATGTTGGTTTCTGTCACTGAACGGACTCGGGAAATTGGCCTCAGAAAAGCGGTCGGCGCCACCGCCAATAACATTTTGCTCCAATTTCTAATTGAGGCGGTTTTTTTAAGTCTGGTAGGAGGCTTGATTGGTATTGCCTTGGGCTTCCTCGGTTCTCTCATCCTAAATAACTTTATCCAAACCGCCGTCACTGCCTGGTCTATCTTAATTGCTTTTTCTATTTCCGCTTTGGTAGGAATCATTTTTGGCGTCACTCCGGCTTACAAAGCCTCAAAGCTTGACCCGATTGAAGCCTTAAGATATGAATAAACGAAAAATGAAACGTCATTTCCGCACTCCGGATGTTTTTAAAAGAAACGTCAAGCATAAAATTGCCAAATTAAAAATTCGTGATAAAATTAACCCAAATGACCGAGGGCAAAAAAACATCAACATCTCAAACCGTAAAAAAGGCCAAGCTTACCTGGCTGCCCAAAAAAACCTTTGAACTGGAATTTACTCTTCCTTGGCATAAGGTGAAAAAAGCTTATGATCAAGCTTTAAAAGAAGCAGCCAAAACCGCTACCATCCAGGGCTTCCGCAAAGGCAAAGCGCCTTTAGACTTAGTCGAAAAAAACCTTGACCAGCAAAAACTTTACCAACAGGTTTTATCAGCCCTGCTTCCTCAAACTTATGCTGAGGCAGTGAAACAGCATCATTTAAAACCAATGATGTCTCCCAAGATTACCCCTCTTGCAACTGAGGAAGGGCAAGAATGGACTTTCAAAGCCACCAGTTGCGAAGCGCCTGAAGTTAAGCTTGGCGATTACCAAAAAGCAGTTAAAGGCGAACTGGCTAAAGAAAAAATTTGGCTGCCTGGCAAAGATAAAGACAAAGAAGAGAAAAAAAGTGCTCAAAAAACCTATGACCAAAAATTAAAAATTATTACCCAAACACTTTTGAAAACCGCTCAAGTGGAAATTTCTGATTTATTGATCGAGGACGAATTAAACCGGATGTTGACTCGACTTTTGGATCAGATTAATAGCCTGGGTATGACCATTGACCAATATGCTCAATCTAAAGGCATCACCACTCAACAATTAAGGACATCTTATCAGCAGCAGGCAGAGCAGACTTTAAAATTAGAGTTTATTCTTCAGGCGATTGTGGAAGAAAGAAAAATTCAAGTTGGCCAAAACGAAGTGGATAAAATAATTCAGGCAACCGCCGATGAGAAAATCAAGCAAAAGCTTAATACCCCTTTACAACGAGCTTATATTAGTGCCATTTTAGCCAAGAGAAAGGCCCTTGACTATTTAACTAACCTATAGTATACTGGCGCCAGCATGGATCCTTTCAGTCAGTTTAGTAGCAACAGTTCCTCAAAAAAGAATCAAAGGCCCACTAATTTTATCGAGGCCTTAAAAGAGATTGGTAATTCAGCCAAGCAGCAAAGCAAAGATTTTGTTTTCGGTCCTCAAATTCCTAAAGACCAATCAAGTGAGTCAAATCCAGATCAACCCTTTCAATTTGAAGATTACCTCAAATCCCGGGAAAAACAGATTGCTTTTCAGGAAAGACAAAGATACCAACGCCGCATCGAAGAAGAAAGACTAGTTTTCCATCGCAAACAAGAAGAGGCTAAGTTACAAGTTCAGGCCATTCAAAATGAACTGAAAAAATTAGCCGAAACCACTCAAAATCTTTCTCAAGAAGTAAAAAAGGCCACCCTACAGGCGGTGGTTGAACCGGGCACTTATCACGAAAACTTTTTTGATCGCATCCGCGGCTTAATTGAATTGGCCCGGAAAAAGCTTTCTGAGTCTAATACCTGGATGCAGATTTTTAACCAAAGATCAAAAAAACGCTCTCACTATTGGTTTAACGTCGGTAAATCCGGCACTAAATACATGTTATCTCAAGAAAGATATATGGTCACCCAAGTAGGGTAAATCTCTTCTTGACAAGTAAAAAAAATAATTTAAGATATTAATATATGAGATCGCAGCCAACCTTAATTTTAAGCCTTATCCTTATTTTAGGCTCTGCAAAGGGGGTTGGTTTTTAGTATAGAAAATTAAAAATTAAAAAATACAACCCCGCTAAGCGGGGTTTTTTTATGATTTAATCGTGAAAAAATAATTCGCCATCTGGCGAAGAAATTTTTTTTACAGATAAATCATAATCCCGACTTTACGTCGGGATGAAACAGCCGAGAAGTAAAGGCAGATAAATATATAAAGGAAATTTTATGTCTGCAGTAAACAGGCCCGAAACACGATTAACCATGCTTTGTTTTGAGGATGGTGAGGTAATCATAGAAGAAGTAAGGAGATGCGGAGAGAACACAGAAGTTCTATCTTTCAATGGACGGATAGACCAAACAGATGGGACTGTCTCGATCTCAGGCGCTGGTGATGAAAGGTTGATGCGTACACTAGCAGCAAATCTGGGAGCTGGAGTCCAAGCTCCTTTTGAAGAAGAAGGGAAGGTAATATTTATCCCTACTAATTCAGAAAGGAGGTAATTATGAGTGAAAACGGAAAACAGGCTATAAAAATAGAGGCAATATTTTTCCCTGAAGGAGGCTGGCGGGCTGGATTTTTTGTCCAAACTCAAGCTGAAGGGCCATTTAACTTAAAAGGCTCATCTAGAGCGGTTCCCGGACCGGATGGAAAACCAACGATCGTAACCATTGGGTTACCCGAGGATATTGAGGCAATGTTATCAACTTTAGCAGATAGGATTCAAAATCAAGTCGTAGTAGAAAGTAGGTGAAAAATATGGCATCTATTGCTGAAATTAGGGCTCAACAACTCCGCACTGCCGGAGAACACTATCAGCCAAGTGTTGATGGTTTAGAAAGCGGTCTTTTATGTGTGGGTCCAACTGCACTGGAGGAAGAACATAATAATCCCTTGGTCCGATTGGACCAATCTTGTACAAGGCCCAACCCCCGTACAGAATTATCACCCATCTGGACACCAACTCAATAAATTAAATTGACAACATCAGGCGAAAATTGATAGAATAAACCTGAGTTTTTTAAAAAGGGCGGTTAGCTCAGTTGGTTAGAGCGTTCGCTTGACGTGCGAAAGGTCATAGGTTCAACTCCTATACCGCCCACTAATGTTCTTCACTTATATTCTCAAAAGTTTAAAAAATCAAAGATACTACATAGGTTCAACTAAAAATTTAGCAAAAAGATTAAAAGAACATAACAGTGGCAGAAGCAAATATACTAGTCTTACAAAACCATTTAAACTTGTTTATAAAGAACAATTCAAAACATTAAAAGAGGCTAGAAAAAGAGAATATTACTTGAAAAGAATGAAAAGCAGTAAGTATTTAAGTTGGTTAATTAATAAGATAAATGTAAAAAATTAAGATGGGTTAGAGCGGTCCGATTTGATCGGACAGGTCATAGGTTC
>CAZPUR010000018.1:7257-10563 GCA_964589815.1 uncultured Pseudomonadales bacterium
TTGACCTGCCTGAAGAAGGGCGGAAATATCTCCTAAATCAACCTCTTCTCCGATGCAAAATATTTCATCGGTTACTCTTAAAATTCGTCTGGAGGGAACATCAGGCATTTCTGAAGCACCACCAACACTAGTTCTTAAGTCTTCTTCACTTGTAGCCACAGCAAATTTTGCTGGCTCACTCATAAAACCATTATGATGTAAAAATTATAATTTGTCCATCCTCTTTACCAAGCTTGACAATTAAAGTATAATGATTCTTAAGATGCAAAAAGCAGCGATTGTAAATTTAACCAGCACTACCAGCCTTTTAAAGGGGGGTTGTTGCTGATTTAAAGCTGTATTTTAAAACGCCAACCCCGCCAAGCGGGGTTTTTTAATGGCTTTATTAAACCTTGTAATCAGCTTATCATTTAATTTAAAATAGAAAGGAATATATGAAAAAGCAAAAATCAAACAAGCAAAGCTTAGAAGCGATGCGCCATTCTTGTGAGCATGTCCTCCACCAGGCCATGGTGGAACTTTTTCCGGGTTTAAAAAGAGCTATGGGACCAGCCACTGATGAGGGTTTTTACCATGATTTTGACTATAAAGGTAAAGTTTCGGAAGCAGACTTTCCCAAAATAGAAAAAAGAATGAAACAAATCATTAAAGCTGATCTACTCATTGTCCGCCAGGAAATCTCCATTAGCAAAGCGAGGAAACTATTTAAAGGGAATCAATATAAACAGGAATGGCTGGATGGGATTGAAAAAAGAGGAGAAAAAGCAACCGTTTACTGGAATGGCGAACCTAATAAACCTGGCTCTGACGTGGACCTTTGCAAAGGCCCTCACGTTAAATCCACCGGAGAAATTGGCCCTTTTAAATTACTTTCTGTAGCTGGCGCCTATTGGCATGGTGATGAAAAAAACAAAATGCTCACTCGGATTTATGGTACTTGTTTTCCCACTCAAAAGGAATTAGACCAATATCTTTGGCAGCAAGAAGAGGCTAAAAAAAGAGATCATCGCAAGCTAGGGGAAAAACTGGAGTTGTTTTTCCTTGATGAGATGGCCCCGGGCATGCCTTTTTGGCAGCCTAAGGGGATGATCTTGAGAAATATTTTGTTTGATCGCTGGAAAAAAATCCAAGCTAAATACGGCTACCAAGAGGTCATGGGACCTAATATGCTTGATATTAAAGTCTTTAAGCAATCTGGCCACTGGGACCACTATAAAGAGAGCATGTTTTTTACTGAAGGCAAAGGTAAAAGAAAATATGCTCTCAGACCCATGGATTGTCCGGGTGAGATTCAGATATATAAACATAAATCCCATTCTTACCGTGAATTGCCGATTAAATTCTCGGAGATCGGCACGGTCATCCGTAATGAAAAGTCAGGCGAACTTAATGGCCTTTTTAGAGTGGCTCATATTACTCAAGATGACGCTCACATTTTTATGCGTGAGGATCAAATCAAAGAGCAGGTTAAAGAAGTAGTCAAGATCACGGAAGAGATCTACGCTCCTTTTAACCTAGACTATAAAGTTTATCTTTCCACTCGGCCTGATGACTATATGGGCGATAAAAAGGTCTGGGACAAAGCAGAAAAGGCCTTAAAAGAGGTGATTAAAGAACTTAAACTCCCTCTTTTAATTAAAGAAAAAGACGGTGCTTTTTATGGCCCCAAGATTGATTATGAGGTTAAAGATTCTTTAGGAAGAACTTGGCAATGCGCTACCATCCAACTAGACTTTTTTATGCCAGAAAAGTTTGATTTGGAATATATTGGCCAAGATGGTAAAAAGCATCGGCCCGTCATCTGTCATCGAGCTTTAATGGGTTCAATTGAACGCTTTATTGGTATTCTGATTGAACATTATGCCGGCGCTTTTCCCGTCTGGCTGGCGCCAGTGCAAGCCATGATTATCCCTATCTCTGAAAAGCAAGTTCGCTTTGCTCAAACTATTAACCAAAAGCTAAAAGCGGAAAGCTTAAGAATAGAAATTGATGATCGCTCAGAAACGATGCAGAAAAAGATCAAAGAGGCAGAAGAACAAAAGATTCCCTATATGTTAATTGTAGGCGATAAAGAAGTGAAAGCTAAAAAAGTTTCTGTTCGGGTTCGAGGAGAAAAAGATCTGGGTTTAATGAGTTTAGACAAATTTATTAAAAAAATGACAAATGAGATAAGTTCTCATTTGTCATTCTGAACTTGTTTCAGGAACTATATAAATAGATTCCGGATCAGGTCCGGAATGACAATGACACTTGAGGAAAAAAGATAAATCTGATAAGATATAGATCTAACCAAAGGAGGTTTTAAGATAAAACGTTTTTACAGAATTAATCAATACGTCCAAGCTGAAAAAGTTCGAGTAGTTGATGAAAAAGGAAAACAACTTGGGGTTATAACCACCCAAGAGGCCTTATTTAAGGCTCGGCAAAAAGGCTTAGATTTAGTAGAAGTGGCTCCTAGCGCCAAACCTCCTGTTTGCAAATTAATAGACTTTAAAAAATTTAAATATCAGGAGGATAAAAAAATCAGGGCGGGTAAAAAGGGAGTTAAAAAACAAGATTTAAAAGAGATTAGATTTACGCCTTTTATTGCTCAAAAAGACTTTGAGGTCCGGGTTAATCATGCCAAAGAATTTTTAACCCAGGGCCATAAAGTAAGGTTAAGCGTCAAGTTTCTCGGTCGCCAAATAACTAGAAAGCAGTTCGGATATGGTTTATTAACCAAAGCCACCGAGATTTTAAAGGCAATAAGCAAAATTGAAAGTGAACCTAAATTTCAAGGCAGACTCTTAGTCATGGTTTTGAGACCAATTAAACAATTACCAAAGAAGCCTGTCTTGAGTGAAACAAAGGATGCCTAAGCAAAAAACAAGAAAATCAGTCGCTAAAAGGTTTAAAATTACTAAAACTGGCAAAGTCATTCGCCGGGGTTCTTTTGGCCGTCATTTAAATGCTAAAAAAAGAAAAAAGCGCCAACGACGCCAAAAAGTTCCTAAACAACTTAAAGGCAGAATGGCCATTAAAATTAAAAAGGCGCTGGGTTATTGACCAAATGTCTTGAGTGTAGCGAAAGATCCCACAGGATTCTATCGCTTTGCTCCAGAATAACACAACTATTATGAGAGCCAAAACAGGATATACCAGAAGAAGACGTCATAAAAAGGTCTTAAAAAGAACTAAAGGCTTCAGAATGACCAAAGGCAGGCTTTATAAAGTCTCTAAAGAAGCTGACCTTCACGCCGGCCAATATGCTTTTATTGGCCGGAAACTCAGGAAAAGGGACATGCGTAAACTTTGGATTCAAAGAAT
>CAZPUR010000019.1:0-1926 GCA_964589815.1 uncultured Pseudomonadales bacterium
AAAAACCATCCAAAAATTTAATAAACTTCGTTAATAATTCAGTTCTGTATATCGAACTGGTAGTTCGGTATATCGAACCAAAAATGGAGAAAAGAAATAAGGCCTATCTGGCTCTTTTAACTACCTCTTTAATCTGGGGGTTTGCCCCACCAATCATTAAGTATTCTCTTGGTTTTGTCACTCCCATAGAGTTCTTAACCTTGAGGTTTTTAATCGTCTCCGTCCTTATTTCCCCTATCTTCCTTTTTAAACTAATAAAAAATCCATTTCAGCTAAAAGATGTCCCCCTATTAATTTTGATCGCCCTCTGTGGTACCAGCATTACCTTAGGCCTTTTATTTTGGGGTTTATCCAAAACCTCAGCTGTTGATTCGGCAGTTATTGCCGCCACTTGCCCGCTGATGATTGTGGCCAGTGGAGCCATTTTTCTTAAAGAAATTATTACTAAACAAGAAAAACTAGGTTTGTTCTTTGCTTTTTTAGGCACCATGATTGCCGTTATCTCTCCTTTAATCAACGGCGATAAATTGTTTAACTCGGCTAACGTCTTCGGCAATCTGTTGATTTTTATAAGTAATATTACCTGGACCATTTATTCTATTCTGAGTAAAAAATTGACTAAAAAATATCCCAGTTTTAATATCACCGCTCTGTCTTTTTTCGTCGGTCTGCTCACCTTTGCTCCCCTTTTCTTTTTAACTGCCTCAACCAACTTAGTTTCTTTACTAAGTAATCCAGGTTTTCCTGGCATTCTTTATATGAGTCTTTTGGGCTCCGTTATTGCTTATTTCACCTATACTTATGGTTTCTCCCTGATCGAAGCCTCAGAAGCAACTCTTTTTTCTTATCTTCAACCTCTTTTCAGTATGCCCCTGGCTGTTTTATGGCTCAAAGAAAGGATAAGCCCCACTTTTATCTTCGGCGCTCTATTGATTGCTTTAGGTGTTTTCTTGACCGAGTATAAAAAGAAACGTATAATATAGCCCTATGAAAACCAAAATCCATCCCAAATATTATGATAATTGCAAGGTCACTTGTGCCTGTGGCAATGAATTTGTTACTGGCTCCACTCTCCCGGAAATCCATGTAGAGATTTGTAGTGCCTGCCATCCCTTTTTTACCGGCGAAATGAAGTATGTTGATACTTTAGGTCGGGTAGAAAAGTTTAAACAAAAACAGGAAAAGGCCCTTGAGAAAAAATATGTCAAAAAAAAGGACCGTCAAAAAATCAAAACCAGAAAAGAGGAAAAAAGGGCCAAAACCCAACCTAAAACTTTAAAAGAGATGCTTCAGAAGGAAATGAAGAAAAGCAAAGATGAGTGATAACCTCTCCATCTCCTGTTTTCTCGAAATTAGACCAGCGGCTGGCGGCGAAGAAGCCAAAATCTGGGCTGATGATTTATTGCGGATGTATACCCGTTTTGCCAATTCATCTAATTGGAAGGTAGAAGTAATCGGCGAAAGGAAGCTAAGAATTACCGGCCCGGATGTTTGGTCAAGACTTAAAAATGAAGCGGGTGTCCATCGGGTTCAACGGGTGCCGGAAACTGAACGTTATGGCCGGATTCACACTTCAACGGCCACGGTGGCGGTTTTGCCTGAAATCCAGGATTCTGAAATTCAGATTAATCCTCAGGATTTGGAAATCCAGTTTTCCCGTTCCGGCGGCCATGGTGGTCAAAATGTCAATAAAGTCAGTACTGCCGTCAGACTGATTCATAAACCCACCGGCATTGTGGTCGAATCGCAAAGCCAGCGTTTTCAAGAACAAAACCGGAAAATTGCTCTAAATCTTTTAAGGGCTCGGCTTTGGGAAATAGAACAAGAAAAAAAGTTGGGCAAAATTACTGAACAAAGAAGAACTCAAGTGGGTCAAGGTGAACGTTCTGAAAAAATCAGAACCTATAATTACCCTAATAACCGAGT
>CAZPUR010000019.1:2026-9891 GCA_964589815.1 uncultured Pseudomonadales bacterium
AATCCATCAGAAGAAATAATAAAACCAGAGCCAATGTCTTGCTCCACCGGTTCTTGTGATTCATTTTGTTTTTGTTGAGGAGAAGGTAAACCAAAAAACTCAAAAGGATCAAAAAGACCTCCAAAAGCATCGGTAGAAGGAAGGTTTTTCTTGATCCCTACGGTTACCACCGAGTCCGAAACCTTTTCTACCACATCAATAACCACTGATTCTTCTTTAACCACTTTTTGTTCCAAAACTACTTCACCCGAACCTGGAGCACCTTGTCTGCGAGGAAACCACTTGTCCAAAACCTTATAACCCAAAATCCGATCCCCCAAAGCCCCACCCAAAAGAGAGATTAAAACAATAAATATAAATAAAAAGAAAAAGATAAATTTTTTAGATTTTTTGATAAACATTGGTTTAATTCCCTAATTGTTCTAATTTGCCAAATTCTATTCTAATAGAATTTGGATGGCCTTTTCAAGTTGTTTGTCTTCTTCTGGTTTTTCCGGGTCATTTTTAACTTCTATATCAGGAGTCAAACCGGTCTCATTTACCCAAGTCCCCTTAGGAGTCAACCATTTGGCCGTGGTAATATGTAAAGCGCTGTTGCCATTAATATCTTCTGCTTCCTGAATCGTGCCCTTGCCGAAACTGGTTTCACCGATCAACTCTGCTCTCTGATAGTCCTTTAAAGCTCCTGCCAGAATTTCTGAGGCTGAAGCGCTTCCCTTATCAATTAAAACTACCAAAGGCATCTCTAATAGTCGGCCTCGGCGATTGACGCTGTAGGTTTCTACCTCACCTAAATAATTTTCCTGTTTCACAATTACGCCTGAGCTCAAAAATTCAGAAGCCAAATTAACCGACCCCTTTAAATAACCGCCTGGATTTCCCCTCACATCTAAAATCACTCCCTTTATTTCTCCTCCTCGCTCTTTAATCTTTTCGACTGACTCATCCCATTGTTGGGAGGTTAACTCACCAAACCTCATCAGTTTAAGATGAGCAATTTCCGCCTCTTCCATCTCTTTCGCGTCTATTTTCGCTCCTTTCGCGTTTAAAAACTCTACCGTAACACTGGGAACAATAATAGTATCTCTTAGAATCTCTGCTTCGAAAGGTTCAGTTTCATTCTCATGAACTAGGGTCAAAGTAATCTTACTGCCTTTTGGTCCGCGAATTTTCTCTACTGCTTCCGGCAGACTCAAACCACCAGTATCTTCATTAAGGCCTTTTTGTTCATCTTTAAAATGTAAAATAATATCGCCTGCTTTAACCCCCGCTGCTTCTGCAGGCATACCTTTTAAAGGAGCAATAACAGAAAGTCTTTTTTCTTTATTAAACCCTAACTGAATCCCGACTCCTTCAAAAGAACCATTTAAATCTTCTTGGACTTGCTGGTTCTGTTTGGGTGGTAAAAAAACCGTGTAAGGATCACCCAGGGCGGCGACCATTCCTTGGATGGCACCATAAAACATCTTTTCTTCATCTATCTCGTCTTTTAATAAATATTTTTCTTTAACTTTATCCCATACCCGCCAGAAAAGTTGAAAATCTAATTCTTTTTCCTGGGGAAGAGTTTTGTTAATAATTTGAATCTGAAGCTTTGAATTGAAGTTCTTAAGCCTAACTTCTCTCTGTCCCAGCCAAAAACCTATGCCTCCGCAAAGAAGAGCAAAGATAACAATTAAGACTGTCTTTCTTATTTGTCTTAAACTTAATTTCATAGGCAGGTTAAGGTTTAACCATAAAAGGCATTAAGGCTAAATGGCGCGCCTGTTTAATGGCTTTGTTTACTCGACGCTGATGTTTTTGACAAAGACTAGTTCGGCTCCGACCTAAAATTTTACCCCGCTCCGAAACGAAACGGGATAAAACCGCCACTTCTTTATAATCCGGCTCTATCTTCTTTTTACAAAAATAGCAATCCTTGATTATTTTCTCCAGTCTTTTTCTAGAACGGAATATCATCGGCTTTTACTTCCTCTCCCGACGTTCCAGTCGAGGATCCTCGGCTTGTGGGCCGGGACTTGCCCTCCGTTTTATCCGCCGTAACTCCAGCAGAGGCGGAAACTTTAGTAGAGGAGGACTTTTCCGTCGCCTCTTTTGTCAGTTTATCCGCCGCGGCCTTAGTAGAAGGCTTGACGTTTTTAGTTTGCTTGACCATGGTTTGATTATCGGCACTTGGGGCTAAATTTCCTTCTCCCGTAGGGCCCATTGCTTCTCCTTCTCTTCTTTTGGAATCTAAAACAATCATATTGTCAATCACTATCTCCGTAGTTGTCCTTTCCTGACCGTCTTTACCAGTCCAGCTTCTGGTCTGCAACCGGCCTTCAACAAAAACTTTACGGCCTTTAAATAAAAGTTGAGCGCAAAGTTCGGCCAACTTCTGCCAGGATACAATCCGATGGAATTCAGCCTCTTCTTGTCTTTCTCCTCCGTCTGAAGTAACCCAACTTCTATTGGTGGCTAAACCAAAAGTGCAAACTGCTGTTCCTTGGGGGGTGTAACGCAGTTCCGGATCGCGGGTTAAATTTCCGATTAACATAACTTTATTTAGGGATCGCGTGGCCATCTTATCCTCCTTTGCCCGTCTAAATGCTTCAGCTTTTGTCGGGTCCCTTAATTAATAAATAACGAATAATTTTGGTTTTTAACTTCATTTTCCTCTCCCACTCCCTTACTTGGTCTTGGGGAAAATTAAGGTCAAATTTGACATAAATGCCTTCTGCAAATTTCTTAATGGGATAGGCTAAATTTTTCTTTCCCCAAACCTCTTTTTTCTTTACTTTGCCTTTAAGGTCAGTAATTAATTTTTCTAGTTTACTAATTTCCTCTTTTTGGGCTTTGTCCGCTAGTTTGGGTTCTAAAATAAAAACAAGCTCGTATTGACGCATGTGGATTAGTATAACAAAGAAGTGACTAATTGTTAATAGTTAATTAATTGAATTTCTAATTATTCTAAAGAAACACCAAATCACAATTTCCAAACTTCAAACAAATTCGAAATTACAATTTCCAAATGTTCTAAACGTTTATAATTTGGTATTTTGATCATTTGATATTATTTGATATTTGGTGCTTGGTTTTTGGAATTTATTTATTCACCTCAACAATTTAAATTCTATCACTTCCCCATCTTTAACTAAATAATCTTTCCCTTTTAAATTCACCCATCCTTTTTCCTTGGCCCTCTGCCAAGAACCGGCTTTGATTAATTTCTGCCAGTCAATGACCTCGGCTTTAATAAAGTTTTTGGCAAAATCAGTGTGGATGGTTCCGGCCGCTTCCAAAGCATTAGCTCCTTCTCTAACCGCCCAGGCAGAAATTTTTTCTCCGCCCTTAACGGTGTAAAAAGTAATCAAACCAAGAGTCTGGTAAGCCATTCTAATAATCTGTTCCAAGCCTGTTTTTTTAATCTTAAATTCTTTTAAGTATTCTTGTCTTTCCTTTTCTTTCATTTGATAAAGGTCTGAGGCTAAACGAATACAAACAGGAATGATAATGCCGTCGGCAAACTTTTTTCGGGGATAATCTTTGTCAGGCAGATGAGTTTCATCAATATTTAAAATGTAAATGGTTGGTTTTAAGGTTAAAAGGCTGAAGCTTTTAATTAAATGAGTTTCTTCTTCATCTAAATCAGCAACTAAGGTTGGTTTACCTCGGTCTAAAACTTTTTTAATCTTGGTTAAAACATTTATTTCGGCTTGAATTTGTTTTTTCTCTACGCCCGTTTTTCCTTTAACCTTTTTTTGCCTTTCTTCTAAGGCCCGATTAACTACCTCAAAATCAGCTAAACTCAGTTCTAAGTCCACCGTACTAATGTCACCGACCGGGTCAATCCTACCCATCACATGAGGGGCTTGGGAATTTTCAAACTCTCTTAAAACATGAAGAATTAAATTAACCTCTCGGATATGAGACAAAAACTGGTTGCCCAAGCCTTCACCTTGGGCCGCGCCTTTAACTAAACCAGCAATGTCCACAAACTCAATTGAAGCCGGTTTAACCTCAACGCCTTTTTTAAATAAATTCACTAAGGCATCTAATCTTCCATCAGGAACAGCAATAATGCCTTTGTTAGGAGAAACAGTGGTAAAAGGATGTTGGGCCACTTTGGCAATTTCCCTTTTCATCAAGGCATTGAATAAAGTCGATTTACCTACATTCGGAAGCCCAACTATTCCAACAGAGAGACTCATTTGGGAAATTATAGCATAAATTTTCAAAGGAAATTTTTAGTCCCTTATTATCTTTGTTGGTGAAGACTAGTAAAGCGAGTGCTACCAGGCCCAATTTCATTACTATGAAATTCGCCTGGGCGATTATGTGGTGTAGAACCAAATCTCTCTTCTAACTCTAGATTTAAACCTATCCATTTTTCGCTTCCTCTATCGTCTGTGACAAGAGTTCTTAGTCTCTCTGCTTCTTCCTTAGAGACTGTTACCGGACCACATCGTCTCTCCGCTGCACCAATAGCAAAATCTAATGCCCTGTCCCCGTATTTCTTCATAGCAACTAAATATTACCAATTTTTTCTTTATTTAACAACTGAGTCTTCTTCTGGTAATACTGGCGTAACCCTAACAAACCCTGCCTTTTCCCAATCTGCCACTGCTTGCTCTAAGCTATCTTCAGGAAATGCATATCTACCTGTTCTTGAAACCACTTTTGACCCCCCTACCTGGTCTGCTTCTTGTGTTGAGATGAGTATTGTTGATGCTGACGGAAAGGGGGTTGCTTGCTCAGCACGAAGCCTCTCAACATTCACCATCAAAACTTGTTCTCCACTCTTCTCTGCCAGCTTCTTCACCTCCTCTAAAAAATATTTTATTGGAGCATATTTTACCACCCCTACCTCTAAAAACCAAAATAGCTTGGCACTTTTGAATTTAAAATCCTCCCAAAATTATCTCTTTGAAGAATTATCCTTTCTTTTTTTGCCTTAGGAAGCTCCGCTTTTTTTCAATAAAGGCCAAAAGCTTGCCTTTGTCCAAATCAAAGCGGTTAAGGTAATAAATATAAAATATCTCCAAGATTCCCATGGTATTAACTATTAAGAAGATAATAAACCAAGCTAATTGTTTCTTATTGGCTGCTTTCCAAAGGGCTCGGCCTTTCCAAAAAATCGTCCAAGCAAAAAGGACTGTTAAAACTAAAGGCTGGTTAAGAAGTGAAATTATTTGTTCGTTTAGGTTCATAAAATGAATTATAAAGCTTTAATGGTTTTAAAGTCAAAGCTTGACATTAAGTATAGTTTACTATACAATAAGTATACTCTACTATATTAAGGAGGGTTTTTGAAAATTGGTAATAATTTACGCCAATACCGCTTTAAACATCATCAAATTTCCCAACAAGAACTGGCTAATAAAGTGGGTGTGACCAGGCTAACGATTCATTCTATTGAAACAGGTAAATTTGTGCCTTCGACTCTTTTGGCTTTAAAATTAGCCCGTTTTTTTAAAGTTAAAGTAGAAGATATTTTTCGTTTACCTGCAACTAAAGGAGGCCAAAAATGAAAAAAATTGAAAAAATACTAAAATCTTTAGTGCCAGTTTTAGGCATCTCCTCTGCACTTGCTTTTATGATGAGTTATTTTATTTTTGAAACTCTGCGGCCAAAAATGATCAACTTTAAACCCATTACTAGGGCTGAAGAAGGGCTAATGAATTATTTTGGCATTGGCCTTTTAATTTTTCTCTCTTTTTGTTTGCTTTCACTTTTTCAATTAACAAGATATTTAAAAAAGGCTAAAAAAATCTCCTTATTTTATTTACTTTTACTGGTGATGAATATTTTATCTCTGGTCTTTATTTTTGGCGATGTGGCTTTATTAAGTGACATTGGCAAACAATACAAATATGGTTTATCTCAACCTGAATGGTCTATTTTATATCCCGTTACCGCCTTTCAATTGGTCTCGAGCTTAATTCTAACTTACAGTCATGTTTTTAAACTCAAAAAGGACGGTCAAACTAAATTTGTGGCTAAAGACAGCAATATTTTTATGGTGGCTCAATATGTAGGCTTTATTTGCGGTTCTATGGGTCTATCTTCTACTAGCTTAGGTTTTATCTTCCCCCGCTCTTCTTTGTGGATGTTAAAAATTCATACCCTGATGGGTACTTTTATTCTCCTTATTCCCTATGCTCTGATTTTAGGTTATTGGTTTATGATCAAAGCTCAGGAAAAAACTAAAGAATGGTATGATGAAAAACAAATTCAAGACCTAGGCAAATCGTCATTCTTAACTCTAATTTCAAGTTTGGCGATTATGACCTCAATCTTCTTTTTCAATTTCAATAGCCTAGAAGGGGTAATCAGTGTTTTGTGGTTTCCTTTTTACGCTTTTTTAGTCCTGCTTTTATTTTCTCTGGCTAATCTTTATTATAGTGAAAAAAATTAAGCTAAGTGTATAATTAAAATATGATGCAGTGGTTGTTATTTGCTTTTTTATCGGCGGTTTTTGCCGCCCTTACTTCTATTCTGGCCAAAATCGGCATTAAGAATATCAATTCTAATTTGGCGACTGCTATCCGCACCACCGTGATTCTCTTTTTCACCTGGGGCATTGCCGCCGCCCAAAAAACCTTACCCCAAATTAAAACCATCAGTAAAAACAGTCTTATTTTTCTGATTCTTTCCGGTATTGCCACCGGACTCTCCTGGTTGTTTTATTTCCGGGCTTTGCAAATTGGAGAAGCCAGTAAGGTAGTGCCGATTGATAAACTCAGTTTGGTGCTCACCATTATTTTTGCCGCTCTTTTTCTAAAGGAGAATCTAAGTTTTTCTCTTATTTTCGGAGTAATTTTAATGACCACTGGTGCGATTATTATTGCTTTTGTTAAGTAAGTTCCTAAGATAATTAATTATTCAAATACCACTGCTTCCGGCATCCAGCCTTGTTCGTTATGAACCATATCTAATAATGCCATAGTGGTCCTTTCCGCCTCTTCTTGTGGTGAAATCCGATGCTCTAAGACACTCTCTGGAAGCACTCTTCCCTGGGCTTCAAGCAGGGCTGCTTCATTTGCGACTACAGAAAATTTTTCCCTTCCCATCTGAACTGTGCCAAACCATGCAGGATGTTCAAGGGCTTTAGCGACCTCCTCAGAGTTACCAAAAACTATTGTTGCTATGCCTTCCATTTAACTTCACCTCCTTAAGATAATTTCACAAACAAGCTGAATTATACCAGAAAAGTGCTAAAATATTTAATTAATGAAAAAAGTTTCTCCTTTTAGCCAAAAAGTTTATCAATTAGTTAAAAAAGTTCCTCGGGGAAAAGTAACAACTTATAAAGCTATTGCTCAGGCCTTAAACACTAAGGCCTATCAAGCGGTTGGCCAGGCATTGCGCCGCAATCTTTTAACCCCGCATCGAACTTGTTCTGGTGCGGGGCCTATCTCAAAAGTTCCCTGCCATCGGGTAATTAAAAGCAATGGCACAATTGGCGGTTTTATGGGAAAAAAATCAGGTAAGGCCATTCAAAGGAAAATTAATTTACTTAAAAAAGAAGGGGTTAAGTTTGATTCTGAGTTCTGATTCTAAGCATTAACCTTCTTCTCGCATTCGCATTATCTCTTCTGCTACTAAGACTGAGCGTTCACCATGGCTTAATTGGAAAAAGTCCTCTCTTGTTTCCTCTACTCTCGCTTCGGCTAATTCGGCAACTTGCAAAGAAGTAACAACATGCGTCTCTGCCCCCGCCTCGCCAATAAATCCATGCCAACATGTTCTCCCACCAAAGTCCATAAAGGCCTTGGCAAATGTATCAGCTACAGCAATATTGACCGGTTGATTTTCTGTGGTGTCTGCCATCATTTTTTTCTTTCTAGGCAGGTGGTTGAATAAATTAGTAAAATTATACTATA
>CAZPUR010000020.1:0-8551 GCA_964589815.1 uncultured Pseudomonadales bacterium
AAATGAGGAGAAGGATGAGGAAAATAAATAGAAGAATAAGGAGAAGGTTGTTTATGAGACAGTCTGTTTTAAATATTCTGTCTGTTCTATCTATTCTGGTTTTTTGTTTTAATCTTCGTTTTATTGGAGTAACTAGTGCTCTTTTTACTGATGAAGCTACCATCAGTGATATTCAAGTTTCTACGGGTCAGTGGACAACTTCAGGTGACGGGGAAGATGGTGATGATGGCAATGGCGGACCTGATTCGACGCCGCCGGTGACGACCTTAACCATTGATGATGGTTTGGTGGTGGAAGAAAAAGTTTTAAATGGCAGTTTTGAAAATGGCGGTTCGATTGCTGAGTGGGATGAACAAGGCAGCACGGCCAGGTTAGAAAATGACTTTGAAGTTATTGCTTATGAAGGCGATTGGGTCGCCCGAGTGGGCGATACCGAAGATAATAGTCAAGAAATTTGGGCCAACGTCCTCAGTCAAACATTTAACCCGGGCACTAAAAATTTAAGCTTTTATTACAATTTCTATACTTATGATTATCTTTTTGATGAACCGGGTTTTGCGGCAATTATTAATGGTCAGACGGTTTGGGACCTTTTTGATAGCGATTTATATTTTAATCTGGATGGCTATCCTTCTACTTATGCTGATGAACCTGATTATTCTTCTTGGAATAAAGTTTATCTTGATCTAACCCGGTTTGGCAGCAATCCCTTAAATCTTAGTTTTTACAGCGGCAATACTGATGATGAGGTTAATCAATCCTGGGTTTATTTGGACAGAGTGACGACTTTAGAAGTAACAGCCAATAGTTCAACCAAGTTTTATTTAAATACTGAGCCAGGAGCAACCAGCTATTATCAGGTGAAGAAAAATAATCAGCCTTGGCAGGAAAATGACTGGCAAAAATTATCAGTTGATTACTTTACTCTTTCCGGAAACAACGGTGATTACACCATCTATTATTATTCTGTTGACGAGAATAATAATGCTGAAGGACCCAAATCTGCCCAAGTCCATTTTGACAAGAAAAAACCGGATAAAATTAATGATTTGGAAGCAGAGGTTTTATCTGAATCATCAGTGATGCTTAGTTGGACTGTTCCGGCAGATAAAGGCGCCAGAACCGCTTCTTATGATATCCGTTTTTGGAAAAAAGAGGGAAACAATTGTAAAGTAGATGGTTGGGAGACTGCTTCTCAGACAGGTATTACTCCCATGCCCAGATTCCCGGATGAACTCCAGGATTTTGAAATCAACGGCCTAGAAGGAAATACCGTCTATTGTTTTAGCATCAAAAGTTGTGACGCGGCCTTGAATTGTTCTAATATTTCTAATCGAGCAGAGGCAGTAACTCTGGCCAGAATCGATGAAAATCAAGTCGGCACTCAAGAAGTAATTATCAATGAAATTATGTGGATGGGTGCCAAAGGCAAAGGAGCGGACGAATGGGTAGAATTAAAAAATATGACCGATCAGCCCATTAATCTTTATAACTGGCAGATTGTTAAAAAGAAAAATGATGGGACTGAGGAATGTATGTATACCTTTAAAGCAGACTCGATTCTTCCTGCTGATGGTTATGTGGTTGTTTCTGAATATGACAGCGACCATTCAGCCATTAATATTGATTGCCCCAGCGAAACTTGCTTTGTAGTTGGGCTTGGTAATAAAAACGATGCCGAGTCGCCCTCAAGTGACTTTTCTTTATACAATAGCAAACTTCAACTGAAACTTTATAACGGTTTTTGGGTCGAATCAGGTGTTAAATTGATTGATATAGCTGATGATTGGTCAGGCGAACCGGCGGCCGGCCAATATGATAAAGATGGAGGGATTTACTATTCGATGGAAAGAAATGAAGAGCCGGGTGATGGTCGATTGGCGGGAAATTGGCATAGTTGTAATGACGGTAGTTCAACTGGTTTATACTGGGATAGCGGTAGGCATGAGCAGGGAACCCCGGGCCATCTTAATCTTTCTGAAAATCAGAATAAAAGTGTTTTAGGGACCGAACTAGAGTTTTATCTTAACCAGGAAACTCAGGCAGTTGGTTTTAAAGTCAGCGGCTTAAGTGGCTTTAATAAACTTGATTATGAAATTACCTATGAACCGATTAACAGAGAGCCTCAAGGCATTGTTGGTACCATTGAATTAAATGGTGAGCCGGAGTTAATCAAAGAAGACTTTATTTTAGGTACTCAATCTAACGAAGACTGGGTTTATGATACCGGCATGGATAAAATTTATTTAAAAATTATTTTCAGCGGTAATGGTATTCCTGACCGTACTTTAGAAAAGGAAATTGATTATTAAAATGAGAAAATTTATTAAAATCTTGTTTTTATATTCTTTTATTTTTGTGTTCTTGTGTTCTTTTAAAGCCCATTCGGTCTTGGCCCAAGACTTAACCGTTGTTTGTAATGATAGCGGCTGTAGTTCCAGCGGCGACCACCCTCTATTTACAGAAAAAGATATTTTTCCGGGTTGGAGCCTGACCAAAGTGGTTAGAGCAGTTAATGATTATGATGAAGATGGTGATTTTAGCGTGGAAGTTGATGCTTACAATAATCCTGGCGGATTAGGGGATGTTTTAACCATTACCATTAAAGAAACCGGTTCTTTGACTGAGCTTTACCGCGACACTTTGACTAATTTTAGTGCGGCTGGTCAGATTATTCTCTCTCAGGTAAAAGGGAATCATGGTGACAAGGATTATGATTTCATGATTGAATTACCCAGTTGGGTTGGCGATGAGTATCAGAATAAAACCTTGGTATTTGACCTTTATTTAGGTTATGACATGGTTGCCACCACTTCAGTTTCGCCGTCACCTAATAATAGTCTTAATAGTAGCCTTAATAGTAATAGTGGTACTGATGGAGTGACTGATGGAGGCGTGGTTGGCGGGAACAGTGCCGCTGCCGCTGCTCCTACCACTGCGCCCGGTTTAGCTTCTTTTGTTTTTACCGCTCCGGCCAGATTTATGGCGGGAATTTTAGGCGTCAGCGAACCCACACCAAGAGTGGAACCAAATATAGCTGGCGCCAGTGAAGAAAATCCTCCCGAGGTCAAAGGCGAATCAATTCGTCCTTGGTGGCATTACTTATGGTGGTTGCTTTTGCTCCCACTTTTCTTACTTTTTTATTTCTTAAAGAGAAAAAAAAGACAATCCTCCCATTTGACCAAGAAATGATTTAGATTTATAGTTTGAACATGGACATTAACGTTGAAACAGTAGAGCCGCCTTCTTCTATAGAATTAATTTCTGAAGCAGAGAGGATAAGAAGACTTGGAGAGGCTAAAAAGCAAGCGAAAGAAGAAGTGGTAACTGTGGATATTGATGGCGAAGAAATCAAGGCTACCATCGAGTTCTGGCAAGTAGACTTTAGAACAGAAAGACAAAAAGAAATAGATACTCAGGCTGAAGAAGATTCACCTGTTGGTATTTTTTGCCCTGGTTTTGGCCAAATGGAAAAAGAAAAAGAAGCATCACCTTTAGAAAGGCAGTTTGCCATTCATGCTGCTAGCAAAAATGATGGCTACGGGCGTTTTTGTAAAGCCTCAGTTAAAGAGATTGTGCCGGCCACTAGGAAAGAAAGAGAAGGAGAATTTGCTGGCTATCAAGTGGATGCCCAGTTAATATTGAAAAATCTTCCCCCCTTGATAGAAACAAAAAATAATTTACCTGCCTTAAGAATCTACGGGTACTCTGAAGGAGCAGGTGTAGCGACTTCTTTAGCAGCAATCCTGAGTAGGCTAGAAAGAGAAAAACGAGGCTTGGTGACAAAGGCATTACCTGAGGATTTAAAAGGAAGACATAATCTTAATCTTTTTACTTTGAGCGGGATAGGTAACGTGGTAGTTCCACCAGAGAAAGCCAGTCAGGCAATTTCTTTATTTACTAAAGAGGTAGGTAGGATAACCTTAGAGCATATTACTACTAAATTTCCTACCTTAGCTAAGAAAATAAGTTCTTTTAGAAAGGGGGTTGAAAGCGAAGAAATGACAGAAGAGAGTCCTTTGCGGTATTTAAAAAGAGCTTTAAAAGATGTTGGCATTAGCATCGGTAATCTTTGGAGTGTGGTTAGAAGATTTGTTGACGTTGATAATTTGAAAGAAGCGGCCGAAAAAGGCAGGAGTTTTAGGGAAAGATTGGCTTTATCGAGACGAGGAGTAGAGGACATTAAAAATCAACTAGGGAAAATTATTCGACGCAATCCAGACTGTGATAAAGTAAATGATTTTTGGGAGGTATTAGTCCGAACGCCCACTGGCGACTCTTTATATAATAAGAGAAATCTTTTAGAGTATCTTCAGTATGCTAAAAGTCATTATCAACCTGAACGTTATACTTGGAAAGGATTAGAAGAAACAATAGCTTTATTAGCTTTTCCCTATGCTAATAACATTGAGGCAGAAATGGTAGGTGATATAAAAGGGGACAAGCCTAGTTTAGAGGCTAATCATCATATGGTAGAAAAACAACCAGAAAGATTTTTATTGCCTGATTGAAATTGACTATTTCTCGTAAAAACTTCATAATATTTTTATGCTGTCCAAACTCCGATTTTTATTTCTTCCAGAAGAAAGAAACAATCAAAAGGCAAAAAGTCTGCATTTAACTTCTTTGTTTGTTTTACTTTTTTTAGCGGTGGCTTTCCAGAGTCTTTTAACCGGGTTGTCTCGTTTAAAACCGGGAGTGTTGGGCTTTGCTTCTAACATCACCATTGAGAGCTTGTTCGAACTGACCAATCAAGAAAGAGAAAAGCATGGTCTGAATAGATTGGATTTTAATAAAGATTTGGCTGAGGCAGCCAGAGAAAAAGCTTCTTTTATGTTTACCTTTGGTTGTTGGTCCCATTACTGCAATGATCGGACGCCTTGGTGGTTTTTTAAAAACGCAGGTTATAATTATTCTTATGCCGGAGAAAATCTGGCTCGGGATTTTGCTGATAGTGAGGGGGTAGTGACCGCCTGGATGGAATCACCCAGTCACCGCGATAATGTTTTAAACAGCAACTATGAAGAGATTGGTTTTGCCGTCGTAGACGGGATTTTGGATGGTCAGGAAACTACCCTAGTGGTTCAGTTATTTGGCGCCCCGGAAGAGGTAAAACCGGCTATAGCCAGCGGCAGGTCAACCAATGTTTCTCAAGTAGAAGGAGTAGTTGAACAAAGAGCTTTAGCCAGTCCTTCTTTAGAAATGATGTTTAGCGAAGTCAAGAGTCAGGCCACACCTATAGTTTCCCGTTTTATGCTTACCAAAAGTTTTGCTTTACTTCTTTTGGGTTTAATGATTGTGATTTATATTTTGGATACGGTTTTTATTTATCAAAGACGGATTGTTAGGGTTTCAGGGAAGAGCTTTCTTCATATTTCATTTTTTATTATAATTTTAATAGCGATTTTACTTTCCCAACAAGGACAGATAATTTAATTTATGATTAAAAATCTTTATCAAAACAGAATTCATTATTTTACTTTATTTTTAGGTTTGGGGTTGGGATTGTTCTTATTTTTCAGTCTGCCTGATTTAAAAAAAGAGACAGTCATCGGCCTTTGTGCCTTTTATTTTCTCTGGGGAGTATTTCACCACTGGCAAGGAAATGATTTACATATTAAAATAGTCTTAGAATATTTATTAGTTGCCTCAATTGGCGCGGTTATTTTACTGTCATTGATTTGGAGGTAAATGATGAAAGGAGCTATTTTAGCCGGTGGTCTAGCGACCAGATTGTACCCTTTAACTTTTGCCACTAACAAACACCTGCTTCCGGTTTTTGACAAGCCGATGGTATTTTATTCCATAGAAACCCTAGTTAAGGCGGGTATTAGAGAAGTAATTTTAGTTGCTTCCGGTCCTTTTGCCGGTCATTTTATTCGGGTTCTGAAAAATGGTAAAGAATTGGGCTTGAGTCACTTAGAATATGCTTATCAGGAGAACCCTAAGGGTGGGATTGCCGACGCCATCAGAATTTGTGAAGATTTTGCCGAGGGCGAAGATTTGGCTGTCATTTTGGGTGATAATACTACTGATGCGGATATTTCTGCGGCAGTTAAAACTTTTAAAAAAGGAGCCCTGGTATTCTTAAAAAAATATCAGGATAAAAATGTTCTGAAACGTTTTGGGGTACCGGTTTTTGATAAAACTGGCAAAAAAATTATTAAAGTTGAGGAAAAGCCAGAAAATCCACAAAGTAATTATGCCCAAACCGGTCTTTATCTTTATGATCAAACCGTTTTTAATCGTATCAGAAAACTTAAGCCTTCGACCAGGGGAGAATTAGAGGTTTCTGATTTAAATAGCTTGTATGCTCAAGATAGTTTACTTTATTGGGCCGAACTTAAAGGTTATTGGCGGGATGCGGGAACTTTTAAGTCTTTATTTGAAGCGAGTAAATATTGGGCAGAAAAGGCAGGGAAGTGAAGAAAAAGTTATTAATTATACTCATTACTGTTTATTGTTTACTGGCCTCAGGGTTGTTTCCCCGCCTTGCTTTTGCTGATCGCGAGCTTGATGATTATTTATATCAGTATGAAAAATATCAGGAAATTTATGATCAATTCAAGATTTCCCGAGATAAATTTTTAAAATATGAGGCCTTGAGTGTTTCTGAAGCAACCAGAGCGGATACTGAAACATTTATTTTAAAACGAAACCTGGTCTTAAGAACTTATTTTTTACTTTTAAAAAATCGCTTAAGAAACACGCCAGGAGTAATGAACCCTCAGGCCAAAGAGGACCTTTTAAGTTTATTGGATAAAAAAATTGTTTGGTTAGAAGAAGAGAGTGAAGAGGTTGAAAATCTGGAAAACCCTTCTTTTGAAGACTTATTTATTTTATCAGGCAGGATTGAAGACAAAGACGAAGAGATGAAGAATTTAGGCTATCAAGCTTTAGCGGAGATGATTCTAGGTAAAATCAGGAGTTTACAACAAGAATCAACCGGATTGACGGCTTTATTGAAAGACGAAGTTTTTGAAAATAAATCAGCCACTCAAGCGGCACAACTGGATCTTTGGTTAAGAGAAGTTAGTGTCAAAAATTATCTTGCCCAAAAAGAAATTGAAGCGGCGGAGATTAACCTCTGGAATCTTAGATCGGCTAAAAAAGAAACATCCATGATAAACTTTTTCAATAACTTAAAAACTGATGCTGATGATGCCAAGATTCAATTAAACCAAGCTTTATCTTTTTTAAAAGAGATTTTAGCTCAACTGAATTATGATTGAAATGTCCCCTCCGCCTATAAGTGGAGAAACACCACCACCAGCTAGAGAATTAAAAGCAGAAAAAGAAGCAAAGCCACCTAAACCGGTCAAGCTAAGGAATAATCCAAAAATTAAATTAATCAAAAACAAACTAAAATCCAAAAATTTTCTTTTATTTATTATTTTATTAGTAGTTTTTTTCCTGGGGGGCATTGTTTTAGGTTTATATCTTAAACGGAAAAATGGTAAGCAAGCGTTACCCAGCCCCAGCCCCAGCCCTACAATAGAACCTAGTCCCAGCCCTTCACCTTCACCCCTATCTGAAGGTTTGGAAGGTAAATTAATGCAGTTTGAAGAGCATTTAGAAGAAGTTGACCTTAAAGAGGAAGAGTTGACCCCGCCTGCCCTGGATTTTGACATCCGTTTTAAAGTCAAGTGATGAAGCCAACCGTGCCTTTAGCTGATCGTATTCGCCCCCAAAATTTAAGAAGCTTTATTGGTCAGAGCCATTTAGTAGGGCAGGGAAAGCCCTTACGCTTAGCGATTAAAAAAAAGCAGGTTTTTTCCATGATTTTTTGGGGTCCACCCGGTTGTGGTAAGACCACTTTGGCCCGGATTATTGCCAGAGAGGCAGGATTGGATTTTTTTAATTTTTCAGCTGTTTCCGCCGGTAAAAAAGATTTAAAGCAAGTAGTTCAATTAATTAAACAAGGGTTAAATCAAAAAGGAAGCATTGTTTTTCTTGATGAAATTCACCGTTTCAACAAGGCTCAGCAGGATTATCTTCTGCCTTTTGTTGAGGATGGCACGATTACTTTAATCGGCGCCACCACAGAGAACCCTTCTTTTGAAGTCATTGGCCCGCTTCTTTCCCGTTGCCGGGTTTTTGTTCTCAAAGAATTAAACCAGGAAGAAATAGGCAAGATTATTAAAAGAGCCTTGGGTAGTTTAGATAAAGATTTAAAAATTGATGGAAAAACCAAGGATTGGTTGATTAACTTATCAGCCGGTGATGCTCGTCAGGTAATTAACTTACTTGAGGCAAGTTATAAATTATTCAAGGAGAAAATTCAAAATCTGCCAGCTGGCGGAAAAAAGATTAGTTTGGAGATTTTAAAAACTACCCTGCAGTCGCCTTATCTCCGTTATGACAAGGCAGGAGAAGAACACTACAACACAATTAGCTCTTTTTTGAAGAGTATGAGGGCTAGCAATGTTGACGCCGCCCTTTATTATTTAGCCAGAATGGTGTCAGCAGGAGAAGACCCATTGTTTATTGCCAGACGGATGGTTATCTTTGCCAGTGAAGACATTGGTATGGCCCTGCCAACCGCTCTAGT
>CAZPUR010000021.1:0-4251 GCA_964589815.1 uncultured Pseudomonadales bacterium
TAACCGGTTGATGGGCTTGACTATAGCTTAATCTTTTTTCATAAAGATTAAGATTAAGTTTCTTTAAAAGGTTGTAGACTCCATGAGCTCCCAAGATAGGTCTACCCGCCATAAATGGCATTTTCTGACTGATTTTTTGCGGAGACAACTGAGGAAATTTAATTATTATTTTTAAAACTAGCTCTTTAGTTTTGGGTTTAAAACGCCAATGATTTTCTCCTTTAGGCCGCCAACTTTTTAAAATCTTCTTTTTCTCTTTAAGAGAAGCTGTCTGGTATCTTTTTAACCATTTATAAAAAGTCGTTCGAGAAATACCAATTTCTTTACATAAAGAAGCAATCTTTTCTCCTTCCTGATAACGTTTAATCATTGCCAGTTTATCAGTTAAATCAGGTGGTTTTATTAAGCTGGTTCCATATTGAGACAAATAGAGCTTTCTTTTTTTATAAGTATTAAGGTTTTTCCTTTTTAAAACATTCCAAATACCATGAGGGCTGATACTAACAAGCTGGTTCAGTTTTTGCGGAGAAAGCTGAGGATTCTTAAGGCAGGTCTTAATAATTTTTCTTTCATCTTTGGCCGGAATTGTTCGCCAATGCCTCTTACCTTTTCTAATTTTAGAAGTTAAGTTTTTCCTTTTGGCCCGAGGTCCGCTCTTTTGATATTTTTTAAGCCAGCGGTAAAAAACCGTCCGGGAAATATTTGCCTCCTGACACACCCGGACTACTGATTCTCCCGCCAAAACCCGTTTAATGAATCTAATTTTCTCTTCTACTGGCAGGCGTTGGTACATTTAAAAATGTTAACATTAATGGGAATTGACTGTCAACCACTATAAAAATTCAATTAAAAAGTATTTATGAAATTAGACCAAACAGGGAGATTTATTTAGGAATGAATTTCTTTAATTTGACAGGCTTAAATTAATAATAGTAAAAAATATAGGTTTACCTAGACTTCTCCTCTAACACATAAGCATATGAAAACCACCAAAACACCACCAACCATACCACCGTTACAATAGCCGCTAAATAATCGTGAAAAACTAAAGCATAAAGAGGTTGGGAAACTACTAATAAAATAACGGTAAAACTAATTCTTAATAGATTCACCCAAAAGGTACCTAAAAGACCAATTAAAAAAGCCTTTATTTTGGAAAAAAAAGTATAACTTTCGGCTCTGAAACCAAAAGGCAAAGTTAATAAAAAAAGCAAAAGGCCTTGCCAACCAATACAATTCCAAGAAATTTGGGCATATTTATCATTGGCTTTAAAACCGTCATCATAAGCAACAAAGTCTATTTTCAAAGGTTTTAAAATCACCCCCACGAGTTTTACTTCTAGGGGAATAATCTTTTTTTCAATCCATTGATACCAACCGGCCTTCTCCACTATTTTAGTTAAAATCTCATTAAAAGAAACGATAAAGGGCAAAGTCATTAAAAGAATGACTAAAAAGACCAAAATTAGTTTAAAAACTGTTTTCTGTTTCATTGGCTTACCCCTGCTCTGCGGGATTTTTTCCTTCTAACTATTTTATAGATAAAAGGAGTAATAATCAAAAATGGCCATAAATTTTCTGGTACCATCACAAAGGTCTGGTTATCAGAAGAAATATCAGAAAGATATTGTAAAAGTAAGATGTCCGTTCTGATAAAGTTTTCTACTGGTTCAGTGGTAAAAGAACCAGAGCTGACATAACCTCTAATCCACCATAAGGCTCCCCTGCCTGAATTTTCCGTAGAAGCCACCCAACCAGCCGGATCGGCAAAGTAGAAGTTCCCTGAAGCAGTCATATTAGAAGCGCCAGCGTCAGTGTCGCTCTCTGAAAGACTGCTCCAACTATCGCAAGCCGTACTGGTATCGGCATTAGAGCTGCAGTATTGCCAAGTGATTACCGGTGAAGAACCAGAACCAACAGTAGATAGGTCTAAATTAACCCCAGTAAACTGGTCATGAGAACCAAGGTAAAAATAGTCGCTGCTGCTGTCACCAAAAGTATACGTCCCATCACCAAAATCCCAATCATTAGTAGTATCGTTTAAATATTCATCCGCATCGTCATTGTCGCCGCCGTCTGAAAGTTTTTTATAGCCTGAGCCATCATCATCAAACACCCAGGCTTCAGAAAAAGGAGCGATATCCATATTATAATTAGTCCCATCAGCTAGGCCTGCTCCTTCTAAAGTCACCACAGATGGTTCACTGGTGGAACGCCAGCCTCTGATTTTGTAGCTTGATTTATAGCGAGTGTAGGTTCCTCCGTCAATGTCCCACTGAGCAAACTGCGTTGCTCCCATGGTCCCCTGCAGACAATAGAATCCCTCCTCCTCATTCCAAAAATCAGCAGAAGAAACCGTGTTTTCATCAGTATCAAACCAGCCCGAAGTCCCGGTCCCAATGCTGTCGGACAAATCATCGGGGTTCCATTGATCTCTGGCTAGACCCCGAGCATAAGTCCCATTGGTATCGGCGGTACTGAAATTAATCCGGACTGACCAACTGTCCCCTGAGGTGAAGGTATTGGTGCCACCAATATCATCGTCACCCCAAGCCTGAGCATAAGATCCATTGACCGCCGTGAAGTCCGCTCTCACTTGTCGATCAAAAGCGCCCAAACCGTTGGTCTCCACCACGTTGATGGAAATATCGTTAACACCCTCGTAAAGCACACTGCCAATCTTATCATAGGTCATTCCCGCAGGTAGGGCCACCCACCAAACAATACCACTGAAATTATCTGAGCTTGGAGCGCTATCATCATCGTAAACATAGCGAGTGCTACCAACTTGAGTGCCCACGTAAGCCGAATAAAATAAATGGGCGTTATCGGACGCAGTGGTGACATTACTGACCACCGCCTTTATTGTTAAATTATAAGGCGTGATCGTCCAATCAACCACATAGGAGCCGTTGGTGGCGGTCTCACCACTAGAATCCATGGTGCCGATAGAACGAACCACCACTCTGGTCGCTGATTCCTCCAAAATCGTGGCCGAGCCGCCAGTGTCCTCATAACCCCAATGATCCAGGGAATTAGCGTAATTGCCAATGCCCAGAAGTACTGCAGTGGGATTACTGTCATTATAAGGAATAAAAAGCGTCGGAAAATAATTTGTATTGATCACTCCGGGAACATCTGGTCTAAATTCCAGCCTCCAAGAAGGCGAACTGGTGGCCGAAGTAACCGTTAAAATCGAACCTGACCAAGAAGCGGTTAAAGTCGGGTCAATTTCAAAGCCGCCCCTTAAACCGCTCTCATAAAAATAGACTCGGTTTAAATTTTCTTCCTTATCCTGTTCACAACGAGTTTCGCCCGGATAATCCTGCCAGTCAATGACGATATTACCCAAAGCCTCTGTTTTAGCCGGTTTTAGCTCTCCGTTAGGGCCAGTCGCAAGGCCAATGAGGTTGTCCTCGTCTTTTTCAATCAAGCTCTCTTCCAAAACTTTAGTTTCCCAAACTAAGCGATTCAGATTACTATTTTCTCCTAATCTGAAGGTAAGTTTACTAATTTGTTTTTGGTCCATCAAGCCAAGCTTTAACTCAATCTCTCCCTTGATGGTCTGAGAGTTGATTTGGCTTTTCAGTTCAAAAAGACTGAGTAAAATCAGGTAATCCCCAAATTCCTCTAATTTAAAGTCTAAAGGTAAAAGCGCTTCATAATCTTTCCACTGACCTGATTGATCCTGGTATTGAAAAACAGGTCGAGACCAGACTTGATCCACAAACTCTTCCTTGCCTGTCTCTTCTTCTGCCAACCAAAAGCCTGGATTATCTTTTTTAAATTCATATCTTTGAATACCTTTCTCTGATTTTAAATAGAGTCTGTAGCCTTCTTCAGTTTCTTGAGAATAATAGGGCAAATATTCTTTTTCCTTAGCTTCAGCCTTTTTAATCTTACCCATATCTTTAAGTTCTGCCTTAATCTTATCCATTGTTTGCCTCATCGAAGAACTTAACTGCCGGTTATCCTTGCCCAAACTCAGCTCTAAGCTTTCTTTTCCTAAATAAAAGTCTTGAGGGTCGGTCCAGGCATTATGTTCTTCAACCACCAAACTAGGCTGCTGACTTTCTCTCGCCTCTTTGACCACTTTTTCTTCCGTAGAAGAAGGGGTCTGATGGTCATCTCTCGCTTTTCCGGCAATAGAAATTTGTTCTCTGGCAGGAGAAGCCGAACCTTGCCTACTGGGAATTAAAGGTATAAATCTAATTAAGTTAAGAGTAAAAATAAGGAGAAAGACTAAAAAGC
>CAZPUR010000022.1:0-3609 GCA_964589815.1 uncultured Pseudomonadales bacterium
TAATACTTTCAAGACTTAAAATATCAGAGTTATATTCGAGGGCGGCGTCAACGCCAACAATATCCTGAGAGGCGGTATCAACCTCTATGTTAACATTAAAATTATCTCCTGTACGAAAAAGGGGAACGTCAGTACTTAAAGACAAAGCAGCAACACCCAAAGAACCAACATTTACTTTAAGGCTGGAGCCGGCGGCACCATTCATACTTGGGTTTAAAACATCAACATAAGGAGGTTCCTCGTCTTTATGATAGGCATGCATAAAATCATCAGCACTATCTTGCCCTACTGGTAAAAAAGAAAGAGTGGTACTGCCGCCGCTAGCTAAAACTTCAATATAGAAAGAGGCCATTTTGGCCATGGCTCCAGCATAACTATCGCCAGCAGAGCCGCCGGGAATCATTGCCGCTGATAAATAAATCTCTCCGTTAGAAACACTATTTTGGGCAGTAAAAGTATTTAAATTATAAAAAACGTCGCCTTGATTTTGGGCTACCTGGATCTGGCTAGCCGGATTGCCATTTTCATCCACGATTCTAATGTCATTGGGATTGTAGCTAATTTTAAACTCAACGCCATTGATTGAAGCCTGATTATCTCCTACCCGAGGGTCAAGATAAACCTCAACTAATCTCCTTTCTCCTGGTTGTAAATCCAAATTATTGGGAGAAAGTGAGAAAACTGCCTCGTAAGGGGCGGCTCGAGTCATTAAACTAGTGATAAACTCTAGTTGCCTAACTACTAGAAAAATAACCATGGAAAAAACAAACAAAATAAACAATTGAAGGAGAGGTTTTCGGTTACTAAAAATTCTTTTTAATTTCAAAAAGAATTCCATCAAAGAATCCTTAATACTCATTTTCCACACTTTCTTTTTTCTTTAAAAATAAAAATAAGGGTAATCCCACTATAATTAGAATTAAGATAAAAATCAAGACTGATAAGCCAATCATTTTATTTTTTTGCGAACTGCCGCCCACTTTAACTTCATTAATGAATTTTTTTAATTTTGTCTGACGGTCTTGAGTATAATCAACCGTATCTTTTTCAGGAAAATAAAGTTCTTCTTTTGCCCTATCAGTAGACACCGTCTCTTTGTCGCTCATTTTTTCTTTAACAAAATCTATCGGTACCTTAATAAGGCTGGCGATTTTCTCTACTACTTTGGCTACTCCTGTTTTAGGAGTGGACTCTTCTGCTGGAGTTTGATAACTAGGAGAAGATTGATAAGGAAATAGGTTCTCTGCTCCCGAAGAATCTCCTCCTAAAGAAGTATCACCAGTAATAGTGGTATAAAGGATTTTCTTGGAAGCCTCATAATGGAAAACATCAGTCCCTTGCCCGTCGGCTAAATGGATTTTTGATTCCGGCAAGATTTCGATCGTCGATAGCCCTTCTGCTTCGGCTTTAAATTTTAAGGAAACTAAAAGCCCATCAGGGCCTTGAAAAGCGTCAGCATCAAAAGAAGTCAATTTAATTAGTCCCCGACTGCTGGTGTCTTTTTCCACCACACCGGGTAAAACCGAATTAGTAAAACTAATATCATCTAACGAAAGTTTATCAGGGGAATAGGCAATTTCGAGATGGGCGACATTAACTTCATTAGCTGAAGAAATAAAAATTTGAGCAATAAAAACTTCATTAAGACTAATCTTATCAACGGAAGCCTCTAAACTATAGTTGGCGCCTTGGGCTAAAACAGTAGAACTAAAAAGAAATAAACCAAAAAAACAAAAAAACAAATATAAGAAAATCTTCCTCATTAAGACTATTATAGATGGCCTTGAAAAAAACTGTCAAGCAGAAAGAGTCACTTTTTATTAATCAATTGGTCTAAAATTTGCCAACGCCTTTTTTTCTCTTGAGGAGAAATACTGTCTTTAAGTCTATAGGCAGCCGTGCCAAAGCGAGGCGAATATTTAGCAATATAAGCCACTTTAAAGCCTACTTTTTGGCAAAGATCAACTGTATTTTGAAATTGTTTTTTAGTTTCACCCGGAAATCCTACAATAATGTCAGTGCCGATTTCTATATCTGGAATTTCTTTTCTAATTTTTTTAATTAAACTAAGATATTGTTCCCGGGTATATTTCCGATTCATCTTTTTTAAAATAACATTGTCGCCTGACTGAACCGCTAAGTGAAGGTAGCGGTCAATTTTAGGCAGTTTCATCGCTTGAATAATATCATCGGTTAAATCATGGGGGTTGGAAGTTATAAACTTTATCTTTTTTAAGCCTTTAATTGAATGAAGTAGGGCTAACAAAATAGCAAAGTTATTTTTGTATTTTTTCTTTAAATTTTGAATTTTAAACTGCAGCTTTGAGCTTTGAGCTTTGAGCTTTGAGCTCTTACCATAGCTATTAACGTTCTGACCTAAAAGAGTTATTTCTTTATAGCCTCTTTTAACCAATTCTTTAACTTCACAAATGATTTCTTCCATTGGCCGGGAAACTTCCGGACCGCGGGCATAAGGAACTACACAATAAGTGCAGAAATTATTACAACCCTCCATCACCTTTACCCAAGCATGAGTTAAAGAACTTCGAACCTGGAACTTAGAACTTAAGTTTTTTCCAATTAAATCCTTAAATTTTATAAATTCATCTACGTCAGAAAGCAATTTTTTTAATCGATAAAGGCTGTAACGCAACATACAACCGGTAACTATAATTTTCAATTTACAATTTTCATTTTTCAATGAATTCTCAATTTTCAATTTTTTTAAATTATTAACTAAACCTAAAACCCGATCTTCGGCTGATTGACGAACCGAACAGGTGTTGATGATAACCACGTTAGCTTCTTTATAGTTCTTGGCTGGCTTATAGCCTTTTTTTTCAAATGCAGCGGCAATTTTTTCACTATCTGCTTTGTTCATCTGGCACCCGTAGGTTTTTATGAAGTAGCGCATAACCTATATTATAGCGAACAAGGGCTGGGAAAACCAAAAGGAACGGAAAGTAAAAAAATGGAGATGGAAATAGAGAGAATAAAAATAAACCTTAACTTTGTTTTTTCCCTTCCTGTTGAGATTGTTCACCTGACGAAGCGCCTGTTAAAGCAGCTAATGTCCTGTCAATCACTGGGACTAAAACTTCATCTTCTCCTTCTTGGATTGCTTGCTGGCGCGCTAGCTGTGCTGCCTCTTCTAAACTTATTTCTCTTGTCTCAGCCATTTGAGAAAGGCCTTCTTTATAAATATCTATTTTTTGAAATCGTCTTGTCTCTTCCATACTGCTTTTATTTTAACATAAAAGTGTAAATTTTATGGACCAAAAAGCTAAAAATTGGGTCAATGATTATATTGACTACATGAAGTATGAACGGGGCTTTACTGAAGACACAATTAAGGGCAGGCAGAAATTATTACTTCAATTAATTAAATTTTTCGGTAATCGCCCGCTCTCAACTCAAATATTAAGAGAATTTATCAGGTGTAAAGCAGAATTAAAACTAAGCCCTTACTCCCTTAATGACTATATCCGTGATATTAAGGTTTTTTGTAAATATTTATTTGAAACCGGTAAAACACCACAGGATTACTCATATCCTAGGGTAAAGTTGAAAAATAGCCACTAGAAATGTTAAAATTGTGGCTATGTATCA
>CAZPUR010000023.1:0-3203 GCA_964589815.1 uncultured Pseudomonadales bacterium
ACAAAAATCCAGGCTTTTTGATAGAGACTTATTTTTTCTTCTTCGCTGATTCTGCCTAAGAATTTGATCTTTCCGGTCAATTTTAATTTGGCCGTAAATTTTTTTAGCTTTGGGCCTTCCTCTCCTTCACCAGCAATGACAAATTTTATTTCCGGATTACTAGTCAGAAGTTTTTTAGCGGCGTGGATGAAAATATTTAAACTTTTATAGTATTTGAGCCGGCCAATATAAACTACTAATGGCGTTTTGCTTTTTTTACCCGGTTTGTATTTGCTCGCATCAACACCATTATAAACAATAGCCGGTTCTTTTTTGGTTAATTTATGGTCGAGAATATCCGCCTTTGAAGAGGGGGAAACCGTAATAATTTTGGTTTTTCTATAAACTAAAGGCATTAACTTGATTTCTAAAAATGAAGCCAGCCAGGAAAAAGGTGCTTTAAGGCTTTTTCTAAAGACCTCTTGATGGACGTGGTGAATGACAAGAAAAATAGGTATCTTTTTGATATACAGAGGGGTAAAAAAGGGAATACCGTTTTCGCAGTCGATCACCACATCAAACAAACCGCGGAAACGGAAGAGATAATAAAGACAAGCCCAAATGTAAACAGTGTAAAAGCCGCCTCTACGGACAATTTGTACCCCATCAATTACCTCATTTCTGGGATGGCGGTTGTCATTACCGCAAAAAACCGTGACCTGGTGGCCCTTTTTCACCCATCTTTTGGCCAGTTCATGGACATAAACTTCCGCTCCGCCGGACCAGACATGTTTGGTATCCCGCCAGTTAAAAATTAAAATTCGGAGCTTGCCTTCTGTTTTTTCTTTTGATTGAGCAGGAGCAAGCAAGCCCAAAAAGTCAACAAAGTTGATAAAAATAGTCTTGATTGGGGAATAAAACTGGTGGAGTAAAATCATCAATCCTAAGGAACCAGTACCAATCACGGCCATGACGGTGGTAACGACTTCCAGATTTTGGTGGAATAAGGCAATCCCAATTACCTGAGCCAAGGCTAAAAAGAAACTAGCTACTGGGAAAAGATATTCTTTTTTTAACTGGTGATAAGTAATAATGCTGGTGCTGATGGTAAAACAGGCCATACCCAAAGTGTAAAGCGGTAGCAAGGCTACAATCGTTTGCGTTCGCGGACCAAATAAAAGAGGAACGGTAATTCTACCTAAGACACCAATACCCATAAAACCCAGGAGATTGACACCAGTTGTCAAGACTAAGAGACGATGAAAAACACGCTTAGGGTTTTTACCCGAACCCAGAGCTTGACTGACAAGCGGATTAACAAATTGATTAAAAAGAGTGCCGGCGAAAAAGATCATTTTGCCCGCTAAAGCCAGGAGAGCGTAATATCCCGCCTGAAGAGGCGAAAGATAATGTTTGGCCAAGACCACATCCAAACTTAAAAAACTAACCACGGCCAGGTCGATTAAAATAGAGGTGGCAAAGAATTTTTTGGGAAAATACTGGCTCGTTTCTTTATCTACCTCGGTTTCTTCTTTCATCGCTTTAACTACCAGCCAGCCCATTAAAAAAGCAATTAATATAGAGGCAGGAATAGCCGCATAAACCAAGCTGGTATATCTAAATGAAACCAGAACAAAAGCAAAGATAAACTTAGCTATGGCTTCAACTACGGTAATCAAGGCTAAAATGCCGAACTTAAGATTGCCGCCAAGAAAACCTCCATCTACGGCTGCCAAGATACTGGTTAATAAAACCGGCGTGAACAAAACAAAAGGCAGCATGGTCTTGGTTTGGAAAAAGTTGGTCAAAACCGGCGTTAATATCAGCCAAAGGCCGCTGCTGATAAGGGATATTTTGAGCACCCGACGCCTAATAAAGCGCCAAAAGCTTTTGACCGGCTTTTGATATTTTCCCAAAAGAAAGGCGGCTCGATGGGTGACGGTTTTAGAAAAAGCGCCAAAAGCGGCCTGGATTAAATAAAGAATATTGCTGAATAAACTGATGAGGCCGAATTCTTCCAGACTCACGGTTCGTCCCAAATAGGCGTTATACAAAAAATTAAAGAAATTGGCCAGCATTGAGGCGGCAACCAAAAGAGCGCCTTTAAACCAGACTGATTTAGCTGGAGCCAAAGAGAATCTTTTTAAACCCAATAATCTTTTTTCTTTTAAATAAAGGCCATGCTCGGTTTTTTCCCAGAAATAAGGCCGGAAAATTAATTGGAAAATTGCTCTTAACGCTCCTAAACTCATCAAAAGCCAGTAAAAAGGAATGAGAAAAACATATTTAATTATTGGCCAGTGTTCTCTTTTAGCCGAGCCGATCATATAGGTGTAAAGATACATAAAGTTGCCGCATAAAAGAGAAAAGAGAGCAATGTAAAAAACCGGTGCCGGATAAAGCGTTTCAATCACCGGGCCTACCAGAGAATAGAGGGTAAAGTAGCTGATGGTGGCCGCCCATAAAATGGGGTTAATCAGAATAAAGCTGATCTTTAAACCAATAATTAACTGGAATAAAAGAGCATGGAGACCTTGTTTTCTGAAAAAGCGGAAGGGCTGGCGCATATGCACCAGATAAGTTTGCAAATAACCTTTAATCCAACGGGAACGTTGCCTCACCCAATTTATAAGATTACTATTGGCTTCTTCCAGAGTAATAGAATTAATCATCGCCGTCTGATAACCTTCTTTAAACAAACGCACTCCCAAATCACAATCTTCGGTGACATTAAAAGCATCCCAACCGTGGAGTTGACGCAGTTTTTCGGTGCGAAAATGATTGCTGGTGCCGCCCAAAGGAATAATGGTGTTAATAGACTGAAGTCCGGGCAAAATGATTTCAAACCATAAAGAGTATTCGGCGGTAAATAATTTGGTTAAAAGATTGTGGCTGGGGTTGTAATAGTTAAGCTTAGCCTGAAGACAGATAACCTTTTTATCTACTTTTTGAAAACCCAAATAAGCTTTTTTTAATTGTTCTGGCTCAGGTTTGTCTTCGGCGTCATAAATGACTACATGTTTAGCTTTAACCAGAGAAAGACCATAATTGCAGGCTTTGGGTTTGGTTTGAGGAGCAGAGGGAGGAACAATTATAATGCGGAAATAACTAGGTAGGTTCATTGCCTGGGCTGTTTTAATCGTTTCTTGGTCGTCTTTTTCCAGCAAAAGCAGGACATCAAGTTTGTCTTTGGGCCAGTCAAGTTCTTCGATGGCTTGGACAAA
>CAZPUR010000024.1:0-3183 GCA_964589815.1 uncultured Pseudomonadales bacterium
AGATATGCTTGAAGGGTTAGAATAGACTCTTGACTTCTTAAAGAGGAACGGCGGTAACCACAAAACGATTTTGGTCTAAAAATCCGGTACAAGTATAAATAGTCAACCTAGCTTCAGAAGAAGAACCCAAAATATAAGTTTGTTTAGGATTTAAAATTTTTGTTTCGACCACGGTAAAACTTTTTATTTCCCCATTGGCCGCTTTGATTTCTATCACTTGACTTGGCTGGATTTTGATTAAGTTGCCGAACAGATTAGGCCAATTATGGGCATATAAGATGCTGTTGCCCTTTTCTCCGGGGGCGGCTGAGCCAGTCAGATAAGAAACGCCTTTAGCCGTAGCCTGCCAGCGTCCGTTTTCAAAAGTAGCCGGATAAATAGGTAGTTCAATATTTAATTCTTTAATTATGGCGGCTATAGGTTGAAAGTCTTTTCCCTCGGACAACTCAAATTCTACTTTTCTGGGTTTATATTTTTGCCAAACCAGAAAAATAACCACTAAAAAACAGATAATTCCTGCTAAAAAGAAAAAATGGAAGATTTTTAACCGTTTAACCACGGACGATTTTGGTTATTTTTCTCTTGATTGAAAAACCACTGATGATTAATCCCAATCCCAACAAACTGAGGCTATAAATTGAAGATTTATTGCCGGTAGCGGCAAATTCAAAATCCGGACCGGTCATGGCTCCCAAAACATCGCCGCCGCCAACCCCGCCGCAGATATATTCGGTATTAATCGTCAAATAAGGCACCGGATCCAAACCCCACAAAGCGCCATTGGGAACATAAGTCCAACCGCTTCTTTTATAGGCGTCAATTTCTGCTTGACTTAAACCATCGATTTTCCACCAGTTGGTTTGAATACCTACTCCGTTTTCAGGACAAAAACACTGAATTAAACTATGATCAGTAACAGAATAAACCGCATCACTACCATGATGTTTGCTGGTGTCACCGGGAATGCCATGAATACCATCATTGTACTGAACTTTTAAAGTTCCTTGAGGACTGGAACAATGGGGGAAAATTGGGGTAAGAATGGCATTGGCAGACTTAACCTGTAAACTTAAGACTAAGGCGAGGGCAAGGATAAAGCTAGCAAGAAATTTCCAGTGCATTTAGCTTAAGGCAGAAAAAAAATTTGAGGCAGAAATAGGCAGAAGTTCGTTTAATATTTGTTTATTATTCGGGTATTCTTAGTATATCACAAATACCCCAGAAGTCAAATTTATGGGCTGGTTTTTTTCTTGATTAAGGAAGTTTTATTTATTCAGTTGTTGAGTCTGCGTTTAGCCTAGCCATTTCAGCACGAAATTGAGCGGTGATAGAGTCCATACCTTCTTCAAATTTTACTGCTAACCTAGTAGCTGCAGAGGGTCTTCCTAATCTTCCACCAGAAGCAGTATGTAACAATCCACCAAAATGGTCAACAATTCCTTCAGGAGATAAAAAAGGGGTTTCATAAAATTCTTTAGCTAATTGCTCAAGCTCTGGGGCAATTTGGCTATAGGGCCTAATAACATCTTGTTTTGGCATGTTTTTCCTTTAAGCTAAAAATATTTCTTTTTATACTTATAGCTATATATTATACAACAATTAATCAATTTTACCGAGATTTATTAAAGAAACGGCTATTTCTTTAAGGTATAAAAGGAGCGAATTACTTTGGCTGCTTGTCTTTCACTGCCGTCTTTGTTCCATAACTGAGTAGAACTGCCCACATTAATCCAGTAATTTATCCCGATTACCTCAGGAGTTAAGAGAAGTTTGTTCAAGGCTTCATTTAACCATTCGGCTTGTTCTTGTTCAGACATTTGGCCATGAATATCAGTAATCGGTACTCCAAATTCGCCTAAAACTATTTGGCCTTTGCTTTGGGCTGAAAGGGCGTGGATATCTTTAATTAAAGTGTCAGTACTAGCTACATAATGGTCGATACAAACAATACCCCCTAAAGCAGCCGTAGTGGGCTGGTCCATAATCAGCTTGGCCACATCGCCATTCATGGAATTAAAATTCGATCTTACTTTTTTGTCTATTTTATTAAAAGCCTGTTTAGTAACTTGGTATTCTTGGATTAAAAACTGACGGTGGCCCTGAACATCTTTATTATGTCTTGGGTCTCCGGGACCGCCATTTTCACATTCCGGGCAAGCAGTAAAAATATCACCATCCTGGAATAAATCCTGATTTTGGAGAATAAAATTTTTGGTTTTCTCAAGATGTTCTTGTCTGTTAATTGGCTCATAATCAAACCAGCCTTCCCAACCAGACCAGTTGCCCCGAAACCAAACCTTAAGACCGTAATTTCTGGCAAAGTTAACCCAGCGTCTTAAAAAAGGAAGAAATTCTTCATCATAAGGGGTAGCAATGGCAATATGAGTGGCGCCAATTTGAGCAATGTTTTTTACTTGCTCTTCGATGACCAGATTAAAAGCCTCATCCTTGAGTTTTTCCCGGGCCAGGTCACGGGAATATTTCATCGTATCCACTGACCTCACCTGCCACTGAGAAGAAGGAGCCTTTGTTTTATTTTTGGAGTAAAGGATTACTACTACTAAAATACTGGCCAGAAATAAAAAAAATAACACTATTTTTGAAATTAGTTTTGGATATTGGATATTTGGCATTTTATTAGACCTGCCTGCCGGCCCGCTTCGCCGAATCGAGGCGAGCAGGCAGGAATTAGATATTATCATCCAGAGGATGATCGTCCTTTGGACGAGAAATTAGAAATTTATCCGCCACTAGGCGGATTGGCTATTTCTGTTTTCCCAAAATCGGTTCCGTATTCAACCCATCAAGATATTCATCTCTTAATTGATAAATATCAGCAAACGGATATGAGTCTACCAAATCATAACGTTGAAATCCAGGCACATTTTTAACCGCTTTAAAGACCATGTCATTATCGTCGTGGGTGCGCATCACAATCCAACGGGCCCATTGGTCTGGCATGGTGGTAGCGCTTTCCCAATAACCGCCCGTGCCTTCATGAATAAAACGCTTCATCGGTAAACCGGAAGAGAAAATAATGGCGTCATGTGAGGCGGCCGAGATTAAAATAAAGCCTTTCTTATCTTTGGCATTTTGATTAAGCCAACCACTAACCTCAGAAACATTTTTCTGACTCGAACCAACCCGAGCATCATCAAGAGTGACTGCATCCACATTAACTAC